>JASJCC010000109.1 GCA_030066175.1 Paracoccaceae bacterium | reverse complement strand
CGACCCATCCGCCTGCTGCCCGTTCTCCAGCACCGCGATCAGGCAGCGCCCGACCGCGAGGCCGGACCCGTTCAACGTATGCAGAAATTCGGGCTTACCCCCCTCGGCGGGTTTGAACCGAGCATTCATCCGGCGCGCCTGGAAATCGCCGCAGACGGAACAGGAGCTGATCTCGCGATAGGTGTCCTGCCCGGGCAACCAGACCTCGATGTCATGCGTGCGCCGCGCGCCGAACCCCATGTCGCCGGTGCAGAGCACCACGGTCCGATAGGGCAGGCCCAGCTTTTCCAGGATGCCCTGCGCGCAACCCGTCATGCGGTCGAGCTCGGCGCGGGAATTGTCCGGATGAGTGACCGACACCATCTCGACCTTCTCGAACTGGTGCTGGCGCAGCATGCCAGCAGTGTCCCGCCCGGCAGACCCGGCTTCAGAGCGGAAACACTGGGTATGCGCCACGTAGCGCCGCGGCAGATAGCCTTCGTCCACCGTCGACCCGTGCACGATATTGGTCAGCGTCACTTCGGCCGTGGGCACCAGCCACCAGCCATTGGTGGTCTGATAGCTGTCTTCGCCGAATTTCGGCAATTGCCCAGTGCCCAGCATCATCTCGTCACGCACCAGCACCGGGGTCCAGGTCTCGGTCAGGCCGTTTTCTTCGGTATGGGTGTCGATCATGAACTGCGCCAGCGCCCTGTGCAGCCGCGCCACGCCGCCTGACATCACCACAAAGCGCGAGCCCGACAGCTTGGCCGCCGTCTCGAAATCCATCCCCGGCTTCACGCCCTCCAGCTCAAAATGCTCTTTCGGCTGGAAATCGAAGACGCGTGGCGTGCCCCAGCGGTGGATCTCGACATTGTCGTCTTCGTCCTCGCCCACCGGCACGTCGTCATGCGGCAGGTTGGGCAGGCCCATCAGCAGATCGGTCAGCTGCGCATCGAGATCGCGCGCCTTGCCCTGCATCTCGCCCATCTCGGCCTTCTTCTCACCGACCAGGGCCCGCAGCCGCTCAAACTCCGCTTCATCGCCCTGCGCTTTGGCCGCGCCCACGGCCTTCGACGCCTTGTTCTGCTCGGCCTGCGCGGTCTCTGCGGCATGGATCGCCGCCCGCCGCGCCTCATCGATCGACAGGATCTCTGACGACGCGCCATCAAGCCCCCGCCGCGCCAATGCGGCGTCGAAAGCAGACGGGTTTTCGCGGATGGCGCGGATGTCGTGCATCTTGCTCTCCCAGCACAGCGTTGAGTCGCCGTCCTTATGCCTTATTCCACGCGCCGCCTAAAGGGGCGCGGGGACGCAGCACTACCGGGAGAGGAGAGGGGTCAGCGCGCTAGCGCCTGGCGCAGCCAATTGTCGACCGGAACGGCCAATGATTGATCGCCCTGGGTCGCGACCACCACCGCCACGATCCGCTGCGCCGCGCCCTCACCATAGAGCACCGGCCCACCGGACTGGCCCTTTTCCACCGGGCAGCCGATCCGCCACAGCCCGGCATGCACCCGGCCCTTGCACCCTGCCGCCGCCTTCAGCGTATGCGGGGCTGAGCGGGCATAACCGCTGACCGTATATGGCCCGCTCACCGGGCCCGAGCCCACCGGGATCACGTCGATATCCATCGGGCGGCTCAGGGTGATCAGGGCGATGTCGTATTGCAGGTCGAGCTTGCCATTGGCAAAGGCCTTGGGATGCACCTGCAGCGTCTTGATCCGCGAGGCACCGGGATGGCTGTGCCCATCCCAACCGGCCAGAAACACCATGCGATCGACCGGCTTGGCATAGCCATCCCGCGGGTCCGCCACACAATGCGCCGCCGTCAGCACGGTGTCGGGGCCCACCAGCGTGCCCGAACAAATCTCAAGCGTCCGCGGCCCGGCAATACTGACCTGCCCCACCGCATTATTGGCCTGCGCGGGCAGGGCGAGTGTGAGAAAGACCAGGATCAGGCGCAACATCAGGGCGTCCTCGCAGCAGGGATGCGCGAGGAGATAGCCCACCTCCCCCCTGCGACAACCCGCCACGGGTCACTTCGGATCGTTCGGATCCATCCCAATCGACCGCTGCCAAGCGCGCCAAGCTTTTTTGAACTGAGACTCTTCCAACTCTTCCGCCACCCAATGCGCAGGCCGCTCGCCCTCGGGCACCTGCACCGTGCCGTCGGCAAACACGTCCGCCCAGAATGGCTTCAATTGCGCTATGGAAGTCTGATCGCTATTTCTCAGAGCGGAACCCCTCAGATTAGTGTACCGAAGGTCTGTCGCCTCATCCCACTGCGTTCCGCCGAGGTTCGCCCCCTGCATCTGCGCCCTTAAGAGTTTCGCCCCTTGCATTTGAGCTTCACGGAGGTCGGCCTTCTGCATCTGCGCTCCGCTGAAGTCCGCCCCCTGCAACGCTGCCGTTCTAAAGTTCGCGCCCCGCACCTGCGCCGCCAGGAAAAGCGCCCCCTTCAATTGCGCTCCGGTGAAATCTGCGTCTTGCAGTTGAGCACGGCTGAAGCGCGCGCCCTGCATTTCTGCCGTAAGCAGATTTGCCCCCCGCATCTGAGCTCCGCCGAAGTCCGTTTTACGCATCTGTGCAGCTAGAAAATTCACCCCCTGCATCAGCGCCTCTTGGAATTCCGCCTTTTCCATTTGTGCTCCGCCTAAGTCGACCCCCTGCATCTGCGCTCCTATGAAGTTTGCGCGACTTACGTGCGACCCGTTAAGGATCGCCCCTTGCATTTTCGCTTTGCTGAAGTCAGCCTCTCTCATACGAGCTTCGCTGAAGTTGGCTCCCTGCATCTCTGCCTTGTGGAGTCTTACGCCGTCGGGGAAACGTAGGCGATGTAGGTCAAAGCCTTGAAGGTTCGCGCCAAGCAAGTCGATTTGAAGATGGCTCTGTTCCACACCCAAGATTTCCGTCAGCCGACCGAGTACTTGTACGGCGTTTTCCATGTCGGAGCGGATTGGTTTCAACTCTTTAGCCCAGGTTTTCAATGCCTCGAGTGAATGCGGCTCTGGGTCGATATTACTAAAGACAATCTCCTGGCGAGCATTTGCTACGGCTCTATCTCGCGTATGCACAAGGAAAGGATCACCAGTGTCAGGAAGCCGCGTTGTGGGATTGTTAGTATGTGGCGCCGCCGGATCCTGCCCGCTCAATTCCCGTACATAGACGCTCAAAAGACGCGATACGCGCTCCGCCTCTGACTGCCGTTCTTTGACCAGACCTTCAAGCCGGTCGATGGCCGCGTTGCGCCGGATAATGTCATCCTCCCAGCCATTTATCTTCTGGTCGCCGTTAGCCGGATCCTCAATGGTGACTTGCCGCTGTGCATAAAGGTCTGCTGCTGCTTCAGTGATCTGGGCGTTGAACAAGCTGTCCTTTGCAGTTTCGTTTGCTTCGCGGGTCAGCCGCACCCGGTTTAGCGTGATTGGCAGCGCAACAACCACGCCCAGCGTGGCGGTCATACCAGCCAGCGCGATCAGGTTCATGCGCCAGCCGCCGAATGCCTCGGTGGTGTCCGGCAAGGTCTGGAACGCAGCACTCCAGACAGTGCCAACGACCCCGGCAAACAACGACAAAAACAGCAGCAACCAAAGCACTGCACCAACAGCCACAAACCAAGTAGGCGTTTCCGCCAATCCCAACCAATGCTTGGCTTTCACCAGCTGGTGCACAATTGGTGCAGCGCGTGTTTTGAGAGAAAGTATTTTCTTTTCGGACATGGGCACTCTGAACAATCAGTTTCACTACAGCCTAGGCGTGTCTTGAGGCCCAGGCAATCATCGCTGACACGCCGATTAACCCTCGTTACCATCCGGTAAACGCAAACCGGCGACGTGGTTGAGCAATACGTCCTGAAATCGGAAAAAATAGGACGGATTGCTGCCTCGGTCTCCCTTGCATCCCCTTGGCCCCGCGCATAGGTTCCGCGCAATCATTTGCGGGGGTGCCCCGCGCGTTCTGACAGGAGCATCCCCATGGAAGGCAGTGCCATTGCCCAGTTCATCCCGCTTATCCTGATCTTTGCGATCATGTATTTCCTGCTGATCCGTCCGCAGCAGAAAAAGATGAAAGAGCATCAGCAAATGGTCGAGGCGCTGCGCCGCGGGGACCAGGTGATCACCCAGGGCGGGTTGATCGGCAAGGTGGTGAAAGTCAAGGATAACAACGAGTTGGATGTCGAAATTGCGGATGGCGTCAAGGTGCGCGTGGTGCAGTCGACGATCGCTCAGGTGGTCTCCAAGACCGAACCGGCCAATTCCTGACCCCAGCTGAAAGCGCGCCCTCATGTTGCAGATCGACCTTTGGAAACGCCTGCTGATCTGGACCACGGTGGCGCTGGGCCTGGTGCTCGCCTTGCCCAACGGGTTCTACACGCGGGTCGAGGGCGCGAATGACGCCAAACAGGCGATCGAGCTGGGCGCCAATACGCCGGAAAACCAAGCGGCCGCAGGGGCTTGGCCGACGTTCTTGCCATCGGGGCTGGTGAACCTGGGCCTCGATCTGCGCGGCGGCGCGCACCTCTTGGCCGAGGTGCAGGTCGAGGATGTCTACGCCTCACGGCTTGAGGCTTTGTGGCCCGATGTGCGCGACGTGCTGCGCCCCGAACGCGCCACCGTCGGCACCATCCGCTTGCAGCCCTCGGGGCCGATGGAGCTGCGCGTGCGCATCGGGAATGCCGACGGCATGGCCCGTGCTTTGGAACTGGTGCGTGGTCTAGCGCGCCCCGTGGTGACGTTGACGGGGGCGGGGGCCACCGATCTGGATGTGAGCAGCGATGGTGACGAGATCGTGGTGACCCTGTCGGAGGCCGAACGTGTGGCCACCGATGAACGCACCATGCAGCAAAGCCTTGAAATTATTCGCCGCCGCATCGACGAGGTCGGCACGCGTGAACCGACGATCCAGCGTCAGGGCAGCGAACGGATCCTGATCCAGGTGCCCGGCATCGGCTCGGCCGCCGAGCTGAAAGAGATCATCGGCACCACCGCTCAGCTGACCTTTCAGCCCGTTGTCGGGCGTGGCAGCAACCCCAATGATCCGCCCGGGGTCGGCAATGAGATCTTGCCCTCGCTCGACGAAGAGGGCGTGTTCTACACGCTGGAACAGGCCGCCGTTGTGACCGGCGAAGAGCTGGTCGATGCACAGCCCTCCTTTGACCAGAACGGCCGCCCGGCGGTCAATTTCCGCTTCAACCCGACCGGCGCGCGGAAATTCGGCGACTATACCGCCGACAACATCGGCAGCCCGTTTGCCATCGTCCTCGATGACGAGGTGATCAGTGCCCCGGTGATCCAGAGCCACATTCCCGGTGGGTCGGGCATCATCACCGGCAATTTCACCGTCGAGGAATCCACCAACCTCGCCGTGCTCTTGCGCGCCGGCGCCTTGCCAGCGGGGCTCGAGTTCCTCGAAGAACGCACCATCGGACCGGAACTGGGCCAGGACAGTATTGATGCGGGCAAGGTGGCGACCGTGGTCGCCTTTGCCGCAGTGCTGGTCTTTATGGGGCTGAGCTATGGGCTCTTTGGCCTCTTTGCCAACACAGCGCTGATCATCAATATCGGGCTGATCTTTGGCCTTCTCAGCCTGATCGGGGCGACGCTGACGCTGCCCGGGATTGCCGGGATCGTGCTGACGGTGGGTATGGCGGTGGACGCCAACGTGCTGATTTTCGAGCGTATTCGCGAAGAGCTGCGAACCGCCAAGGGCCCGGCCCGCGCCATCGAGCTGGGTTACGAAAAAGCCCTAAGCGCCATTATCGACGCCAATATCACTACCTTCATCACCGCCGTGATCCTCTTCACCATGGGCTCCGGCCCCGTGCGCGGCTTTGCCATCACCCTGGGTCTGGGCATTCTCACATCGGTCTTCACCGCGATCTTTGTCACGCGGCTCTTGATCGTGATGTGGTTCGAACGCCGTCGCCCCAAGACGATCGAGGTCTGAGCCATGCGCCTGAGACTGGTACCGCAGCAAACCAACTGGGATTTCTTCTCCCGATCAAAGCTTTGGTTGGGCATTTCGGCGCTGATGATGGTGGTGGCCTTTGTGTCCTTCATCTTGCAGGGGCTGAATTTCGGCATCGACTTCCGTGGTGGCACAACGATCCGGACCGAAACCGCACAGCCGGTGGATGTGGGTGCTTATCGCGATGCGCTGGCGGCGTTGGAGCTGGGCGACACGACGATTTCCGAGGTCTTCGACCCGACGTTCGGCCCCGATCAGAACGTCGCGATGATCCGCATCCAGGCGCAAGAGGGCGAAGAGGCGGTGTCGACCGCCGTGGTCGAAGCGGCCTTTGGCGCGCTGCAGCAAGTGGCCCCGGACATCAAGTTTGTCTCGGTGGAATCCGTCGGGCCAAAGGTTTCGGGTGAACTGATCCAGACCGCGGCCATCGCGGTGCTGCTCGCGATCGGAGCGGTGCTGGTCTATATCTGGCTACGGTTTGAATGGCAGTTTGCCTTGGGCGCGGTGGTCGCCCTGGTGCATGACGTGCTCTTGACCATCGGGATCTTTTCCGAGCTGCAGATCAAGTTCGACCTGGCGATTATCGCTGCTCTGCTGACCATCGTCGGCTATTCGCTGAATGACACGGTGGTGGTGTTCGACCGGGTGCGCGAGAACCTGATCAAGTACAAGAAAAAGGACCTCAAGGAGGTTCTGAACATCTCGATCAATGAAACCCTCAGCCGGACCTTTATGACCTCGGTCACCACGCTCTTGGCGCTGATTGCGCTCTTTGTGCTGGGTGGGGACGTGATCCGGGGGTTTGTGTTCGCGATGATCTGGGGCGTCATCATCGGGACCTACTCGTCGATCTTTGTGGCCAGCGCGATGTTGCTTTGGCTGGGGGTCAAGCGGGATTGGTCCAAGCCGGACTCCACGACAGGCAACCAGTACGCCAATATCGACGCCTAAGGGGTGACTTTCGCGTCAACCGGGTTATATCCAGCATTGCCTCGGGGGGTGTCGGGGAACGACAAGGGGTTGGAACATGCGGCTGAATGAGATCAGCTTTACCGATGCGGTGCCGGTTGACGGCTATGGCCCGGGCTTTTTTCGCGTCGGCGGGAAGGCGGTAGATGGGCCTTTATGCGTATCGGCCAAAGGTACACAAACCTGGGGTGGCATTGACGACAGCGAGACGCTGCTGGCCTTGAAAGACGAGGTCGATGTGTTGTTTGTCGGCACGGGTCCGGAAACCACGCACCTGCCGGCGACTTTGCGCAACACGCTCGAAGCAGCGGGGTTGGGCGTCGAGGTGATGAACTCCCCCGCAGCGTGCCGCACCTATAACGTGCTGCTGTCCGAAGGACGCCGGGTCGCGCTCGCGGTCCTTCCGGTCTGAGCGCGCAAGAATTTTTCGAATATTCTTGGCAAATTTCTTTCAAAGAAATTTCGCCCTTGGCCGAGCGGTTGCCCGCGGCGCAGTCCGCGCGCTTTTGGCGCTTTCGTCGCTGAAGGCGCTGGGCTAAGCCTTGCGACATGGAACTGACCGTTGAAAACCTGTCCGTGTCGCGCGGTGGTGTGCCGGTGCTGGAGGATGTGGGATTCACGCTGGCCTCCGGCCGGGCCCTTGTGCTGCGCGGCCCCAACGGATCAGGCAAGACGACGCTTTTGCGCACCATTGCGGGCCTGCAGCCGCCTCTGGCAGGGCAGATCACTGGGGCGGGGGAGCGGGTGGCCTATGCCGCGCATTCCGATGGGCTGAAGGCGATGTTAAGCGTTACCGAGAACTTGCATTTCTGGGCGCAGGTCTTTGGTGTCGACGACATCACCCCGGCGCTGCGGGCGTTTGACCTTGAGGGTTTGACCGACCGTTTGGCTGGGATGCTCAGCGCCGGGCAGAAACGCCGGCTAGGCTTGGCGCGGCTGATGGTGACGGGCCGGCCGCTTTGGGTGCTGGATGAACCCACCGTGTCGCTGGACACCGCCTCGGTACAGCTATTTGCCGACGCGGTGCACACCCATCTGGAAGCCGGTGGATCGGCGCTGATGGCCACCCATATCGATCTGGGTCTGGCCGAGGCCGACGTGCTGGACGTCACCCCCTTTCGCGCCAAACCACGCGTCGCTGCCCAAGACGAGGCGTTCTGGTGATTGCGCTTCTGACACGGGATTTGCGGCTGGCGATAAGGGCCGGAGGGGGCTTTGGCCTAGGGCTCGCGTTTTTCCTGATTGTCACCGTGCTGGTGCCCTTTGGGGTCGGGCCGGAGACCGGGCTTCTGACGCAGATTGCGCCGGGGATCTTGTGGATCGGGGCATTGCTGGCCTGCCTTTTGTCGCTCGACCGCATTCTGGCGCTCGATTGGGAGGACGGATCCTTGGATCTGCTCGCCACCGCGCCACTGCCAATGGAAGGCATTGTCAGCATCAAGGCGCTGGCGCATTGGATCACCACTGGCCTGCCGCTGGTGCTGGCCGCGCCGGTGCTGGGCGTGCTGCTGAGCCTGCCGCCCGATGGCTATCTCTGGGTGCTGGTCAGCCTGGCCCTTGGCACGCCGGCTTTGTCTGTGATCGGCACCTTTGGCGCGGCGCTCACCGTAGGGTTAAAACGCGGCGGGTTGTTGATGTCGCTCTTGGTCCTGCCGCTCTACGTCCCCACGCTGATCTTCGGCGCCGAAGTCGCCCGCCGCGGCGCCGAAGGGCTAACGGTGCAAACCCCGCTTCTGTTGCTGGCGGGGATCAGTTTTGGGGTCATCGCGCTCTTGCCCTTTGCCTCGGCCGCGGTGCTGCGGATCAACCTGCGCTAGGGGCCACACCGCGCGCTTTTGGTCATATTGCACCTGACCGATATTTGATGTGTAAACGGGCGAAACCAGGGATAAATACGCGTCATGTCGCTTTGGGAATACGCCAATCCAGTCAAGTTCATCCGCACGACCGACAAGGTCCTGCCGTGGATTTCCGTGCTGGCCGTCGCCTCACTGGTGATTGGTCTGATCTGGGGGTTTTTCTTTACCCCGGATGACTTCCGGCAAGGCTCGACCGTAAAGATCATCTACCTGCACGTGCCCTCGGCACTGATGGCGATCAATGCCTGGCTGATGATGCTGGTGGCGTCGCTGATCTGGATTGTCCGCCGCCACCACGTGAGCGCCCTGGCCGCCCGCGCCGCCGCCCCGGTGGGGGCGGTGATGACCGTGATTGCGCTGGCCACTGGCGCGCTGTGGGGCCAGCCGATGTGGGGCACCTGGTGGGCCTGGGATCCGCGGCTGACCTCGTTCCTGATCCTGTTCCTGTTCTATCTCGGCTACATGGCGTTGTGGGAGGCGATCGAGAATGACGACACCGCGGCCGATCTCACCTCGATCCTCTGTCTCGTCGGGTCGGTCTTTGCATTGCTCAGCCGCTATGCCGTGAACTTCTGGAACCAGGGCCTGCATCAGGGCGCGTCGCTCAGCCTCGACAAAGAGGAAAACGTTGCTGACGTGTTCTATTTCCCGCTCTTGGTCTGCATCGCGGGCTTTGTGCTCTTGTTCATCGCGCTGGTCTTCCTGCGCACCCAGACCGAGATTCGCGCCCGCCGCACAAGGGCGCTGATGGCGCGGGAGCGGATGGCATGATGCCCGATCTGGGGAAATATGCCGACGTTGTGCTGGGCTCTTACGCGGTCTCGCTGACGCTGATTGTGCTTTTGGTGGTGGTCAGCATCCGCCGGGCCCGCAAGGTCCGCGCCGAGCTTGAGCGGGTCGAAGGCAAGGGGCGCAGCGATGGCTAAGGTCTCACCGCTGATGTTCCTGCCGCCGCTGATCTTCGCCGGTTTTGCGGTCATGGCCTATGTCGGCATGTTCCGCGAGGATCCGCAGGGCCTGCCCTCGACCCGCGTCGGGCAACCGGCGCCGCCGATCACTGATCAGGCGCTGCCGGGCTATGAGCCTGTCACGCCCGAGATGTTGCGTTCAGGTGAGCTGACGCTGGTCAACTTCTGGGCCAGCTGGTGCCCGCCCTGCCGCGCCGAACACCCCAAGCTTTTGCAGATGCAGGCGGATGGCATGCGCATCGTCGGGGTGAACTTCAAGGATCAGCAGGGCACGGCGACGAAATACCTGCGTGACGATGACAACCCGTTCATCGCCGTTCCCTTTGATCCGCAGGGGCGCACGGCGATCGAATGGGGGGTCACCGCGCCGCCCGAGACGTTTATCGTCGGGGGGGACGGCACGGTGCTCTTCCGCTTTGCCGGGCCGCTGGTGGGAAGTGATTATGAACAGCGCTTCCTGCCGGCTTTGCAGGCGGCGATGGCGCAGTAGCAGTTGACCTTAGGCGTTATCGTCACAACGGTTTAGGGGGCTCTGCCCCCGCGCCTACGGCGCCCCCCCGAGGTATTTTTAAACCAGAGAAGAAGGGGACGCGGTCTTTCAGTCGCAAAGTTGCGCCTTTGGCTAATGCGCGATTGGTTAGGAGACCAGCTCGGTTTCGATCTCCGCCCCGTGTTCCAGCGTCCGGTGCACCGGGCAGCGGTCGGCGATTTCCAGGAGGCGGGCGCGTTGCTCGGCGTCGAGATCGCCGCGTAGAGTGATCTGGCGGTGAAAGCGGTCAATCCGCGTCTCGGTTGCGGTGTCCGCGTCCTGCGCATGTACCTTGTCATGTTTCACATCGACCGACACCGACGCCAGCGGCCATCCTTTGCGCCGCGCATACATCCGGATCGTCATCGACGTGCAGGCCCCCAGACCAGCGGCCACAAGGCCGTAAGGCGTTGGCCCACGATTGGTGCCGCCATAGGCCTTGGGCTCATCCGCCAAAAGGTGATGCATCGGCCCGGCCATGACGTCCTGCAGAAAGCCGGCCGAGTCGGCCTCGAACACCCGTACGATACCTTCGGGCGCGCCGGGGGGCGGGGCAGGCGGCGCGAGGTCGAGATAGCGGGTGGCCCAGGCGGCGATCACCTCTGCGGCATATTCCGCATCCTTTGCTGAGGAAATCAGGTGATCGGCATCGTCCAGCGTGACAAAGCTTTTGGGGTGTTTGGCGGCAATAAAGATCTGCGTCGCGTTTGAGACATCGACCACCGCGTCGCGCGGCGCATGCATGACCAGCAGCGCCTTTTTCAGCTTGGCGATGATCGGCGCAAGCTCGGCCGCCTCCACATCCTCGACAAAGTCGCGGGAGAGCGTAAAGGGACGCCCGCCCAGATCGACCTCAGCGCTGCCTTTTTCGCGGATGACGTCCAGGCTGTCGCCGAAATTATGTGTCACATGGCCCGGGTCAAAGGGCGCGCCCAAGGTCACCACCGCCTTGACCGATGCGATGTCAGGCGCGGCCCGCAGCACCGCCGCACCCCCCAGCGAATGGCCAATCAGCAGACTCGGCGCCATACCGCGCGCCTCGAGCGCCTGGGCCGCCAGCCGCAGATCCTCGGCGTTGGAATTGAAGGTGGTGTTGCAGAACTCACCTTTGCTGTGGCCCAGCCCAGTGAAGTCAAACCGCAGCACTGCAATCCCCATCGCCGCAAGCCGCCCGGCAATCCGCCGCGCTGCCGCAATGTCCTTGCCGCAGGTAAAACAATGCGCAAAGAGCGCGGTGGCCAGATGCGGGCCTTCGGGCATATCAAGACGCGCCGCCAGGGCGTGGCCGGCATGGCCGTCAAAGGTAAAGCGCTCGGTGGGCATGGTCTGGCCTTTCACTGCTGTTCGGGCCTAAAGAGTGGGCGGTTGCACCCTGGCCTGCAAGTTCTGTGTCAGCGGCGTCACGGCAAGGTGAGAGTGATGACAGGTCTGGTGAATTTGGCGGCGGGGATCCTGGGGGCGCTGCTTCTGGGCAGCTATGCCGGGGTTTTGCATCCCTTGGGGGACAGCCTTGCGGTGTTTCGCCTGCCCATCGCAGCGGGCTTAGCGCTGGTGGTGATCTGGGCGCCGTGGCGGGCGTTTTGGCGTTGGGGTTTGGTGGCGCCGGCGCTGGTGGCGATGGCGGCGATTGTTTTTTTGAAATTCGACGGTGGAGGTGCGCCGGGCCCGGTGACGGTCTACCAAAAGAACCTGCTGTTCAAGAACGTTTCTTGGCAGGATTTGGCCGCCGATATCCGGGCCAGCGGCGCCGATGTGGTGACTTTGCAAGAGGTCTCGGCCAGCAATGCCGGCCTCTTGGAGGCGCTGCGCGACAGCTATCCGCATCAGGTGCAATGCCCCTTCACCAGTTGGGCTGGGATTGCGGTGCTGTCGCGCGCGCCGTTGCTGGAGCCACCGTTCTGCGCGGAAGGGCTGGGGGCCGTGGGCGCCCGGGTAACGCTGCAGGGGCAAGCGGTCTGGGTGATCTCGCTGCATCTGCATTGGCCCTATCCGTACGGTCAGCGGCCGCAGGTTGAGCAGCTGCTGCCGCAGTTGGCTGCGCTGCCGGAGCCGGTGATCCTGGGCGGGGATTTCAACATGGTGCCCTGGGGCTATGACGTGCGGCGGCTGACCGCGACGGTGGAGGGCGCACGGGCCGGGGCCTTGCGCGCGACGCTGGTGAAAAGGGGTGTGCCTTTGCCGATCGATCAGGTCTTTGCCCCCGGCGGGGGCACGTCCGAGCCGCGGCCACTCTTGGGGTCCGACCACGCAGGTGTTCTGGCGCGGGTGCATCTGGATGTGGATTGAGGGGATCGGCACGTTCGCCCCACAGGATACACGCGCCCGCAAAGCCTGGGCACGGGTGGCAGCTTTTGTAGAGCGCACAGGACAAGCCGCCTTCTCACGCGATCCACATATCGGCGGGCATGTGACGGGATCGGTTTTCCTCTTATCTCCAGATACTTCTGCGGCACTGCTCACCCACCACGTCAAGCTAGATCGCTGGCTGCAACCCGGTGGGCATTGCGACGGGGTCACCGATGTGCCCTTCGTTGCTTTGAAAGAAGCCTACGAGGAATCCGGTCTTTCGCGCATCCGCCTGATCCCGGACCAAGTGCTCGACGTGGACATCCACGAAATCCCGGCCAACGCGCGTGAGCCTGCACATCTGCATTACGACATCCGCTACCTCGCTTTCGCCGAGGTCGGAGAGATCGCCGCCTCGGCGGAATCAAACGCGCTGGCCTGGGTGCCGCTCACCCAGCTCGAAGACTACACCCAAGCCAACTCGGTCCTGCGCTTGCGCGCCGCCGCGCGCACCATGCTAGACCGGCGGACCAAATAGCCCCGTCCCCTGCTTCTCTGGTTCAAAAATACCTCGGGGGAGTCCTCGACACGAGGACGGGGGCAGAGCCCCCAATGCATCTCAGCCACCCATTAACGCCACATCAAACGGATATTGCGTCAGGTTCTCAAAACCGTCTTCGGTGATCAGCACCTGATCCTCCAGCTTGATCGAGAAATCTCCGCCAACCTCACCCACCAGGGCCTCGACACACAAAGTCATGCCCGGCTCCAGAGCGTAGTCATAGGCGCCCGCGACGGCCTTGTCGGGATAAGCCACAAGCGGCCATTCATCACAGAGGCCCACCCCGTGCATCAGGCAGCCGTATTTCTGCGCCTGGTACTTGTCATCCAGCACATGGGTGCCGGCGGTCAGTTCCGGGATCGTCACGCCGGGGCGCAGCATTTGCATGTTGGTCTGGATGTGTTCGACGCCATGCTGCATGGCATAGATCATGTCGGGCCGCGGTTTGCGGTCGCCGATCCACCAGCTGCGCGAGATGTCGACGCAGATGCCGTAGCACCCCACCAGATCGGTGTCGAAGCTGATGATCTCGTTCTGGCGGGTCACCCGCGGGCCGCATTCCTGGAACCACGGGTTGCTGCGCGGCCCCGAGGCCAGCAGGCGGGTTTCGATCCACTCCCCGCCACGGCGGATATTTTCGGCGTGCAGCACCGCCCAGATGTCATCTTCG
>JASJCC010000110.1 GCA_030066175.1 Paracoccaceae bacterium | reverse complement strand
CGGCCAGGTGATCCCGTGGAACTTCCCGCTTCTGATGCTGTCCTGGAAGGTCGCGCCGGCGCTGGCGATGGGCAACACCGTGGTGTTGAAGCCCGCCGAGTGGACCTCGCTTACGGCGCTCTGTTTTGCTGATATCTGCCGCCAGGCTGGGCTGCCGAAAGGCGTGGTCAACATCGTCACCGGCGATGGTGAGGTCGGCGCGATGGTGGTCGCGGCGGAGGTCGAAAAGGTCGCCTTCACCGGCTCGACCGAGGTAGGGCGCAAGATCCGGCAGGCGACGGCGGGCAGCGGCAAGGCGCTGACACTCGAGCTGGGGGGCAAGAGCCCGTATATCGTGTTCGAGGATGCGGATCTCGACAGCGCCGTCGAGGGGCTGGTCGACGCGATCTGGTTCAATGGCGGGCAGGTCTGCTGCGCCGGGTCGCGCCTTCTGGTGCAGGAAGGCGTGGCCGAGGCGTTTTATGCCAAGCTGCGCGCCCGGATGGACAAGCTGCGCATTGGCGATCCGTTGGACAAGAGCATCGATGTCGGCGCCATCGTGTCGGACGAACAGCTGGGGCGCATCCGCGCGCTGGTCGAGGGCAATGACGAGGGCACGCTGTATCAGGCGCAATGTGCTTTGCCTCAGGGGTGTTTTTATCCGCCGACCTTGATCACGGGTCTGTCGCCCGCCTCACACCTGATGCAGGAAGAGATTTTTGGCCCGGTGCTGGTCGGCAGCACCTTTCGCACCCCGGCCGAGGTGGTGCAGCTGGCCAACAACACGCGGTACGGCCTTGCCGCGTCGGTCTGGTCGGAGAATATCAACGTCGCTTTGGACATCGCGCCCAAGCTGGCGGCGGGGGTGGTCTGGGTCAACGGCACCAACATGTTCGACGCTGCCGCCGGGTTCGGCGGCGTGCGCGAGTCCGGCTTTGGCCGCGAAGGCGGGTGGGAGGGGCTGATGGCCTATACCCGGGCCGTGGGCAGCGCAAAACCGTTGAAACCCGTGGCGGCGTTTGCCGGCGCGGATGCCGAACCGCAGGCGGTGGACCGGACCGCCAAGCTCTATATTGGCGGCAAGCAGGCGCGGCCCGATGGCGGCTATGCCCGAAACGTCTATGACAAGCGCGGCAAGCTGATCGGACAGGCGCCGCTGGCCAACCGCAAGGATGTGCGCAATGCGGTGGAGGTCGCGCGCGCCGCCAGCGGCTGGACCGCGGCGACGGCGCATAACCGGGCGCAGGTGCTCTATTACATCGCCGAAAACCTCGCCGCGCGGGAGGCGGAATTCGCCAGTGCCATCAACCGCCTGACCGGCGGGCGCAGCGGCGCGAAGGAGGTCGACGCAGCGGTGGCCCGGCTCTTCACCTATGCCGCCTGGGCCGACAAGTTCGACGGGCAGGTGCGGTCGGTGCCGATGCGCGGTGTGGCTTTGGCGATGCGCGAGGCGTGCGGCGTGATCGGTGGGTTCTGCCCGGATGAGCTTCCCCTCTTGGGCCTCGTGTCGCTGATGGCGCCGGCGATTGCGATGGGCAACCGCGTGGTGCTGGTCGCCTCGGAGCCCTTCCCGCTGGTGGCGACCGATTTCTACCAGGTGCTGGAAACCTCGGACGTGCCCGGCGGCGTGGTGAACATCCTGACCGGGTCGCATGCCGAGCTTGCCCCGACCCTGGCCGAACACATGGATGTGGAGGCCGTCTGGTCGTTCAGCGGCGCGGACCTGTCGGCGCAAATCGAACGCGGCGCGGCGGGCAATCTGAAGCGTACTTTGGTCAATGACGGCAAGGCGCGCGACTGGATGGGGGCTGAGGGTGAAGGCCGCGCGTTCCTTGAGGCCGCGACCGAGGTCAAGACGGTCTGGGTGCCCTACGGCGCCTAGACGTCGGCGTCGCCAACGGCCTCAAGCAGGTCCCCCGGCTGGCAGTCCAAAGCGGCGCAAATCCGGGCCAGCGTCTCAAACCGGATGCCTTTGACCTTGCCGGATTTCAGAAGCGAGATGTTCTGCTCGGTGATGCCGACATGCTCGGCCAGCTCGCGCGAGCGCATCTTGCGCCGGGCCAGCATCACGTCGAGCCGGACGACGATCTGCATCAGACAAACCCTTCGTTTTCGCGCGCCACCGCGACGGCCTGTTGCATCACCGCCCCGATGAGCGCCATCAACCCGCCGGCGAGGGCTAAACCCACATCCGAGGAGGAAAGCCCGATGGCCAGCACGCGGCTGCCATCCGGGGCGTTGAGCGTGATTGCCAAACCGGCGAGCGTTCGGCCCAGAATGCCGAAACCCGCCAGAGCAAAGAGCAAGAGGCCAATGCGCCGGATCGTGCGCGCGGCCTCGAAAGTCAGGGCGGCATCGGCGGCATAGTGCTCGAAGAGACGCGCAAGCTGCCAGAGTAGGACCAAGGTGAGCGCTGTGCCGATCCAGAGACCGGTGACCATCAGAATGCGCGTTAGGGCGCCGGTGTCCCAAGGGCCAGTGTCGATGTTGAGCGCCGCGGCGCGGGAGGTGATCAATCCGGTGGGATCCAGCGTCGCATAGACGCCGGCCGCGACGACCAGCGCCATGGCGGCAAACGACAGCAGGCGCAGACGGTGGGCCCAAGTGCGGGTGGATGGGGGCAATGGGTGCATCGGAAAACCTCTTGTTGTGTTTATAAAATTTAATATAAAACAATAAAAAATGATTCCACAAGGAGATTCTCATGAAGCCCGCAGTCTTTCTGTTCCCCCTCGCCCTGTCCGCCTGCGCGGTGATCGATCCGGTGACCGTTGCGCGCCTCGCGTCCACGTCTCCGCTGACAGCCGACCCGGCGGTGTTCGAGCTGCGCGCCAACCTTCCTGACGGTCTCGCACTGGCCCCCGGGGCGGCGGTTTTGACGCTGTCAGCCACACGTGGAGAGGAGGTGGCGGATGGCCGGTTTACCCTGGCGCAAGTGCGCGACGGCGACGCAACGGTGCTGCGTGTGGCCGAGGTGGATGTGCCGGTTTTGCGCGCGCTGCAGAGCCGCATCAATGCCTGGGAAGAGGCCGATCCCGATGGCACGATGGGCTCGCTGGGGATCGACGTGCAGCCCTGCACCACCGGAAATGGCCCCGCTCCGCAGGCGCGGTTTTCCGTCGATCTGGTCATGGCGCCAGGCGGCCCGGCGCGGCCCTTGCTGCGTCCGGTGCCGGTCCGCCGGTTCAAGGAAAGGCTGCGCAAGGAGGCGGGGGTTGGCCTGATGCCCTGCCCGCCCCAAGCCAGAGATTGAGATTTCGCAGGACGGGTGCTATCTTTGATCTATCCCAGCGCCTGGGATGCAACGGCGCGTTTGAAAAAGGAGGACAATGTCCTGTCAACGACAGCTCATGTGGCCGAGGCCACAGACCGGGGACGCCCCATGACGACGTCCCAAACTCCCGCGAATGGTGATGCGCTGCTGGCCGCCATTCTGGAAACCCTCTCAGACAACAAGGCCCAGGATGTTGTGCAGATCGATCTGCGCGGCAAGTCATCCGTGTGTGACCACATGATAATCTGCTCGGGCCGGTCGTCGCGCCAGGTGACGGCGCTTTCCGAAAAGCTCGCCGATATGCTCAAGCAAGAGCATGACGTGCTGGCCAAGATGGAAGGCAAGGAAACCGGCGACTGGGTTTTGATCGATGCCGGCGACGTGGTTGTACACGTCTTCCGCCCCGAGGTCCGGGAGTTCTATCAGCTGGAAAAGATGTGGCTGCCGGTTGGTGCCGAGGCTGAGGCCGCAGCGACCTGAATGCGCCTGCATCTTTGCGTTGTCGGCCGCCTGCGGGCGGGGCCGGAACGCGATCTGATCGACGACTATCTGACCCGATGTGAGCGAACGGGCCGGGGCCTGGGCCTTGGTCCGGTCGAGGTGCATGAGGTCGAGGACCGCAAGGGCGGAGGCATGGCGGCGGAGGCTGTGTTGCTGCGCCGGGCGATTCCTGGTGGGGCCAAGCTCTGCGTGCTGGATGAACGCGGACGCCAGATGACCTCGCCCGATTTTGCGCGGACGCTGGCGCGGTGGCGGGATGATGGGCTTGGCGACCTGGCGTTTGTCATCGGTGGGGCGGATGGTGTTGACCCGGGCTTGCGCGCCGAGGCGGATATGGCGCTGTCGTTTGGCGCGATGGTCTGGCCGCATATGCTGGTGCGGGTGATGTTGGCAGAGCAGCTCTATCGCGCTTGTTCCATCCTCGCCGGGAGCCCCTATCACCGAGCGTAACGCTGTTAAAAGGAGTGCTTCCGCACGCTTTTATTCTGCGGGAGGGCGGCGCAACGCTTTGTTTTTGCTGATGTGCCTTTGGCGGGCGTCAGCTATAGGCAATGATCAGCAGGATGACGCCCAGGATGCAGCGGTAGATCACGTAGGGGGTGAAGCTGACGTTGCGCAAGAGGCGCATCATCAGCGAGAGGGCGGCGAGCGCGGCGGCAAAGGCCATGACCGCGGCGATCGTGGCGTCGCGGGCGATCTGGGTGTCGGCTTCGGCGATGACCTCGACGCTGAGCAGGGCGCCGGAGGCGAAGATCGTCGGGATCGACATCAGCATCGCCAGCTTGGCGGCGTCGTGGCGCGCGTAACCGAGTTGCCTCGCGGCGGTGATGGTGATGCCGGAGCGTGAGGTGCCGGGGATCAGCGCGATGGCTTGCCACAGCCCCATGATCAGCGCGTCTTTGAGAGACCAGCGGGCGGCGGTTTTTTCCTGCGCGCCGGTGCGGTCGGCCCAGTAGAGCACGAGGCCAAAGATCAGCATGGTCCAGCCGATGACGGCGGTGGAGCGCAATGCTTCGTCCCAGCCGGTGAGTTTGAGCGCAAGGCCAAAGAGGATCACCGGGATCGTCGCGATGCCGAGGCAAAGCGCGAGGAACGCGCCTTGGGTGTCGACCTTGCCGCGCATGAGGCGGGTGGTGCCCGCGAGGGCGATCTTCACGTCGGCCCAGAAATAGAGCACCACAGCGGCGAGCGTGCCCACGTGGACAGCGACGTCCAGCGCCTGTCCCTGATCCTCCATGCCGGTGAGATTCGGCAGCAGGATCAGGTGCCCCGAGGACGAGATCGGCAGGAATTCCGTGATGCCCTGGATAAGCGCAAGGATCAGCAGGTGGGTCAGCGTCATAAGCGGGTCCGGGTGATATCGGCTGTCTTTGTGTATAAACACATGCTTTTCAAGGGGAAGCGTTCATTTAGGTCCGATTTGTTACCCAATAATGCTGTGCCGCAGCGTAATTTTCTGCCTCGGATCACAAAATATCATATTAAAGGTCAATAATTATGACTTTTATTCCGTTTTCACTTTGCGTAAAGAACTGCGACCACTGCCCCTTTTGCGGAGATGACCTTCATGGCCAAGCAGCCGATGTTAAAATTCGTTAAGATCGAGCGTGAGACTCCGGAAAAGCGTGATGCGACTGTGCGGCGTGAGGATTTCGATGAGATTTACGCAGAGTACGCTGATGCCAAGGCCAAGGAGCAGTCGGCGCGCTGCAGCCAGTGTGGGGTGCCCTATTGCCAGAGCCATTGCCCGCTGCACAACAACATCCCCGATTGGCTGCGGCTGACCGCCGAAGGGCGGCTGCGTGAGGCCTATGAGGTCAGCCAGGCGACCAACACTTTCCCTGAGATTTGTGGCCGGATTTGCCCGCAGGACCGGCTGTGCGAAGGCAACTGCGTGATCGAGCAATCCGGGCACGGCACCGTGACCATCGGCGCGGTGGAGAAATACATCACCGACACCGCGTGGGAGGAAGGCTGGGTGCAGCCGATTGCGCCTTCGCAGGAGCGGACCGAGAGCGTCGGGATCATCGGCGCAGGCCCCGGCGGGCTTGCGGCGGCGGACGTGCTGCGGCGGGCCGGTGTGCAGGTCACGATCTATGACCGCTATGACCGCGCGGGCGGTTTGCTGACCTATGGCATCCCTGGATTCAAGCTGGAAAAACCGGTGGTTATGCGCCGGAACGAGCAGCTGGAAAAGGGTGGTGTGCATTTTGTGCTGAACTGCAATGTGGGTGAGGATCTGAGCTTTGAAGAGATCCGTGCTCAGCATGAGGCGGTGATCATCGCCACCGGTGTCTACAAGTCGCGCGACCTGGGTGGGCCGGGCAGCGGGTCGGACGGAATCGTGCGGGCGATCGACTATCTGACCGCCAGCAACCGTAAGAGCTTTGGCGACGCGGTGCCGGAGTTTGACAGTGGTGAGCTCGATGCCACAGGCAAGCGCGTTGTGGTGATCGGCGGTGGTGACACCGCGATGGACTGTGTGCGCACGGCGATCCGGCAGGGCGCCGAGAGCGTCAAATGCCTCTACCGTCGAGATCGCGCCAACATGCCGGGCAGCCAGCGCGAAGTGCAGAATGCCGAGGAAGAAGGTGTGATATTCGAATGGCTTACCGCGCCCAAGGGCTTTACCAGCGAAGGTGACACCGTGACCGGCGTGATGGTGCAAAAGATGCGCCTGGGCTTGCCAGATGCGACCGGGCGGCAGGCGCCCGAGGTGATCGAAGGGGCGGATTACGTTGAAGACGCCGACCTGGTGATCAAGGCCTTGGGCTTTGAGCCAGAGGACCTGCCGACGCTCTGGGGTCAGCCTGATCTGCAGGTGACGCGCTGGGGCACCGTCAAGGCGGAATTCACCACCGGGGAGACCGCGATGCCGGGGGTTTATGCGGTGGGTGACATCGTGCGCGGCGCGAGCCTGGTGGTCTGGGCCATTCGTGACGGGCGCGACTGTGCGGAGGCGGTTCTGAACCGTCTTAACGGGGCGGGCGCTGTGGCCGCTGAGTGAGGGGTCACGCAAGATCACGCAGCAATACGTCCTGTTTTGTGCGATTTCGGTACGGATTACCGGGCGCTGAAACGGCCGGAAACAAAGGGTCAAACAGCAATACGTCCTGAATACCCCGAGAATGGGACAGATTGCTGAAATTTCTGTGCATGGATGCACAATGGGGCGTCGCGGCGCCGGTAACACTGGTTAAGGGTCAGAATGGCTGACCCGGTAGGGAGGTACGGCATGAGCAAAGTCACGGGACAATGCCTTTGCGGTGCGGTGACGGTCACGGCCGAACCGGCGCGGCCGAGCCTGTCCGTGTGCCATTGCGACATGTGCCGGCGCTGGTCATCGAGCGCGTTTATGGCAATCGAGGCGCGGCCCGGGTCGGTGACGGTAGAAGGCCCGGCCAAGACGATCACCACCTCGGATTGGGCCGAGCGTGCCTTCTGCCCGGAATGCGGATCACCGCTCTGGTACCGGATCACCGCAGAGGGGCCGATGCATAGCCAGATGCAGGTGGCGGCGGGGCTGTTTGACAACGCGGCCGGTGGGACGCTGAAGCTCGAGGTTTATGTCGATCGCCAGCCCGCGGGGTATCACTTTGCCGAAGCGACCAAGCGGCTGACCGAGGCGGAGTTGCTGGCTGCCATGGGTATCACGCCGGAGGGCGGGGCATGATCGAGCAGTATATGACCCGCGGCAGGCTGGCCGGGCGCTGCGTCTGCGGCGCCGTCGAGATTGCCATCGATGGGGAATACATGGCCGCCGTGGGGGCGTGCCATTGCGGGATGTGCCAGCGTTGGAGCGGCGGTGTTTTCACCTGTTTCAGCGCCAAGCCGGAGGCCGTGACGGTGACCGGGCCGGTGAAGCGGCACCAAAGCTCGGGCTTTGCCGACCGGGCGTTCTGTTCGGTCTGCGGGAGCCATTTGTGGATGCGGGATACGACGGGCGAGGGCGCGGATTACGACCTGATGCCGGGGCTGTTTCCTGCTGCGAAGGAGTTTCCGCTGATTTCGGAGATCTACACCGACCGGGCGCCGGCTTATGTCGCGCTGAAGGGCGATCACAAGCGCGCCACGCGGGCGGAATATGAAGCGAAGAACCTCTTTGTGGAGGGGGATCAGTGATGGTGGCTGGTACACAAACGCCGCTGGCGGAGATTTCGCCTCGCTTGAACCGTATCGCCCGGCGGCACGCTGGGCCGCGCCCGACCCTCCCCCCGGGAGGGCGCATCTTTGCCGTCATGCGCCGGACTTCTGGTTTTCGCACGACGCGGACAATATCTATGCCGATTGCTGCAAACGCCCTCCCAGGGTCGGGCGCGGCCCTTCTTTCCTTGGAATACAAAACCACTGCCGCCGTGGCGGCCCCGCTGACAGGAGTCCTGACATGACCCAATTCGACACCAACTGGGCCGCCGCCGAAGAGGCCAAGCGCAAGTGGATGGCTGAGAACGGCCTTTATCACGAAAGCGAAGAGCATTCGTCCTGCGGGGTGGGCCTTGTGGTGAACCTGGATGGCAAGCCGTCGCGCGCGGTGGTCGAGGCGGGGATCACGGCGCTCAAGGCAATCTGGCACCGGGGCGCAGTCGATGCGGATGGCAAGACCGGCGATGGCGCGGGCATTCACGTGCAGATCCCGGTGGCGTTTTTCTATGACCAGATCGACCGCACCGGGCACAAGCCGCGCAAGGATGAGCTGATGGCGGTGGGCCAGGTGTTCCTGCCGCGCACGGACTTTGGTGCGCAGGAAACCTGCCGGACCATCGTGGAAACCGAAGTGCTGCGCATGGGGCACTACATCTACGGCTGGCGCCACGTGCCGGTGAACATCGACTGCCTGGGTGAAAAGGCCAACGCGACGCGGCCCGAGATCGAGCAGATCATCATCTCGAACGCCAAGGGGATCAGCGAAGAGGACTTTGAGCGCGAGCTCTATGTCATTCGCCGGCGGATCGAAAAGGCGGCCTCGGCGGCGGGGATCACGCAGCTTTATATCGCGTCGCTGAGCTGTCGGTCGATCATCTACAAGGGTATGATGCTGGCCGAGCAGGTGGCGGAGTTCTATCCCGATCTGCAGGATACGCGCTTTGAAAGCGCCTTTGCGATCTATCACCAGCGCTATTCGACCAACACCTTCCCGCAATGGTGGCTGGCGCAGCCGTTCCGGATGCTGGCGCATAACGGTGAGATCAACACGCTGAAGGGCAACGTCAACTGGATGAAGAGCCATGAGATCCGCATGGCGTCGTCGGCGTTTGGCGATCATGCCGAGGATATCAAGCCGATCATCGCCTCGGGCGCGTCGGATTCGGCGGCTTTGGACGCGGTGTTCGAGGTGCTGGTGCGCGCCGGGCGCAATGCGCCGATGGCCAAGACCATGCTGGTGCCGGAATCGTGGTCGAAGCAGGCGGTGGAGCTGCCGCAGGCCTGGCGCGACATGTATTCCTACTGCAATTCGGTGATGGAGCCGTGGGACGGTCCGGCCGCCTTGGCGATGACCGATGGCCGCTGGGTCTGTGGCGGGCTTGACCGCAATGGCTTGCGGCCGATGCGCTATGTGGTCACCGGGGATAACCTGCTGATCGCGGGGTCCGAGGCCGGGATGGTGCCGGTCGATGAGGCGACGGTGCGGGAAAAAGGTGCGCTGGGCCCGGGACAGATGATTGCCGTCGATATGCAGGACGGCAAGCTGTACCACGACGTCGAGATCAAGGACAAATTGGCGTCCTCGCAGCCCTTTGGCGACTGGGTCGGCAAGATCACCGAGCTGGATCAGGCGCTGGGCGGGATCACCGAACAGCCGAAATTCACCGGGGCCGAGCTGCGCCGGCGTCAGATCGCGGCGGGCTATACCATTGAGGAGCTGGAACAGATTCTCGCGCCGATGGCGGAGGATGGCAAAGAGGTGGTGGCCTCGATGGGGGATGACACGCCAAGCGCGGTGTTGTCGAAGAAGTATCGCCCGCTCAGCCACTATTTCCGCCAGAACTTCAGCCAGGTGACCAACCCGCCAATCGACAGCTTGCGGGAATATCGGGTGATGAGCCTGAAAACGCGGTTCGGCAACCTCAAGAACGTGCTGGACGAAAGCAGTGCGCAGACCGAGATTCTGGTGCTCGACAGCCCGTTTATGGGCAATGCGCAGTTTGATGCGCTGGGTGATCACTTCAACGCGCCTTGTATTGATCTTGACTGTACCTTCCCCGCTGGCGCCGGGCGCGATGCGCTGCGCCAGGGGTTGGAGCGGATCCGGGCCGAGGCGGAGGATGCGGTGCGCTCGGGCGCCGGGCATATCACCCTGACCGATGAGCATGCGGGTGAGGACAAGGTGGCGATGCCGATGATTCTGGCCACCAGCGCGGTGCACAGCCATCTGACGCGTAAGGGCTTGCGGACCTTCTGCAGCCTCAATGTGCGCAGCGCCGAATGCATCGATCCGCATTACTTTGCCGTGCTGATCGGCGCCGGCGCCACGGTGGTCAACGCCTATCTGGCCGAGGACAGCCTGGCCGACCGGATCGAGCGCGGCCTGTTGGACCTGAGCCTGACCGAGGCGGTGGCCAAGTATCGCGACGCGATCGATCAGGGCCTGCTCAAGATCATGTCCAAGATGGGTATCTCGGTCATCTCGTCTTATCGCGGCGGGTTGAATTTTGAGGCGGTGGGTCTGAGCCGCGCGATGTGTGCCGAATACTTCCCCGGCATGATCAGCCGGATCAGCGGCATTGGCGTCAGCGGTATCCAGACCAAGGCCGAAGAGGTCCACGCGCTGGGCTTCCGCGGTGGGCGCGACGTGCTGCCAATCGGTGGCTTCTACAAGGCGCGCAAGACCGGTGAAACGCATGCCTGGGGTGCGCAGACGATGCATCTGATGCAGGCGGCCTGTAACAAGGCCAGCTATGAGCTGTGGAAGACCTATTCCAAGGCGATGCAGGCCAACCCGCCGATCCATCTGCGGGATCTGTTGGCGATCAAGCCGATTGGCGAGCCTATCAATATCGAAGAGGTGGAAAGCATCACCTCGATTCGCAAACGCTTTGTCACGCCGGGGATGTCCTTGGGGGCTTTGAGCCCCGAGGCGCATAAGACGCTGAACGTGGCCATGAACCGCATCGGCGCCAAGTCTGACAGTGGCGAGGGCGGCGAGGATCCGGCGCATTTTGTGCCGGAACCCAATGGCGACAACCCGTCGGCCAAGATCAAGCAGGTGGCGTCGGGGCGCTTTGGCGTGACGGCGGAATACCTCAACCAGTGCGAAGAGCTGGAGATCAAGGTCGCCCAGGGTGCCAAGCCCGGTGAGGGTGGCCAACTGCCGGGGATGAAGGTCACCGATCTGATTGCGCGGCTGCGGCATTCCACGAAAGGCGTGACGCTGATCTCGCCGCCGCCGCACCATGATATCTACTCGATCGAGGATTTGGCGCAGCTGATCTACGACCTCAAACAGATCAACCCGCGCTGTAAGGTGACGGTGAAGCTGGTGGCGTCGTCGGGGGTTGGCACGATTGCCGCCGGGGTGGCCAAGGCCAAGGCCGACGTGATCCTGATCTCGGGCCATAATGGCGGCACCGGAGCCTCGCCTGCGACCTCGATCAAATACGCCGGCCTGCCCTGGGAGATGGGCCTGACCGAGGCGCATCAGGTGCTGGCGATGAACAACCTGCGGGATCGGGTGATCTTGCGCACCGATGGCGGGCTGCGTACCGGGCGCGACATCGTCATGGCGGCGATGCTGGGGGCCGAGGAATACGGCATCGGCACCGCGGCTCTGATCGCCATGGGTTGCATCATGGTGCGCCAGTGCCAGTCGAACACCTGCCCTGTGGGCGTGTGTACGCAGGATGAAAGCCTGCGCGCCAAGTTCACCGGCAATGCCGACAAGGTGGTGAACCTGATAACCTTCTACGCGCAGGAAGTGCGCGAGACGCTGGCCTCGATCGGCGCGCGGTCGCTCGAGGACGTGATTGGCCGGGCCGATCTGCTGCGGCAGGTCAGCCGGGGCAGCGATCATCTGGATGATCTGGACCTCAACCCGCTGCTGATCCGGGTCGATGGTGCAGATGATATCGAGTACGACCGCAGCCGGCCGCGTAATGCGGTGCCGGACACGCTGGATGCCGAGATCGTGCGCGATGCGGCGCGGTTCCTTGAGGATGGCGAAAAGATGCAGCTGTCTTATGCGGTGCAGAACACGCACCGGACGGTGGGCACGCGGACGTCGAGCCACATCGTGCGCAAGTTCGGCATGCGCAACGCGCTGCAATCGAACCACCTGCATGTGAAGCTGACCGGCTCGGCCGGGCAGTCCTTGGGGGCTTTTGCGGCGCCTGGGCTGAAGCTGGAAGTATCGGGGGATGCCAATGACTATGTCGGCAAGGGCCTGTCGGGTGGCATGGTTGTTGTGCGCCCGCCGATGATGAGCCCGCTGACCGCGGCTGACAACACGATCATCGGCAACACGGTGCTTTATGGCGCGACCGATGGCTACCTCTTTGCCGCGGGCCGGGCGGGCGAACGCTTTGCCGTGCGCAACTCGGGCGCCAAGGTGGTGGTCGAGGGCTGCGGGTCGAACGGCTGTGAATACATGACCGGCGGTGTGGCGGTGATCCTGGGTGAGATCGGGGCCAATTTCGGCGCCGGGATGACCGGGGGCATGGCCTATCTGCACGATCCTGACGGCAAGGCGGCGGCGCTGATGAACATGGAAAGCCTGGTGACCTGCCCGGTCACGGTGGCCGAGTGGGAAGCGCAGCTGAAAGGCCTGATCGAACAGCACCTGGCCGAGACCGGCAGCCGCAAGGCCGAGGATATCCTGCAGCACTGGGACATCGAAAAGGCGCATTTCATCCAGGTCTGCCCGAAAGAGATGCTGGATAAGATCCCGCACCCCTTGGGCATCGAAGACACCGCCGTGCCGGCTGAGTAACTCGGCCCTCGGCAACGCCGAACATCCGGGGAGGGGATGAAGGCACGGCAAAGCCCCCGCAAGTGATTGCGGGGGCTTTTTTGTGTCTGAGGGGATGTCTGCGGGCCGTTGATTTGGCGCAAGGTCGGGTGGTGGGGCGTTTGCTACACTCATGCGTGTGCCCAGCCCGGTGTTTCGAAAGGAGACCGTGATGTGCTTTTCTGCGACGGCCAGCTTCACGCTTTGCGGCGCCTTGGTGCCGGCGGGGGTCTATGCCATCGCGCGGGCGCGCAAGGTCAATCCGGACATGCTGCCCTTTGCGATCTACCCTTTGGCGTTTGGTATACAGCAGGGGTTCGAAGGGTTTGTCTGGCTGGGGATGAATGCCGGCGATGCCGGGACGGTGGCCTGGGCCTCCCGCGGGTTCCTGTTCTTTTCGCATTTCTTCTGGCTGGCCTGGGTGCCGTTTTCCGTGCACTGGTTCGAGGATGATCCGGCGCGCAAGCGGCTGCTGACCTGGCTGAGCGTGTCGGGCTTTCTTTACGGGCTGACGATCTTCCTACCGTCGTTCCTGTTTGGTGGCTGGCTCAAGGTGGTCGAGATCAACTATTCGCTCGATTACAAGACGGTGCTGATCTACGAGGATCTGGTCAACCGGACGGTCTTGCAGTTGATCTATGCGATGCTGGTGGTGGGCGCGCTGGCGTTGTCGACGGACAGGCGGATCCAGGTCTTTGCCGGGATGGTGGCGGTGTCGCTGCTGGTGACTTATGCCTTCTACGCCTATGCCTTTATCTCGATCTGGTGCTTCTTTGCGGCGATCCTGTCGGGCTATCTGGTCTATATCATCGCGCAGGAGGGGCGGGGCAGTGGGTACGGCCTGCAGCAAAGCGCCTGAAGGTCATTCGACCGAGATCAGCACCGCCTCGACCCGGCGGTTGGTATCGCGCCCTTCTTGCGTGAGGTTACTCGCCAGCGGGGCAAGATAGCCCACGCCGTTGGCCGAGATTTGCCCGGCCGGGATGTCATGGCGGTTACGCAGGTAGTCCACGGCGGCCTGGGCGCGGCGG
>JASJCC010000016.1 GCA_030066175.1 Paracoccaceae bacterium | reverse complement strand
CGGCCGGGTTTGGGCTATACCGAACGCCTGCCGCAGGCCACCGGCGCCTTCAACACCCAAGCCGAGACACCCCAGCACGATGGGGTTGCGGATGCCGATCTGGCGGGCAGCGGCCGACAGCAGGGCGGCCTGCTGCTGGGGTGTCTCGGCTTGGGTGTTGAAGGCGCCGGTGGCCTGCGGCAGGCGTTCGGTATAGCCCAAACCCGGCCGGTCAAAGGCGGTGACGCGGTAGTCGCGGGCAAGGCGGTCCACCAGTTCGAAGGTGAAGTCACGCAGGTTGCCCCCCGCGCCGTGCAAAAGCACCAGATCCGGGCCGGTGCCTTTCTGCACGTAATGCACCGACACGCCCTGCACCTCGGTGAAGGCGCCGATGGCGGGCCAGCGTTCCTCGGCGCTTTGCGCCTTGGCGCCTGCCTGTTGATCGACATATACGCCGCAGCCCGCGACGGTCAGAAAAGCGACGATGCCAAGCACGCGAAACACGCTGCCTCCGTTTGCCAGTTGTGGTCAGGCCCGCAGGTCGGTGCGGGTGGTTCCCACCAGATTTAGGTCAAACGGCGTCGTAAGGTAGATTTCATTGACCCAGTTTCCGTAAAGCAGATGCGCGTGGCTGCGCCAGCGGTTCTGCGGCGGCAGGCTGGGGTCATCCTGCGGATAATAATTGGCGGGCACGTTGATCGGGGTGCCGGCGGCGATATCACGGTCATATTCCTGCTTCAGCGTGTCGCTGTCATATTCGAAATGGTTGAAGACATAGAGCGCGCGATGGGTTGGATCTTCGACGAGGCAGGGGCCCGTTTCGGCGCTGTCGATGAGGATCGGCAGGCCGGCTTTGGTGATCTCATTGCGTTGCAGTCCCGTCCATCGTGACACCGGGATCACCATTTCGTCGGAAAAGCCGCGAAGGTAAGGTGAGGCGGGGGCGAGGTTGCTGTGGCGCACGCAGCCGAACGCCTTGTGATCCAGCATGTGTTTGGGAACGTTGTGGAAATGGTGGATCATCGCCATCCCGCCCCAGCAGACTCCAAAGGTGGAATGCACGTTGGTTTGGGTCCAGTCGAAGACCTGGGTGAGCTCGGCCCAATAGGTGACTTCTTCGTACGGCAGATGCTCGATCGGGGCGCCGGTGATGATCAGCCCGTCGAATTTCTCGCCCGTTTCAGCGACCTCGGCGAAGGGGCGGTAGAAGGCGGCCATGTGATCGGCGGCGGTGTTGCGGGTTTTGTGTTCACTCATGCGGATCAGGCTGAGCTCGATCTGCAAAGGGGTGGCGCCGATCAGGCGGGCGAACTGGTTTTCGGTCTGGATTTTCTTTGGCATCAGGTTGAGGAGCCCAATGCGCAGGGGGCGGATGTCCTGCCGATTGGCCGCGTCCTCAGGCATGACCATGACGCCCTCATTGCTGAGCACGTCAAAGGCAGGCAGGTCGGCGGGCAGTTTGATCGGCATCTGCGGGGTCCTTGTCTGAGCGGTCACAGATACGCCAGGGTTGCGGGCGGGGCAAGATGGGGGATGCGTTGGGGTTTTTGGGGGCGTGGGGAACCCAAAGGAGCGCTTCCGCGCGCTTTTGTTCAGGCAGTGTCACGGAGTCAGCCAGAGTGGTGGGCGGGGTTTGGTTGGGCGTGTGGTTGCGGATTTGCTGAGAGGCCGTTTGCTGGAAATTGTACCATCAAACAGGCCCTTTCGAGTGTGTGTGCCGGCAAGGACCAGTAAAGGACACGCCGCGCATCCGCGCGGTCGCTGCGCGATCCTTGACAGGCCCATGCCGGCGGCGCGTTAGCCGGGCAGGGCGTCGGCGATGAGGTCGGTGAAGTCCTGCGGGCTGGCGACCTGCGCCATATCGGCGGCCTTGACCGTGATGCCCCAGTTTTTGGCCATTGCCGCGTAGAGGGGTTGGCGATGGGCCAGCGCGCGGCCGTAGGTCCAGCGGATGAAGTCATCTGGGTCAACGTCGGCCTCGGAGTGCTTGTTTATGTTGAGATATTCCGCCCAGCAGCGCTGTAGGAAGGCGGGTTGATAGGCCATCGGTTTCGGGGCTTTGTCAAAGCGGCGGACCAGTTCAACGGTGTGATCGTCTGAGCCTTTGATCCAGACCATCAGCGCGGTGTCGGCGAGGGCTGAGAGGATCGGGTCGGTCGGGTCATCGGGATCGACCCATTCGCAGATCGACCCGCCGGTGTCGCAGACAAAATGCGGATAGCCGTAGAGATCGAGCGCGCGGTCGCTGAAATAGGTGGTGTCGAGCAGGGCCTGGCGTTCGGCGCGCTCAAACTGCGATTGGCGGCGGCGGTATTCATCGATCGGCAGCCCTCCTTTGGCGGGATCACCCGGTTTGCCGAGATAGGTGGAGACCGGCGTGAGATTGTTGAAGCTGAGATTGGAGCCGATATAGATCGAATCCGACATCAGAAGATCTCGCAGAAACGGCACCTGCATGGCGTGGCGCTTGGCGTTGTCGGCGATGTATTCGCCCATGTAACGGGTGCCGATGCGGTAATCGATGGAGTAGTGAAACCAATCGCCGCCATCGCGCAACATGTTGGAGACATGCGTTTTTCCCAGGCCTGACATGGCAAAGAGCACCACGCGTTTATGCGGGGCGGCGCGCCAGTCGACCGAGGTTTTGTAAAGCATGTCTGGGGCCTTTTTTGCCGGGGTGCCCCTTCGTAGGCGCGGGTGCGGCGCGCGTCAAACCGGCCTTGGGCGGAAGGCGCGCAGGATGCGGCCATCCAGCACCACCAGGCCAAGCGCCAGCAGGGCAAAGCCGGCGAGGACGTTGGGGCTTAGCGCCTCGTCGCGGACCAGCGCGCCCAAGGTGATGGCGACGGGCGGGATCAGCAAGGTGACCAGCATCAGGTTGCCCGACCCGGCCATGGCAAGCACGCGGTAATAGAGCAGATAGGCCAGCGCCGTGGCGATGGCGGCGTAGTAGAGGATGGCGAGCCAGGTATCGGTTTGCAGGGTGAACGTCGGTAAGCCCTCGGCCCAGAGGGTGAACGGCGCCATCAACAGCGTTGAGCCCGTCAGCATCCCGGCGGCGGCGACCGGGGCGGGCAGGGTGCGCAGGTGCAGCCGGGCCCAGGCGCCGGCGAAGGCATAGCTGACGGTGCCGGCCAGCACCGCGAGTTGCGCCAGCGAGGTGATGTCAAAGCTGTGCAGGGCGTCGAGACCGATGGCCAGCGCCACCCCGGCAAAGCCAAGAGCCACGCCCAGGGCCTTGCGCGGAGTCAGGCGTTCATCGGCAAAGACGGCGGCTGCCACCAACACGCCAAAGATCGCCGTGGCGGCGTTGAAGATCGAGGTGAGCCCGGTGGGGATATAGAGCTGCCCCCAGGCCATCAGCGTGAACGGGATCACGTTGTTGAGCACCCCCATCACCAGCAAGGCGCGCCAATGCTGCCGTGCGCCCGACAACGGCAGGCGGCGCAGCAGCACATAAGCCCAGAGCACTGCCATGCCGATGCCACAGCGAAAGAGTACCGAGGTCAGTGGGCCGATCTCATCCAGCGCAATGCGGATCGACAGGAACGACCCGCCCCAGATCAGGCCCAAGAGCAGCAGCTCGGTCCAGGCGCGGGGAGAAAGGGATTGTTGTGTCATACAAGGCGATTACGACAGGGCGGCGGGGCCAAGCGACCCGGAACCTGCTTATTCCGCCATCTGCGCATCGACGGCCTGTTCTTCGTTGATCAGAGCCTGCAATTGCCGGCGGAAGCGCAAGGGGCCGGCATCAATCGGCAGGTCGATATGCGGGCTAGTTTTGTTCGCCATGCCCTTTTGCACCTCGCTCAGCACCGCGCGGTCCTCTTCAAAGGCCTGGCGAACATCCTCGCTCATCATCTCGGACAGGGCGGCGTCGTCGGGGCGGATATTGCGCAGTTGGAACCAGTAGTAGCGTGTGGTGTCCTCGGTCACCGGGGTCATGAAGTTGTAGCTGTCCATGATGAACACGTCGTCATGCAGCGGCCCGTCCGGCCCGCCGGTGCCCGCGGGGGTAAAGATCGCCCGGATCAAGGCGTGTGAGGGGTAGCGCACCTCGTAATGCTGCAGCCGGTCGCAATGGCCGTCAAAGCCGATGATCTTCTTGTAGAAGGGGGCCGGCTCCACATCCATCATCCAGCGATGCACAATCACGCCACTGTCGGTCTTGGTGACGCGCAACGGCGTGTCGCGGGTGGCGGATTGGCCAAAGCTGCCCGCATGGACCCAGGCCACATGGGTGGGATCGAGCAGGTTGTCGCACATCAGAAGGTAGTTGCAATCGAGCGCCATGGCAGCACCGCGATTGATGCCCCAATCGGGATTGTCGTAGTTCTCGATCTCAAAGATTTCGCCCGGGTCGGCCAGGGCCGGGTTGCCCATCCAGATCCACACCAGGCCATAGCGTTCCTGCATCGGGTAAGCGTGCACCTTGGCGTTGGACGGAATGCGCCCGGTGCCCGGCGCCCAGACACATTGCCCGGCGCAATCGAAGGTCAGCCCGTGATAACCGCATTCGACATTGTCCCCTTTGATCCGGCCTTTGGAAAGCGGCAGTTTGCGGTGCGGGCAGGCGTCTTCGAGCCCGATGATTTCCCCTGCCTCGGTCCGGAAGACGCAGATATCTTCGCCCAAAACCGTGATCTGCTGCAGATCACGGGTGATCTCATGCCCCCAGGCGGCGACATACCAGGCGTTTTTCAGAAACATGCGCGGACCCTTTTTGCGGGCAGTTTTCAGGGTTTGGCGGGGGACGTCCAGTACCGGCGACGGGCGCGGCACAAAAAAACGCCCCGCCGGATGGGCAGGGCGTTTTTCATTTCAGTTGCGGGGTGACCCGCGGGATCAGAACTCGACGGTGAAGGACATGCCCATGCCGAGGGCCGAGTTGCCTTCGAACTGCACGCCAGAGCCGTCGGTGGCATCCCCCAGCTTGACGTATTCAACGCCGCCGCGGAACTTGCTGTTGCCTTCGGTGATCTGACCGCCAATGCCGATCGAGAAACGACCATCAGTGGGCGCCAGACGCGAGGCGATACCGCCGTTGGATTTCTCATAGCTCATCTGGGCAAAGCCCGAGACCTTGTCGTTGAACTGACGGCCGATCCCCAGCTTGTAGGTGATGGTGTCGTTGTCAAAGCCGGTGACTTCGCCGCCGGTCACAGCCTCGTAGCCGGGGGTGCGGACCTCCCATTTCGACCACTCGGTCCACTTGACCTGACCAAAGACCAGCGTGCCCGGGGCAACACCGGTCTGGAAGTCCAGCGCCACGCTTTGCGGCATGATCACCTCGGTGGTGCTGGAGGTCGGAATGCCCAGCGTCGCGAGCGATTCCATGGTGTCGAATTCGTGCTTGACCTCGCTTTCCCAGGTCAGTGCCACGCGCATCGCGATGCGAGGGATTTCGAACGCTGCACCAAGGACATAGCCCATATCGTGCCGCTTGTCGCCCTGCGCGCGGTAGACCATGCCGGGATCGCCCAACGGGTTGGTCAGCGGGTTTGCCGCGGTGCCCAATGTGGTGGCACGGGCACCTGTGGCGGCGGCCTGCGCACCGAGCTGTGCGGCCAGCGCCAGATCACCCGCTGCGGCGGCTGCAGCGGCATCGGCCGCCAGTTGCACCGCTTGGGCGCCGAGGTTGGTGGCAAAGCGCGCCACGGCGCCACGGACCAGCAATTCGGGGATCACGATGTCGGCCTGGCTTTCCACCAGGCGCACCCCGCCATAGACCGAATAACGTTCGCCAAAGGTGTATTTCAGGATACCAGCGACCTGCTTGCTATCCCAATCGGCGGCGAGGCCGGTATAGACGCCCTGGGTATATTCCGCGTTGGCGCCATAACCCTGGTTGAAGAACAACCCGAACGAGAGTTGATCGGTGATGTCGTTCTTGTAGCTCGCGCTGACCGTCGAGTACTTGTTCGCCATGTTGCCGGTGCTGCCGCCGCCCAGAGCGGCGGGATAGTCCCCCGATACGGTGGGGTTGACCAGCGTGACCGAAAACGAAAGCTGGTCTTCTGGCTGGAACAGCACGCCATAGTCGTTCGCGGTGCGTTCGATCCCGCCGGCAAATGCACCAGATGCCATAAGCGCGAGCGCCGAAGCGCCCATCGTTACTTTTTTCATGATCCCTCATCCCTAAAGGTTATGTGCCTTTTCGCGGGGACGGTAGCGATAGGCGCGACATAGCGTCAATCTTTGACCTAGGGTCACGCCCGGCAAAAAGCCGCAACGTCACGTTTTTGTAACAGGCCGCGTTTCGTGCCAGATATTATAGTAATTGGCCGCAAAGATCAGGATCGCCCCCACCAGGACAAACGGATCCAGCGGTTCGGCATAGATCGCCACGCCCACCAGTGCGATAACCGGCAGGCGGACAAAATCAATTGGCATGACGACGGTGGCGGGTGCGAGGCCCAGGGCCGTGGTCAGACAGAAATGCGCCACAAGGCCCGCCACGGCGATGACAAAGACCCAAGGCCAGCTGGCGGCGGCGGGCAGGGCGATGTCACCGTCCCAGCCGGCGCAGATCAACCCAAGGACCGCTTGCATCACGGTCAGGTAAAAGAGGATGCAGGTGATCGCCTCGGTCCGCGTCAGGCGCCGGGTGAAAACGGCCGAGCCGGCAAAGCCGATGGCAGCGAGGGCGGCGGTCAGCAACCCGAAGTTGAACGTCTCGGGGCTTGGGCGGGTGACGACGAGGATGCCGACAAAGCCGATGATCGCGGCCAGCGCGCGGGTGCGGGTCAGACGTTCGCCCAGGATCAGGGGCGACAGCAGCATCACCCAGAGCGGTGAGGTGAACTCCAGCGCAAAAACCTGGGCCAGCGGCACCACGGTGATGGCGTAAAACCACAGGTTCTGGCCGGAAAAGTGAAACACGTTCCGCAGGAAATGCCAGCCGAGGTTGCGGCGTGTGATCTGGCCCAACGTGCCGACCGTGCCGGCGATTCCCGTCACGATGACGATCCCGATCAGCGACCGATAGAGCATGATCTCGAACGTATCGAGATCAAGACTGACCGCGCGCCCGGCGACAGCCATCGAGGTGAAGGAGACGATGGCCCCCAGCATCCACAGGCAGGCCTTGATCGTGTCGGTCATGGGTGGTCCCGGTCAGTGTCGGCGCATCAAGACCTGAGTTAGCGGACGGGTGCAAGGGCGCAAGGCGGGGATCGTGATGGGCTGGGAAATGCCCGCGATGCGAGGTGGGTCGGCGGTCAGTGGGTTGGTGCGGGTGGGCGGCAAGGGTTCAGGGCGGTGGATCTCTTGCCAGATGGCGGCGGCGCTGAAGGCCAGCGACAGGGGCCCGGGGGCGGCGATGTAGAGCGGGCGCCAGCGCGGGGCAAAGCTCTGCTTGAACCGGGTCAGACCAGTTTTCGACCGGCCAAGGCGCCCGAGGGCTGGGTGAGGCACGGCGGCGAGCGACAACTCTGCAAGGCAATCGTCGCGGGCATGCTCGATCATCGCGCAAACCAACGCCTGCATGGTGCCGGTGGGGATGTCGTCTTCATGGCGTATCAGGTCGAGGCACAGCGCGCCGGGCGCTTCAACGGCGCTAACAAACGCGACAAGTCGGCCTTGATGATAAGCGGCAAAGAGCGGCTTGTCCTGTAGGTAGTCCGGGCAGAACCGGCCCATGGTCAGGCCGCGCTCGCCGCCATGGGCGGCGGCCCAGGTGGCATTGACTTCGGCCAGGGCGCGCCAGTCGGGCGCGGAAAGCCGCTGGACCTCGACCCCGGCTTGTGTCGCTTTCCGCAGCGCGCGGCGCAGCTGTCGGCGGCCGGGGGTGGCGAGGTCAAAGCCCTGCAGGGTAATCACCGCCTCTTGCGCAAAAGCCTGCACCTGCCAGCCGGCGCGTCGGGCACGGATCGCATCACGTGCGGTCAGCTTGTAGAGGCTGGCGATCCGGTTCTGGCTTTTTGATTTAGTTTCATGGGCTTGTAGAAGGTCTTTGATGTCGCCCTGGGTGGGGCCAAGAAACAGGATCGACGTCTGTGGGCAGCGCAAGGTGATAGCTTCGGCTCCGTGGGCGCGCAGCACTTGCGGTCGGGATTGCGCCACGATGGCGAGCTCGGCGCGTGGGCCTCGCAGGTCGGGCGCAGGTAATGCGGCGCGGGAGATCGCAGTGGGACGGGCGATCAGGCACCAAAGCCCGGCGAGCAGGGCAGGCAAAGCGTAATAGGCGGCGCGGTAGGCCAGCAGGCAGGCGGCCAGTGTTGCCATGTCGGTTCCCGGCAGCATCGCGGCGAGCGTCAGCTCAAACGGGCCAACCCCACCCGGCGTGCCGCCGATCATGCCCGCGCCAAGCGCGAGGACGAAGGCGGCAAGCAGGGTCAGGAACGTGGGCGCAATCTCGGACGGCAGGAGCACATAAAGCACCAAAGCCGCGCAAATGAGATCACAGGCGGACAGCACCAAGAGACGGCCGGCGGCGGGCAGGCTGGGCAGTTCGATCTGCCGACCAAGGAGCGCCAGGCGCGGAAAACGCCAGAGCAGGACTGCGCCACCAAGGATTAAGGCGGGCAGGGTGACCAGCACCATCCAGCCCTGGCCCGACAAGACCGGCAGGGCAAAACCCAATGACATCACCGCCCAGCAGGTGAGGAAGGTCAGTGTGACAAAGCCGGTGACGCGCAGCACGTCGCCATGGCCCAACCCCGGCAGCAGCCGCCAGCGCACCGCAGCGCCTACCGCCGGACCGAACCCCAGCGTCTGCCCCAGCGCTATCGCCGCGGCCCCTGCGCGCCCGGCCTGGCCGGCGGGTACCCCAGTGTCGAAATGGCGATGTGAGATGACGTCATATTGCGCCACGGCGACAAAACTCGCCGCACTAGCGGCCAGGGCCAGCAGCCATTGCAGCGGGCTGATCGCGGCAAAGGCGGCCAGCACCGCCTGCCAATCCAGCATCTGCGCCTGCTGCCAAATCAGCCACAAACAAAGGACGCCGACCGCCAGTGGCGGGATCTGCCGCGGCAGCCCCGCCGGAATAGGTATTGCCCGCTCTGCCACTCCACGTCTCCCCTAACCGCACCGGGACAGAGCATTGGACCGCAGAGGTTCGCGCCGCGTTAAGCGCGGGTCAGGAAAGCCCGCAAATTTGCAACAAAAAGGGCACAACCCGACCGGGTGCGCCCGCTTTGACGGTTCAGGAAAAGCGTCAGACTTCGTCCATCACCTGGCCTTTGGCGACAACCAGAAGCTCTGCCATCTTGGCGCGGATCTCATCGGGGTTGGACTTGTCGCCGAGATCGCCGGCGACCTTACGCACCACGTCTTCGTGTCCGGCCTCTTCGAAATCGGACTTCACCACGTCTTTGGCGTATTCCGCGGCCTCTTCATCGCCCATGCCCAAAAGCTCAGCCGCCCACAGGCCCAAAAGCTTGTTGCGGCGGGCCTCGGCCTTGAAGCGCATTTCCTCGTCATGGGCGAATTTGTTCTCAAACGCGTTTTCGCGATCGTCGAAGGTGGTCATGGACGGGCTCCGTTGCGGTATGTCTTGGTTCTCTATTGATATGCCGTTCCCGACCGGGCTGTGCAAGGGCCGAGCCGCCGCCTGCGGCAAGATATGCGGCAGTATTGCGCGCGCGGTGCGCGCTTGCGGCAGGGGGGCGGTTGCACTATGGATGCGCAACCCGCCTAACCCAGCTGCGAAAGGGCCCCCATGGCACGGCGCAAGAAGATCTATGAAGGCAAGGCCAAGATCCTGTATGAAGGCCCCGAACCGGGCACAATCGTGCAGTATTTCAAGGACGATGCCACCGCCTTCAACGCCGAGAAAAAGGACGTGATCGAGGGTAAAGGCGTGCTGAACAACCGCCTGAGTGAGTTCTTTATGACCGGGCTGAACGGCATTGGTGTGCCGACGCATTTCCTGAAACGGTTGAACATGCGGGAACAGCTGGTGCGCGCCTGCGAAATCATCCCTTTGGAGGTGATTGTGCGCAACTATGCTGCCGGGACGTTATCGAAACGGCTGGGGATCGAGGAAGGCACAGCACTTCCGCGCCCGATTGTCGAGTATTGCTATAAGGATGACAAGCTGGGCGATCCGCTTGTCACCGAGGAACATATCGCCGCTTTTGGCTGGGCCAGCCAGCAGGATATGGATGACATCGTGGCGCTGGCTTTGCGGGTGAACGATTACCTGAGTGGGCTGATGTACGGCGTCGGCATCCGGCTGGTGGATTTCAAGATCGAGATCGGGCGGATTTACGATGGCGATTACCAGCGCCTGATCGTGGCTGATGAGATCAGCCCCGACAGCTGCCGGCTCTGGGATATCGAGACCGGGCGCAAGCTCGACAAAGACGTGTTCCGTCGCGATCTGGGCGATCTGGCCGATGCCTATACCGAGGTGGCGCGGCGTTTGGGTGTGATGCCCAAGCAGGCCACCCATATGTCGAAACCCACGCTGATCAACTGACGTTTTGGCCGTACCTTCTGGCCGCAAGAAGACCGGAGACGAGACATGAAAGCACGCGTGCATGTGATGCTGAAACAGGGGGTGCTGGACCCGCAGGGCGAGGCGGTGCGGCACGCGCTGGGAAGTCTGGGCTTTGACGGGGTCGAAGGTGTGCGGCAAGGCAAGGTGATCGAGCTTGACCTGGCCGACGGCACCTCTGAGGCGACCGTGGGCGAGATGTGTGAAAAGCTGCTCGCCAACACGGTGATCGAAAGCTACCGGATCGAGATGCTCTGACATGGCGCGGCCCTGGCTCTGGCGCGATGGCCCGGATGGACGGGCGGTATCGTGGCGGGTCTGGGTGCTTGTCTGGGTGCTGCCGGTCTGTTTCCTGGGTGGCGCGCTGGTCAGCTGGCTGATCGTGGCCTGGGATCTCGACCGGTCAGTGGTGGTGACGGGTGAGGTGGTGCAGGTCTATGCCTGGCCCGGCGAGTGGATTTTCGAGCGTGGGGTCACCAATTACGCCCCGGTTTTTGTTTATGACGATCCAGTGAAAGGGGCGATCCGCGCCTCGACCGGCATGTCGCACCCGGATTTGAACCTAGCGGTTGGCTCTACGCATCAGATCCACGTCTTTCCCGGTGAGGATCGCGACGTGATGCTGCCGGGGCCACATAACTGGTTGCATGTCTGGGTCGTCGGCGCGATGGGGCTGGTGCTGGTGCTGCCATCGCTCTGGGGTACCTGGCGGTTGCGCCGCTGGCTGCGCGGACCCTTGCAATGAAGGCCGAACCACGCCACAAGCGCCACATCCGCCCATAAGGAGCACACCCATGAAAACCGCTGTGATCGTCTTTCCCGGATCGAATTGCGACCGCGACATGGCCGTGGCGTTTGAGGCGGCGGGTTGTGACGTCGAAATGGTCTGGCACAAGGATACGGCCCTGCCGCAGGGCATCGACATGGTCGGTGTGCCGGGTGGGTTTTCCTTTGGCGACTACCTGCGCTGCGGCGCGATTGCCGCCAATTCGCCGATCTGCCGCGCGGTGGTCGCGCATGCCGAGGCGGGTGGTTATGTGCTGGGGGTCTGCAACGGTTTTCAGGTGCTGGCGGAAACCGGCCTCTTGCCCGGCGCGTTGCTGCGCAATGCGGGGATCAAGTATATCTGCCGCACGGTCGGTCTGCGGGTTGAGGGGGAAAGCGTCTACACCCAGGGCTACAAGGCAGGCGAAGAGATCGCGCTGCCCATCGCGCATCACGATGGCAACTATTTCGCCGACGCCGCCACCTTGGACACGCTCGAGGCCGAAAACCGGGTGGCGTTCCGCTATACCGACAATCCCAACGGCTCGGCCCGCGACATTGCCGGCATCCTGTCGCCCAACCGGCGCGTGTTGGGGATGATGCCGCATCCTGAACGCGCGGCCGACGCGGCGCATGGCAATACCGACGGTGCGCGTCTTTTCGCCCATCTGACCGGGGTGCTTCAAGGCGCCTGACTTGAGCCATCGGCGCAGGCCCCGTATCCTGCGTATATGGACGGTGAAAAGCAGCCATTCTTTTCCGGGGGCGCCCGGCGTACCTCCCCGCTTAGCTGGCGGGTTCGGGCGGCGTTGGCGCTCTTGGTGCTGGTGGCGGCGGCGACAGTCTATGTCACCAACCGGCTGCTGACCGACCGCTTTACCGAAACCACCAAGAACCGGGCCGAGGTGCGGCTGGCGCTCTATTCCGGCAACCTGGTGTCGGAACTGCGCCGCAACGCGATTGTGCCGCAGCTCCTTGGACGTGATCCGGCCTTGATCGGGGCGCTGAACTCGGCCGATTTCACCCAAAGCTCACAGCGCCTGATTTCTTATGTCGAAGAAATTGGCGCCGCGTCGCTAATGCTCTTGGACCGCGACGGACGCACCGTGGCCGCGACCGACCGCAACCGGTTGGGTGAAAACCACCGCAATGCGGCCTATTTCGTTGACGCGCTGCGCTCGAACGCCACGGTGTTCACCACCCTGGCGCGCGAGGCGGGGGGCTACAGCTTTACCTATTCACGGCGGATGCAAAGCCAGGGTGAGGGCATCGGCGTGATCGTGGTTGAGGTGGATCTCGCCAAGTTTGAACGTGCCTGGGCCGGGATCACCGAGGCCGCGCTTGTCACCAATTCCGAAGGCACAATTGTCCTTGCGACCGAGCCGCGCTGGCGCGGGTTGACCCTGCCCGAAGCTTTGAACCGCCAGCCTGCCGACAGCGCCATCGAACGCGCGATCCAGGCCACGGCGGATTGGACGGCGCTGCCGGCGGATGCCTATGTGCAGGGCGAGGCGGTGATGCAGATCGAAGGCCGCATCCCGTTCCGCGGCTGGAAGATGACGACCTTCACCACCTATGCCAGCATACGCGAACGGGTGAACGCCGTGCTAGCGCTGGAGATCATGGGCTTTGCCCTGCTACTCGCGCTGGCTTTCTACGCGCTCTCGCGCAAGACCGCTTTGCGCATGGCGCTTTTCCAGCGCGAGTCGGCGGAATTGCGCGAGCTGAACGCAAGGCTGCAGCGGGAAATCGCCGAACGCGAGAGGGTGCAGGAAACGCTGGCTGTCGCCGAACAGACACTGGCGCAAAGCTCCAAACTCGCGGCTCTGGGCGAGATGTCGGCCGCCGTCAGCCATGAGCTGAACCAGCCCTTGGCGGCGATGAAGACCTACCTCGCCGGTGCGCGCCTCTTACTGCGCCGCAACCGCCCGGACGAGGCGTTGAGCGCTTTCCACCGCATCGACGACCTGATCGAACGCATGGGCTCGATCACCCGGCAACTGAAAAGCTATGCCCGCAAAGGGCAGGAGAGCTTTTCCCCGTTGGATCTGGCCGAGGCCCTATCGGGTGCTCTCTCGATGATGGAGCCGCAGTTGAAGTCCCGCCGGGTCAAGATCACCTGCATCCAGCCCGACCACCCCGTCCCGGTGATGGGCGACCGAATGCGGATCGAGCAGGTGCTGGTCAACCTCTTGCGCAATGCGCTCGACGCCACCAAATCAGTGGCGGACCCGCAGATCGAAATCATCCTCGCGCAAGGCGAAACCGCCACGCTCAGTGTGCGCGACAATGGCCACGGGATCGAGGACATCACGGCTCTGTTCGAGCCGTTCTACACAACCAAGCAGCCCGGTGACGGGGTCGGGCTGGGGCTGGCGATCTCATCCGGGATCGTGGCGGAACTGGGTGGGCGGCTGACCGCCCGCAATGGCGAACGCGGCGGCGCGGTTTTTGAAATGCAGCTGCCGGTTCTGAACGAAGGCACGCAGGCAGCGGAGTAGGCTTTTGGCAAATGCAATGAAAATCGCCATCGTGGATGATGAACGCGACATGCGGCAATCGATCAGCCAGTGGCTGGCGCTGTCGGGCTACGACACCGAAACCTTCGCCAGCGCCGAAGAGGCGTTGGGCGCGGTGGGTCAGGATTATCCTGGCATTGTGATTTCCGACATCAAGATGCCGGGCATGGATGGCATTCAGCTGTTGCGCAAGCTGATGGGCTCGGACAGCGGGCTGCCGGTGATCATGATCACCGGCCATGGCGACGTGCCCATGGCGGTCGAGGCGATGCGCATCGGCGCGTTCGATTTCTTGGAAAAGCCGTTTAACCCCGATCGCATGTCGGAGCTGGCGAAAAAGGCCACCAATGCCCGCCGCTTGACGCTGGACAACCGTGCTTTGCGGCGCGAGCTCGCGGGTGGCGACCAGATCATGCGCAAGATCATCGGCGCCTCACCGTCGATGGAGCGGTTGCGCGAGGATATCCTCGATCTCGGCCAGGCTGACGGGCATGTGCTGATCGACGGCGAAACCGGCACGGGTAAGACGCTGGTGGCGCATGCGCTGCACGCGGTGGGCGCGAGGGCCGGCAAGAAGTTCGTGCTGATCTCCTGCGCCGCGCTCGACGAAGAGGCGCTGATGCGCCGGCTCTTTGGCCCTATGCAGCCCGAGGAAACCCGCCTGCCGGCGATGGAAGAGGCCCGCGGCGGCACGTTGGTGCTGGAAGACATCGAGTCGCTCTCCGACGCCGCCCAGGCGCGGCTCTTGTCGGCGATCAATGACCAGGGCACGCCGCCCGAAACCCGGATCGTCGCCATCTCCAACCTGCAGGACGAGGGGCGCACGGTGGAGACCGCTCTGCGCTCGGATCTCTTCTTCCGCCTCGCTGCTCTGCGCATCACCGTGCCGCCCTTGCGGGCGCGCGGTGAGGATATCCTGACGCTTTTCACCCGGCTGGCCGAGCAATTTGCCGAGGAATATGGCTGTGACGCGCCCAAGGTGTCGGCGCAGGAGGCCGCCCAGCTTTTGCAGGCCCCTTGGCCCGGCAATGTGCGCCAGCTGATCAACCTGGCGGAACGCGCGGTGCTGCAATCGCGGCGCGGGCAGGGCACCATCGCGTCACTTTTGATGAGCGATCACGACGATATGCAGCCGGTGATGACCACCGAAGGCAAGCCGCTCAAGGAATATGTCGAGGCGTTCGAACGCATGTTGATCGACAACACCATGCGCCGGCACAAAGGCTCGGTCGCCGCGGTGATGGAAGAACTCTGCCTGCCGCGCCGGACGCTGAACGAAAAGATGGCCAAATACGGCTTGCAGCGGTCGGACTACCTGAACGGGTGACGCGGCGGGGGCTCTGCCCCCGTCGCCGCAAGCGGGTTCGACCGGCTTACGCGGCCCCACTGGGGCCACGGTCCGGCCTCACCCCGCCGAGGTTTTTATGAACCTGAGAAGCAGGGGGCCTGTTCTCCGGTTCCACCCCCTGCGCAAAAGGCAGGGGGTTTCTCCGGTTACGGTCATCGACGCCTCCGCCTGTACCGCTCGTTTACGGTCGCCGATTAACCTTAATGGTCCGTTACTTCTCTGGTTTATAAATACCTTGGGGTGAATTGGCCGCAGGCCAAGAGGGGCAAAGCCCCTGCAAACAAACAAAAATGACCCGGCCGAAGGCCGGGCCCGCTGGATCAAACCAACAGCGTTTTCGTCAGTGCAACAGGCGCCCCATCGCTGCGGCCACGTCGGCCATCCGCGCCGAAAAACCCCACTCGTTGTCATACCAGGCCAGCACCCGCACCAGGCGCTTCCCCGTCACCTTGGTCTGGTCCGGCGCAAAGATCGAACTGTGGGTGGTGTGATTGAAATCGATCGACACCTTGGGCTCGGGGTCATAAGCCAGCACCATCCCCATATGGCCAGCAGCCGCTTCGGCCACCACTTCGTTCACATCCGCCACCGTCACGTCGCGCTTGGCGACAAAGGTCAGGTCCACGGCCGACACGTTCGGCGTGGGCACCCGCATCGCGGTGCCATCGAGCTTGCCTTTGAGGTTGGGCAGCACCTCACCCAAGGCTTTCGCCGCGCCGGTCGAGGTGGGGATCATCGCCATCGCTGCCGCACGGGCGCGATAGAGGTCATCATGCCGCCGGTCCAGCGTCGGCTGGTCGCCGGTATAGCTGTGGATCGTGGTCATCAGGCCGGACTCGATGCCGATGCCCTCATCCAGCACCTTGGCCAGCGGCGCCAGGCAATTCGTCGTGCAGGAGCCGTTCGAGATCATCGTCTCGCCCGCCAGCATCTCGCGGTGGTTCACGCCGTAGACAACCGTGCGCTGGACGTTCTTCGCCGGCGCCGAGATCAGCACCGACTTGGCGCCTCGCTCCATGTGTTTGCTGGCCTTCTGGCCGTCATTGAACTTACCCGTGCATTCCAGCACCACGTCGCAGCCGTCCCAATCCAGCGTGTCCATGTCATAGGTCGACATCACTTCCATCGGGCCACGGCCCAGATCCATGCTCTGACCGCTGACCCTGATCTCGCCGGGGAAACGGCCATGCACGCTGTCATAACGCAGCAGGTGGGCGGCGGTCTCGATCGGGCCGGTGGCGTTGATCTTGACCACCTGCACATCGTTGCGCGCGCTTTCGGCGATATGGGACAAGGTGCAGCGGCCGATACGGCCAAATCCGTTGATGCCGACGGTGACGGTCATGGGGTTGCTCCTGCTCGATTCCTAGGGGCTGTATACGTATGTATGCTGCAGCTGCAAAGGCAAAAGCTGTTTGTCGACAGTATGTTAGCGATAAACTAATTTGGGTGAGACATGATGGCGCTAACGCTGCGCAACAATCCGGCGCCGTTTGCGTTAACGGTTTTCCGCCGCGTGCTCAAACTGCAGAATCGGCCGGGCCAGATGGTCGGCCCGACCGGCAAAACCCGGCCAAACGCTTGCGCCGCGCGTCAGGCCGGCTAGGCTGCGCGCACAGTATCAGGAGCGTTGGACATGAGTGGATTGCTGGCATTGCTGGATGACGTTGCGGGCATAGCCAAGGTGGCGGCGGCGTCGGTCGACGATATCTCGGTCGCGGCGGCCAAGGCCGGCACCAAGGCGGCCGGTGTGGTGATCGACGATGCCGCCGTCACGCCGAAATACGTCACCGGGTTTGAGCCGGCGCGCGAATTGCCGATCATCTGGCGCATCGCCCGGGGTTCTTTCATCAACAAGCTGGTCTTTCTCTTGCCCGCCGCCTTGCTGCTCTCGGCCTTCGCCCCCTGGCTGATCCCACCGCTTTTGATCCTCGGCGGCAGTTATCTGTGTTTCGAAGGGGCCGAGAAAATCGTGCACGTGCTGATGCCGCATGACGATCATTCCGGCGGCCCGGATGGCAGCCACGACATCGGTGATCCGATGCATCTGGAGGAAGAAAAGGTCAAAGGCGCGATCAAGACCGACTTTATCCTCTCGGCTGAGATCATGGTGCTGTCGCTCTCGACAATCGACAACCCGAGCATCTGGATCCAGGCGGCGACACTGGCGGTTGTCGGCATCGCCGTGACCGTGGGGGTCTACGGCGTGGTGGCGATCATCGTCAAGATGGACGATCTGGGCCTCTGGATCAGCCGCAACGCCGCACTTGGCCTGACTCGTGCGCTGGGGCGGGGGATCGTCAAAGGCATGCCGTGGCTCTTGCGCCTGCTGGCCATCGTCGGCACCGCCGCGATGCTTTGGGTTGGCGGGTCGATCATCGTGCACAGCCTGCACGAGATGGGCTGGCACATGCCCGAAGATGCGATCAAGGGCCTCGCCAAGTCGCTCAGCGGCGGGCAGGGCTTTGCCAATTGGGCGGCCATCGCGCTGATGGATTTCGTCTTGGGCTTTCTTTACGGACTGACCCTGATCCCGATTGGCACCAAGATCGTCGCGCCGCTTTGGGCCGCGCTCTTTGGTGGCGCCAAGGCCAAGGCACACTGACCCAAACCACTCCACGCCCCATGCATGCAGACAGGGAGTAGATCTACATTCAAGCCCGGCCAGTGACGCCGGCCCGGGCTTGCACAATCCGCTCCTATCAGAGGGTCATATCCGGTGCCCACCGACCTTCGACCAGGTCGCGGGCCTTTTGAGCAACCGCCTCGGGCGTGATGCCGAACTGGCGAAAGAGCTCATCCGCCGGGGCAGAGGCGCCAAAGCCGTGCATCCCGACAAAACCCGATTTCTCACGCTTGCCGCGCTCACCGTAAAGCCAGCGGTCCCAGCCGAGCCGCACCCCGGCCTCAACCGCCACGCGCACGGGCCCACCGGGCAGCACGCGCTTGCGGTAGGCTTCGTCCTGTTCCTCAAAGAGCTCCCAACAGGGCATGGAGACCACCCGCGTACCCAGCCCCTCGGCCTGCAACGCCTCACGCGCGGCCATGGCAATGGACACCTCGGAACCGGTCGCCATCAGGATCACCTGGCGCTTGCCCTCAGCATCGGCGAGCACATAGGCGCCTTTTTCCACCATGTTGGTATTGCGATGTTCGGTCCGCACGGTGGGCAGGCCCTGGCGGGTCAGCGACAGCACCGAAGGCGTCTCGGGCCGGGTCAGGGCAATCTCCCACGCCTCGGCGGTTTCCACCGTATCTGCAGGGCGGAAGACCAGGGTATTCGGTGTGGCCCGGCTGATCGCCAGGTGTTCGACCGGCTGGTGGGTCGGGCCATCCTCGCCCAACCCGATGCTGTCATGGGTCATGACATAGACCACCGGCTGCTTCATCAGCGCCGAAAGCCGCATCGCCGGGCGGGCGTAATCGGTGAAACACATGAAGGTGCCGCCATAGGGCTTGATCCCGCCATGCAGCGCCATGCCATTCATTGCGGCCGCCATACCGTGTTCGCGGATACCCCAATAGATGTAACGGCCTTTGCGGTTGTCGGTATCAAAGACGCCCATATCGCCGGTCAGGGTGTTGTTCGAGCCGGTCAGGTCAGCCGAGCCACCCGCGGTTTCCGGCATGATCGGATTGACCACCTCCAGCACCATTTCCGAGCTTTTGCGCGTCGCCACCTTGGGCGCGGATTCCGAGATTTGCTTTTTCAGCGCCTTGATCGTGGCGGACAGGCGCTTGGGCGCGTCGCCCTTCATCACGCGCAGAAACTCACCCCGGCGCCGCTCGGACAGCTCTTGCACACGGCTTTCCCAGGCGGTGCGTTCGTCCGCGCCACGGGCACCGATGGTTTCCCACCAGCTTTTGATGTCGCCGGGAACCTGGAACGGGCCGGTGCTCCAACCCCAGACCTGTTTGGCCGCATCGTTCTGGTCGGCATTGGTCAGCGCGCCGTGACCTTTGGAGGTGTCCTGCGCCGCGTGGCCCAGGGCGATATGCGTCTTGCAGGCGATCATCGAAGGCGCCTTGGTCTTTTTGGCAGCGGTGATCGCGGCGTCGATGGCCTCGGGGTCATGGCCGTCGATTTCCTGCACATGCCAGCCCGAGGCGCGGAAGCGTTTGACCTGATCGGTGCGGTCGCTCAGCGACACCTTGCCGTCGATGGTGATGTCGTTGTTGTCCCAGAAAACGATCAGCCGCCCAAGGCCATAACGCCCGGCAAGCCCGATGGCCTCCTGGCTGATCCCCTCCATCAGGCAGCCATCGCCCGCGATCACATAGGTGTGGTGATCAACGATCTTGCGGCCGAAACGGGCGCGCAGCATCTCTTCGGCCATGGCAAAGCCAACCGAGTTGGCCAGGCCCTGACCCAGCGGGCCGGTGGTCGTCTCGATCCCCGTGGCATGGGTGTTTTCCGGGTGCCCCGCGGTGCGTGAACCCCACTGGCGAAACGCCCGGACCTCATCCAAAGTGATTTCGGGATCGCCGGCCAGGTAGAGCAGCGCGTAAAGCAGCATCGACCCATGCCCGGCCGACAGGATGAACCGATCTCGGTCATGCCAATCGGGATGGGCCGCGTCGAATTTCAGGTGTTTGCCGTAGAGCACCGTTGCCACGTCTGCCATGCCAATGGGCATGCCGGAATGGCCGGAGTTGGCCGCCGCAACGGCGTCAAGCGCCAGCGCGCGAATGGCGCAGGCGCGCATCCAATGATCGGGATTGCGGGTGCGAAGCTCTTGGATATCCACGTGTTGCGGTCCTTTGATGGCTGGGCAGGTTTGGGCTGAATACCAGTGTGGCGGCGAAGATCAAGCATGGGCCGCGGCGAACCCGCGGCAAAGGATGAAGCCCGCCTTGTAAGGCCCTGAAACATAAGGGGCGCATTTTCTTTATGTGCTTGGTAAACTGGGGTCGAACAAAGCGATGGCGATTCGCCAAAAACGGCTTTGGGCAAGGGACGAGGGATGCGGGATGACCGACATCAATGAATTGCAGGCCCGGATTGCGCGGGCGCTGGACCGGATCGCCACGGGGGTCGAGGGGTTCGAACCCGGAGGTGGCGCGGACGAGGTACTGGACGATATCACCGGTGAGCCGGATGGCGCGTCGGGTACGGCGGCGGCCGATGCCGAGGAGGAGGCACAGCGCCTGCGGGTGCTGTTGGAGGATGAACGGCTGGCCTATGCCCAGCTGGAAGAACGGCTGAAAACCCTGCGCGACCGTCAGGATGGCGCCTCGGCCGAGCTGCGCGAACAGGTCTCGGCGCAGCGTGAGGGGCTGGCGCAGCTCGATTCCGAATTGCAGCGCCTGCGCAAGGCCAACCAGATGCTGCGCGAAAGCAATGATGCCCTGCGCGAGGCCAACGCCGCCGGGGTGGGTGAGCCGCATCTGATCAACAAGGCGATGCTGGCCGAGCTGGAAAGCATCCGGGCTGAGCGCAGCTCCGAGGCGGCGGAAACCCGGGTGGTGCTGGCGGCGCTCGAGCCGCTCTTGGCGGAGGCGGCGCGCGGCGGGGCTGAGGCGGATGCGCAAGAGGAGGCAGGCTGATGGCACAGATTGAGGTTGAAATCATCATTGGCGGCCGCACCTTCGAGGTGGCCTGCCAGGAAGGTGAAGAACAGTTCCTTTATGCCGCCGCGCGGATGCTGGATGCCGAGGCGCAGGTGCTGCTGGATCAGATCGGCCGGATGCCGGAATCGCGCATGCTGCTGATGGCGGGGCTGATGCTGGCCGACAAGACCGCCGGGCTGGAAGAACGCCAGCGCGAGGCGGATGAACGCGCCAGCGGTCTGGCCGATGAGTTGCGCGAGCTGCGCAACCGCCCCGCGCCCGAACCGCAACGTGTCGAGGTGCCGGTGATCCCGTCGGACGTCACCGATGCCCTCGCCGAGCTTGCCGCCCGGGCGGAGTCCGTCGCTGACGCCGTGGATGAAAAGACCGCAGGGTAGGGAGCGCGCTGCTGCGCCTAACACCTTTGGTGGCAGATCTGTGCATTTGCGCGCTTGTTACGCTAAGGCGTAGCCGGGCGGTGGTGCGGTTGACCCGTGTTACCCGTCGCGCCCGGGCTCATTGGGATCACTGGAAAAGAGCGCAATCTTGTTGCCCTGTGGGTCGCGCAGGTAGCTGACGTAGAAATGTGCGCCGTACGCGGCGCGGAAGCCAGGCGCACCTTCATCCGTGCCCCCGGCGGCAAGGGCTGCGGCGTGTAACGCGCGCACCTGAGCCTGATTGCGCGCCTCAAACGCGACCATGGAGCCGTTGCCCGCCGTCGCGGGGCCGCCATCGAAAGGCGGCTTGACGTAGAAATCCGGCATGACGGGGGACTGGCCCGGGTCCACGGGCAATACGTAGCTGAGACCCTCAGGCCCTTCCTCCAGCGTGTAGCCAAGGGCCGGCAGGAACGCGGAGTAGAATCGCTTGGCAAGTGCGATGTCATCGGCACCAACTGTGACATAGGCAATCATGCTGCGACTTTCTTTTTCGAAGATGGGGTCTGCAAAGGCCTGCGTGTTCTAGGCCAAGACGGAATTCCGCTCAATGACCGCGACGGCCGGTTTAAGCCATTTGCCGGGAGTTTGCGTGAAACGAAAAACGGCCAGCGCGTGAAGGCTGGCCGTTTCAGTGTGTGTCGAAGGGGGCGCTTAGGCGTTGGCTTCGCGGATTTTGTTGGCGGCGTCCTTGTCGAAGGTGACGCCGTTATCCTCAAACAGCGCGTCGAGTTCACCCGAGAGGGTCATTTCGGTGATGATGTCGCAACCGCCAACAAATTCGCCTTTGACGTAAAGCTGCGGGATGGTGGGCCAGTCGGAATAGTCCTTGATGCCCTGGCGCAGCGCCTCGTCCGCCAGCACGTTCACGTCGGCGAAATCGACGCCCATGTAGTTGAGCACGCCGGCGACGCGGCTGGAAAACCCGCATTGCGGCATTTCCTTGGTGCCTTTCATATAGAGCACCACGTCATTGGCCTGGTTGGTTTCGTCGATCTTGGTTTTTGCGTCCGTCATTCGTCTTGCTCCATGTCGATGCGCTTGCGGGCGTCTGATTTCATGTAAGGTCTGAGCGCGCCATAGGCGATAAGGGCCACGAGGGCCATGGCTCCGAGAAACGGCCAGGTGTCGGCCAGAAAGCTCATGCGGCGTCGGGGGCCCGGGTGGTCAGGGCGAGCGCGTGCAACTCACCCTGGCTGCCATCCATCTTGCCCTTGAGGGCGGCGTAGACGGCGCGTTGTTGTTGTACGCGGTTCTTGCCGCGAAAGCTTTCGTCGATGACCATTGCGGACATGTGCACGCCGTCATCCCCTTCGACCACGATGGTGGCGTCGGGAAAGCTTTCGCGGAGCAGGTCTTCGATCTCCTGGCGGTGCATCGGCATGGTTGGGTCGTCCTTTCGCGCGGCGCGGTTTGCGTCTGTGTCAGATGTAAGGCGGCAGGGGCCGCGGTGCAAGGCGGCGCAGGGGGGATCCAGCGGTCGCGCGGTGCCCGCGCGGCAGGGTTCGGTGGCCACCCCCCATCCTGTCCTTCCCCCGGGATGGGGGAAGGCAGCGGGAGGGCGGGCCGACCCAGATTGATTTCTGCGGTGTTTGTGGCAGGTCAGAGCGCGAGGTCGATCCAGACCGGGACATGGTCGGAGGGCTTTTCGCGCCCGCGGATGGCGCGGTCGATTTGGCAGTCGGTCATCAGGTCAGCGGCCTGTGGGCTGAGCAGGAAATGGTCGATGCGGATGCCGTTGTCGCGCTCCCAGGCACCCGCCTGGTAATCCCAGAAGGAATAGTGCCCTGGGCCAGGGTGGCGGCTGCGGAAAGCCTCGGTAAAGCCGAGGTTGACGATACGACGGAAGGCGGCGCGGGTGGCGGGCAGGTAGAGCGCGTCGTTGGTCCAGGCCTCGGGTTTGGCGGCGTCTTCGGCTTGCGGGATGACATTGTAATCGCCGGCCATGAGCGCTGGCATCTCATCCGCCAGAAGCGCGCGGGCGCGCGTCTCCAACCGCTCCATCCACGCGAGTTTGTAGTCGTATTTCGGGCCGGGAACCGGGTTGCCATTGGGCAGGTAGAGCCCGCAGAGCCGCAGCGCATTGTGCTCGCCCACCACCGTCGCCTCGATCCAGCGGGCCTGTTCGTCGCTGTCATCGCCGGGCAGGCCGCGGGTGACATCTTCGAGCGGTAGTTTCGACAGGATGGCGACGCCGTTGAAGCCCTTCTGACCGTGGGTTTCGACCTGGTAACCGCGGTCTTCGAAGGTCTCGCGCGGGAACGCTTCATCCACCGATTTGATCTCTTGCAGCAGCGCGACATCGGGCTGCGCCTCGTCCAGCCAATCGGTCAGAGCGGCTTGTCGCGCCTTGATCCCGTTGATGTTGAAAGTGGCGATTTTCATCCCTGTCCTCCCTTTCTGCCAGCTATCGCGCAGCACGGTTTTCGGCGCAAGCGCCCGAAACAACAGGGGTGATTCTAGGCGTGATTCGCCGTTGCGCAGCGCGCGGTGAAGTTATCCACAAGAAATTTCACCCTGTGGATAAGTGATGTTCATATTTGAACAGAAGTATTTAGTTTTCTACATGAGTGTGGATAAATCGTGTATTAAACTACCTTAACAAGAAGTCTGTTTTCAGGTTCCTGTTTAGCGCGCAATGGTGGTGAGGCCAATTCACCACTTTTGACGAGGACACGACAAATGGCCGCACAAGTTAAGCACACTGCTCCTGAAGAATTTCTTACCCCGGCTGAGGGCCCCAGCGCTTTCGACGGCGACGGCGTTGAAATGCTGACCTCCTGGTCGGGCCCGGCGGGCGACGACATCAGCACCGGCGACGCGGTCGAGGCGTTCACCTCGTGGTCCGGCCCGGTGGGCGACACCGCGCTTGGCGGCAACGCTGTCGAGGCCTTCACCTCCTGGTCCGGTCCGGCGGGTGACCGTGTGGACTCAGGCGATGCCGTCGAGGCGTTTACGTCCTGGTCGGGCCCTGCTGGCGACCGCGTTGATGCGGGCGATGCTGTGGAAGCCTTCACATCCTGGTCCGGCCCTGCCGGTGACCGCACCGACGCTGGTGACGCTGTGGAAGCCTTCACCTCCTGGTCCGGCCCGGCTGGTGACCGCACCGATGCCGGCGACGCCGTTGAGGCTTTCACCTCCTGGTCGGGTCCGGTCGGCGACCGCACCGACGCTGGCGATGCCGTTGAGGCCTTCACCTCCTGGTCCGGCCCTGCTGGCGATCGCACCGACGCTGGCGACGCCGTGGAAGCCTTCACCTCCTGGTCGGGTCCGGCGGGCGACCGCACCGACGAAGGTGACGCTGTCGAGGCCTTCACCTCCTGGTCCAAGCCGATCCAGGGCTGAACCAAACGCTCCGGGGTGGGACGGGTCACCGTCCTGCCTCTTGCAGGCAAGGAGACCCGATCATGGCCGAAATCGTCACGCTGAAAGTCCCGTCCCGGATCGCGCCTCAGGCTGACCGCCTGAGCGCTTTGGCGCATTGTTTTGCCGAAACGCGTCGCCGTGGGGATGATGTGTTCTGGCTGAAGGAAAACGCCGAACTGCTGAACATCCTTGAAAGCACTGGCATGGCTGTGCCGCAAAGCTTTCTGGAGAATTACGAAGGATTTTATGCGCAGGCGGAAAAGCGGCTGCGCTTTTTCCCGCAGTATTACCGGTTCCTGCTGTCGCTGGCGCTGGATATCGAGGCGCTTGGCATGCCGGGCGATACTGCAGCCGCGATGGTCGCTTGGGCGGCTGACGAAGGCTTGGCCGAAGCGGAGCTGTCGGACCTGCAGCGCGCTGAGGCGCGGCGGCTGATGGCGCGGCGCGGGGTGGACCCGATCCGCGATGCCGGGCTCGACGACAGGTTGCGCCGCTTTGCAAGCCGCACCGCGACATTCGCCCTGCCCAACAAAAAGGCCGCGTATGAACTGACCCATATCGTTTTCTACCTTAGCGAATATGGACGTCTGGACCCTCAGGTTGGCGGCGAAATTCGCCGGAGTCTACATTTTGCTGGCCTGACCGCGTTTCTGGACCAAAACGCTGATTTGCTGGCGGAAATCTGTATCGCCCTGCGCTTTGCCGGCGAGACACCGCCGCCCTTGTGGACCGACTGGCTGATGCGTGAAACCGCGCGCTTTGCGGTGGAGTCGGGGCCGGCGGTTTCGGTGGCCGATGATTACCACTGTTTCTTTGTCTGCAACTGGCATGCGGCGGTCGAAGGGGCTGAGATCTTTCGCAAGCCGCTGAGCGCGGAACGCATGCGCTTTGACCGGCCGCGCAGTCAGACCGCGGCGCTGCGCGAGGTGTCGGAGGCGATGTTGCAATTGGATGCGCAGCGCTCGGGCGATTGGGCGCGGATGCGGCGGACCTTGTCGCCGTGCCTGTCGGAAGAGGCGCGCGACGTGTTGGAAATGGCTGCCGGCAGCAGCGCGCATTTCGAGGCCTATTTCGAAGGGTTCGCCCGGGCAGGTGGCCAATGAACCCGACACTGGCAGGCGGGCTGCTGGTCATTCTCTACACCGGCATGATCGCGGCGGCGGATGGCATCACCAAGCTGATCGCCGGTGGTTACGCGGCCCCGCAGCTATTTGCTTTGTCGGCGGCATTGGTTGTGGCCTTTGCCGCTTTTGGCGCACGCAAGGCGCCAAGGCAGAGCCTGGCCACCGCGCATCCGCGTGTGATGGCGCTGCGGGCCGTGCTGACGGTGATCGCGGCTTTTGCGTTTTTCCAGGCCTTCCGGCTGTTGCCCTTTGCCGACGTGTTCCTGTTCATCGGCCTCATCCCGCTGATCGCCGCGGCGCTGAGCGGGCCGTGCCTGCGGGAACCGCCGCGGCCTTTGGCGTGGATTGCCCTGGGGCTTGGCGCCGGGGGCATGCTGTTCCTGCTGCCGGGCGGGCCGAGCGCCTTGCAGGCCGGCCATGTCTGGGCGCTGATCGCAGCCTCCACCGGCACCGGATCGATGCTCGCTGCACGCTATATCGGCCGGGTGGAACGGGTACCGCTGGCGCAGGTGTTCTGGCCCAACCTGGCTTTGATGGTGGCCATGGGTCTCGCGCTGCCTTTCGTGTGGAAGCCGATGCCGCTGGAGGATCTGGCCTGGGTTGGCGCCTATGCCGGGTTCCTCTTTGCCGCGCGCTACGTGGTGGCCGAGGCTCTGCGCCTTTTGCCCACCTACGTCGCCACCCCGCTGATGAACCTGCAGTTCGTCTGGATGGTGGCGATCGGGTTCTTTGCCTTTGGCGAGGTTCCGGCGGTCGGCACCGTGTTGGGCGTGATGTTGGTCATCTCCTCGGGCCTGTGGCTGGTGATCGAAGAAGGGTTGGCGCGGGCGCGTCTGGCAGGCACGCCCGCGGAGTGATCACATCGAGAACGATGTCCCGCAGCCACACGAGCTGCTGGCATTTGGGTTTTCGATCACAAACCGCGCACCAATGAGCTCATCTGTAAAGTCGATCACCGCATCGGCGAGGAAGGGCAGGGACACCGGGTCGACCACCACGCTTTCCCCCGCGCCTTCCAGCACAAGGTCATCCGCGGCCGGCGCATCCAGCTTGATCTCATACTGAAAGCCCGAACACCCGCCGCCTTCGACCGCCACACGCAAAGCCTTGCCATCGCCACCCGCGCCAATCTCGGCCAGGCGGGCAAAGGCGCGTTCGGTCACCTTGGGGGGCAGTTGCATATCTCGGTCCTCGGGGCGTTTCTTTTCATCCGTGACTGCAATATATGAGGCCTTGGGACCGGCGACAAGGACAGCAAACACGTATGCGCGCACCATATGTAAGCGATCCTGCCGCCGCGCGGGGCCGGCTGCGTGCCGAAGAGGAAAGCGCTTTTCGGTCGTGCTTCCAGCGTGACCGCGACCGGATCATCCATTCCAGCGCCTTTCGCCGGCTGAAACACAAGACCCAGGTCTTTGTCGAACATGAGGGCGATTATTATCGCACCCGCCTCACGCACTCGATCGAGGTGGCGCAGGTGGCGCGGACAATCGCCGGAGCGCTGGGGCTGAATACCGAACTGACCGAGGCGGTGGCACTGGCGCATGACCTCGGCCACACGCCTTTTGGCCATACCGGTGAGGATGCTTTGGATGCGCTGATGCAACCCTTTGGCGGGTTTGATCACAACGCTCAGACTCTGCGGATCGTCACCCGGCTGGAACGGCATTATGCGGAATTCGATGGGCTGAACCTGACTTGGGACACGCTCGAAGGGATCGCCAAGCATAATGGGCCGGTCGCGGGCGACATTCCCTATGCCTTGGCCGAATACAACGCTCAGCACGATCTGGAGCTGCATACCCATGCCAGTGCCGAGGCGCAGGTGGCCGCGCTGTCGGATGACATTGCCTATAACAACCACGATCTGCATGACGGGCTGCGCGCGGGGCTTTTTAGTCAGCAGGACATTGCTGAATTGCCGGTGATCGGCCCGGCCTATGCCGAGGTGGACCGGCGTTATCCCGGGCTCGACGCCGCGCGCCGCCGGCATGAGGCGCTGCGACGGGTGTTTGGCGTCATGGTGGGCGATGTTATCGACACTTCACGTGTGCTGCTCGAAACCGTTGGTGCGGGTTCGGCGCAGCAGGTGCGCGAGCTTGGCCATCCGGTCATCCGGTTTTCTGATCCGCTCTGGGCCGATCTGCGCCAGATTCGGGCGTTTCTCTTTGAAAACATGTATCGCGCGCCCAGCGTGATGGCGCAGCGCGCGCAAGTCACCCAGGTGGTCGAGGCGCTCTTTCCGATCTACATGGCCGATCCCACTTTGCTGCCGCGCGACTGGCAGGCTGAGATTGTGCAGGCCGAAAGCGACCATCAGCTTGCGCGACATGTCGCCGACTACATCGCCGGCATGACAGACCGTTTCGCCCTGCAACAGCACAAGCGTCTGACGGGCAAGGACATTCACGTCTACTCCTAGTCTGGACCGACCGCCTAAGAATTGTGCACTTGCCCTCTTTTCGGGCGTCTCGCGCTGTGCAAAGGTTAACGTATACGAAATGCGGAATCCTACGGCTCGGCGTGTCACACTATTCAAATCAGGTCGCCGTGGTTGTGGGTGCAGACCACCCGCTGGGCGCGTTTGTCGCCATATCTCTCGCGCAATCCGACGCCACCGTGGTCGCCATCGGCGCGCAGCGAGAGCCGTTGATGCAGCTGGCGAGCGCCGCCCCGCGAAAGATCGAACCCCTGGTACTGCATCCCGGGCGACAGGATGTTTTCGCCGTTCTGCAAGAGGCCTGGGCCGCTGAACCCATCCACATCTATATCGATGTGCTGTCGCTGACTCCCTTGATCCCATCTGAGCCGGCGTCACCGACAGCCCGCCGCAGCGCAGCTCTGTTGCAAGCGCTCGATAGCGGTTTGCGGGCCGGGCAGGCGCGGGTGGTGATGGCGCTTGCCACAGAGGCGGATGAGGACCATCCGCAGCCCGCAGAGTATGAGGCGATGCTACAGCACTGGCTGCAAGAGCCTGCGCCTTGGCGTCTGACCGGGGTCCGGATGCCCGGCACGGTCGAGTATTGGACCGACCCTCGCTGCAACTCAGCGGGGGCGTTTCTCCTAAGCCTCTGTGATCCCGAGCAGCCAGCTATGCCAAGGGCCAGCGTACTTGACTGGACGGGCTGACGCAGATCAATGCCGCGCCAATCTTGGATCTTTGCGCAGATGGTAAGCTGCGTTACTTCGGCCCGGAGGATTGCCGCTTGTAGTGGAGGGCTTTAGGTACTTGGTGCTGATGCGGACGGCGCAGCGCGGACCAAGGCGCCCTGAGCGACGTTTGCCTTGCCAATGTGGCGTGGTAGGGGGAGCCAGACCAAATCCCTGGAGCGCGTGTGTTCGTTCATCAAGACATCCATCGGATCATCCTTGCGGCGATCCGCGACCTGCAGGCCGACGGCACGTTGCCGGGGGATCTGCCGCTGGATGCGATCACTGTTGCCCCGCCGCGCGATCCGCTGCATGGCCAGTTGACCACCAACGCGGCGATGGTGCTGGCCCGCGCCGCCGGGCAGACCCCGCGTCTGCTGGCCGACGCGCTGGCCCAAAAGCTTCGGGATACGACGCTGGTGCAAAGTGCGACTGCGGCGGGGCCAGGGTTTTTGAACCTGACGCTGCAGCCTTTGGTCTGGCAAGCCGTTCTACCTGCCATCCTGTCCGATCCCGACGGCTTTGCCCGTGGCGAAAGCGCCAGCGGCAAAGCCACCGTCACGCTCTTGCAACTACGTGCGCCGCTGGATCTGCATCACTTGCGTGTCGCGGTGACCGGGGATGCGATTGCCTGGTTGATGCAGTTTGCCGGTTACGGGGTTTCGCGCCAAGTTTGTGTGGCGAATGACCCGGATGGGGTGGCGCAGGCCCTGGCCGGGCAGGGCATCGCGGTCGATCACGTCACGCGGTCGGAACGGTGGCAGGACGCTCCGGCCATTGAGGCGGCCGTTGCGGCTTTGCAATCACATGGCGATGTCTATGCGGCAGAGGACGGGCCAAAGCTGTGGTTCCGATCCACGGCACATGGCGACTCGGTGGATCGGCCCTTGCAGGACGCGCGAGGCGCCTGGAGTGCGTTTGCTTGCGAACTGGCGCGCTGCCATGCGCTGGTGCAAAGCAAAGCCGTTGAAGCCGCCGATCTACATGCCACGGGGCAGGGCGTCTGGCCAAAGGCGTCTGAGGCGGCGGTCGATCTGCTGTCTGCTGGCTACACGAGGCTCGACAGCAAGGGCATTCAGGCCGTGCAGACCGACGATCCGACGCTGACACACAGGCTCGATCCAGAGTTCTTGCGCCTTGCCATGCTGGCCTGCCGGCCGGACAACATCCTGATGCTAAACGAAAAAGACCTGCACGCGCCGACGCGGGACAACCCGGCGTTTCTGCTGCATTACATCCATGCCCGGATCACCGCGGCGCTGCGGGCGGCGGCCAAGGCAGGGGTTGAAATTTCGCCTGACGCGTTGGCGCGGGGCGACCTGTCGGGGCTTTGCACAGAGGCGGATCTGAGGCTGCTCACCAAGCTGGCCGACTGGCCGCGGCAGACCGAGATTGCCACCCGCCTGCACGAGCCTCATCGCATCATCGCCTACCTGCATGATCTGGCCCAGACCGTGCATGACGCCATTCAGCCGGTCCGGGGTGCGGCCACGCTGGACCTCACAGCAACGCCCGAAACGCCAGAAACACCAGCAAAAATCGCCCTCCTGCGTGCCGTCGCGGTTGTTATTTCCACAGGTCTTGGTATCTTGGGGATAACTCCGGCCGAGGAGATGCGCTGACACAAGGCGCGCGCTCTGCCGGGACGGGCAAGACAAACGGACCATCCGGGGGCACGTATCGCCGGAGGCAGTGAGGCAGACATGACCGATTTCACCTATGGCTCGGAGGCCGTTGCGGCGCCTTCCTCGTCGCGGACAGCGACGCTGACCAACCTTGCCGGGGCGGTCATATCGCTGGCGCTTTTGGTGGGCGTTGGGGTCTGGGGCTACAAGCTTTTGGTGCGCGATGTCAGCGGCATTCCGGTGGTGCAGGCCATGGAAGGGCCGATGCGCGTGGCGCCCGAGGATCCCGGAGGCCGGTTGGCCGATCATCAGGGGCTGGCGGTGAACCGCGTGGTTGGGGCAGGGGGCACGGAACCCCCTGCCGAACGCTTGGTGCTGGCGCCGCGTCCGGCGGGGCTTGCGTCCGAGGATGTCGCGCTGGGGACGATCCGGCCGACGGCGCGGGCCGCGCCGCAGCCCGCC
>JASJCC010000100.1 GCA_030066175.1 Paracoccaceae bacterium | reverse complement strand
GGCTCGTTGATTTTGCTCTTAGAAAACATCGTTCGCAGCCTTGATATAGATCATCGGGTTGACGGGTTTACCGCCGACGCGGACCTCATAGTGCAGATGGGTCCCGGTCGACCGTCCAGTGTTCCCCATATCACCGATACGCTGCCCGCGCGAGACCCTTTGACCAACCTTCACGCGAATTTTCGACAGATGGGCGTAGCGGGTTTCGATGCCGAACTCATGCTGGATCTTGATCAGACGGCCATAGCCCGAGGACCATTCAGCGCTGACCACCACGCCGTCCGCCGTGGAATAGATCGGGGTGCCATGCGGCGCGGCAAAGTCGGTGCCGGCATGCAGACGGCCCCAGCGATAGCCAAAGCCGCTGGTGAAGCGGAACGGATCCTTAAGCGGCGAGGCAAAGGGCGCTTTCTGCGCGGCGATCCGGTAGAGGTTCAGCCGGTCCATCTGACCAAGGATGCGGTTGGCGCGTTCGGTCTCGGCTGACGGTTCTTCGCCACGGGTCGAGAAGGACAGCGGCGTCAGCGGGCCACCCTGGCCGGAATAGCCTTTGCGCACCTGGTTGAGGATGCGGTCCGGGTCCATACCGGCACGTTCGAACATCTTGTCGAGCGGCTTGACAGAGACGGTCATCGCTTCTTCGAGCTGGCGGAAGATCTTGTCGTTTTTCTCTTCCATTGCGCGGATTTCCAGCGCCATCTCATCGGCCCGGATCAACGCGTCTTGCGCATCGGCGATCACCTGGTCGCGTTCCTCGGCGGTGCGGGCAAGCGCATCAGCCAGAATGTCGAGCGTGCCGTCATCGGTTCCGCCCGCCGCGGCCAGCGCGGTGCCGCCGCTCTCCATCTGCTCTTCGATTGCGGCGAGGCGGGTATTGACGGCCTCGCGCTCCTTCATCGTCTCACGCAGGGTGGCCTGGATCACGTCGATCCCGGTTTCCAGCTCACGCCGCCGGGTTTCGGATTCCAGCAGTTCTGACTGCATGATCGAGATCTGCCGCAGGGCCGAGTTGAAGCGATCCTGGGCCGCCAGCGCCTCGCCGGCGCGCTTGTCACGCTCGGCCGAAAGTTCGTTCAGACGCTGCTGATAGGTGATCTGTTCACGCTTTGCCTGTTCGCGGAAATTACCCGCGCCGATACTGTCCATAATCAAAACCGCCGTGGCGATGATGGACCAGGCCACAACGAGTGAAGCGCCGCCAAAGGCAATCGCCTGAGTTTCGGATTTCAGCCGGATGAAACGCGTATCATTGTCCGAGCGCAGGAAAAGCCGACGTTCCGGAAAAAAGCGTTCGAGCAACGCATGTGTCTTAATCGCCAGACGTGTTCTCACCCGACCATCCCTTTTCCCGTCCCAATCGTCGGCACTCGGTTCCCCTTTTCCGGCGCCCTGCAGACCGGCTTACCCAGACATTCACAAATCCGCAAGAAATTTGGGCACCTGATTCGCAAGATGTTGCATCTCGTGGCGCGAATGGCGAAAAACCGCCGATCCCAATGGCTTCGTTAGCGCTATTGATCCGTAAGTGGCCAGTAGAAATCGGGCGGGATGCCCGCTTCGGCGCGTTTTTCATCGTTGAAGGGCGGCTTTAGCGCGCCTTTGAAATACTTTTTTACCAGGTCGTGGAAGGCGTCCTTGGGGTCTGTGTCGTGCCGGCCACAAAGGAAGTGAAACCACTTCGATCCGTAAGCCACGTGGCCCACTTCCTCGGCATAGATCGTTTCAAGCGCGGCCACCGCGCTCTGCGCATCGGCCCGGCGGAAGATCTCGATCATGCTTGGGGTGACATCCAGCCCGCGCGCCTCGAGCACCATGGGTACAACCGCCAGACGTCCCATGAAATCATCGACCGTATCCTCGGCGGCGCGCCACATGCCGGCATGGGCTGGCAGCGCGCCATAGTGGCTGCCCTGTTCCTCCAGGCAGTCACACATCAGGTTGAAATGCTTGGATTCTTCGTCCGCGGCTTTGACCCAGTCATCGTAGAAACCGATCGGCATCGGCACATGGGCAAAGCGCGGAATGATGTCCCAATGTAGGTCAACAGCGTTGAGCTCGATATGCGCCACTGCGTGCAAAAGCGCGATACGCCCTTGTGGGCTGCCAGGTTTGCGTTTGGGCACGTCCCGCGGGTCTTTGAGTTCCGGGTGAGTGGGCCGAGCCGGGCGCAAGGGCGGTTGCGCCCGCCCGATCGGCAGCGGCGCATCCGCCTTGCGCGCCGCAAACCAGCGCGCCGCGAAGCTACGCGATTTGGCGGTCTTTTCACGACCGTCCGCCGTGGTCAGAACGTCCACCGCCATATCACAAAGCGTGTGCATCGGGATTTCCTTCCGTCGGGTGCCCCAAGCGCATGAAATTTCGTGCACGAAATTTGGCAAATTTCATGAATGAAATTTCTGCGCCAGGTTCAGAGCGCGCGCGCTGCGTCCAACACCGCCTCTGCATGGCCGGGCACCTTGACCTTGCGCCATTCCTGCGCAATCCGCCCGTCGCTGTCGATCAGGAAGGTCGAGCGTTCAATCCCCATGAACTTCTTGCCATACATGGATTTTTCCTTCCACACGCCGAATGTTTCCGACACGTCGGACGCCTCGTCAGACAACAGCGGTGCCGTAAGCGATTTCTTGGCCATGAACTTCTCGTGACTTGCCATGCTGTCCTTGGAGATGCCAAAAACGGCCGTGTTCGCAGCGGCGAAATCGTCCAGCATGGCGCTGAAGGCCTCATTCTCCTTGGTGCAACCCGAGGTGTCGTCCCGGGGGTAGAAGAACAGCACAACCTTCTGCCCTTTCAGCGCCGACAGGGTCACGTCGTCTCCAGAGGTTGAGGGCAGGGTGAAATCGGGGGCCATGTCAGACATAAGAAGTCTCCTTCGCGCGCGGGCAGGGATGAGATAAGATGGCTGCGTTGATCAACGCCAACCAAGAATAATCCGCAGAGGCCGGGCTTCCAGTGACGGACGCAACTGAAACGACAGATACGCCGAAATCCCGGCGCCGCCGCAAGGGCGGGCTGGTGGTTTTAGGGGTGTTTGCCGCCTTGATGCTGCTGATCTGCGCCTCGGCCTTTGTCGTGACCGGCCGGCCCATTGATGCGCCGCCTTGGCTGCGTGAACGGATCGAGGCGCGGATCGATGCCATGGCGCCCGGGCTCAATGTAGAGTTTGGCCGCATGAGTTTGCTGGTGGAACGTAGCGGTCTGGCCCGGGTTATCCTGTGGGACGTGATGATCAACAATGACCTCGGAGAAGAGGTTGCGCAGCTTTCCGACATCGAGGCGGGGCTGTCACCCGCAGGGCTTTTGCGCGGCCAGGTCGTTCTGAAAGAGGCTCAGGTCTCGGGCGCCTTTGTCACCCTGCAAAGGGACCGCGACGGGCGGCTGGGCCTGGCCCTGGGCAATGCCTTTGCGCAGCAAACCGACACGCCTGATCTTGCCGCCATCATCGGCGAGGTCGATGCTGCTTTTTCCGATCCACGGCTGTCGCAACTTCGGGTGATCGAGGCGGACGCCCTGACCATCCGTTATGAAGACGCGCGCGCACGGCGGGGTTGGACCGCGGATGGTGGCCGCCTGCGGGTCAGCCGTCAGGGCGGTGAGTTGCGCCTCGCAGGTGACCTGGCCTTGTTGGGCGGCGGCGATCAGGTGGCGACCATCGAGCTCAACGCACAAAGCCCCATCGGTGCGACCGACCTGGAGTTTGGTGTCGTTCTCAACGGATTGAGCTCGGGCGATATCGCGACGCAAAGCCCGGCTTTGGCCTGGCTCGATGCGCTGGATGCGCCGATCTCGGGCGCCTTGCGGTCACGCGTGCTGGGCGATGGCAGTCTGGGGCCGTTGAATGCCACGCTGCAGATCGGGGCCGGGGTGCTCAGGCCCAACCGGGCGACCAAGCCGCTGCCGTTCGACGCGGCGCGCACCTATTTCACCTATGATCCAGCGCGCGCGGTGCTGCAATTTGACGAGATCTCCATCACCTCGCCTTTGGGGCAGGCCACGGCCGACGGGTTTGCCGCGCTCGAGGGGGTGGACGCAGGCTGGCCGCGGGCGCTGGTTGGCCAGTTCGATGTCAGCGGTATGCAGATCGCCGAAGGCGAGCTTCTGGACCGTGCCGTGGACATCGCCGGCGCCGAAATGGCGTTCAAGCTGGAGCTCGATCCCTTTCGCCTGACCTTGGGCGGGATGCGCCTGACCGATCCGGACCTGCCGGGCCGGATCACCGGTCAGCTCGACGCCTTGCCCGACGGGTGGAGCCTGTCGCTGGATGCCGAGCTGGCGCGGACGACGCCGGCGCAGGTGCTGTCGTTCTGGCCCGAAGACTTCAAGCCCAAGGCACGCAGCTGGCTGGTCGAACACATCGTGGCCGGCGATCTGAGCAATGTGCATTTTGCCTTGCGCGCCATCCCGGACGCCGAACCGGTCACCTATCTTGACCTGCAATTCGACGCAGCCGAGGTCTTTTACAACCTCCGCTTGCCACCGGTTGAGGACGCGTCGGGGCATCTGTCGCTTTACGACAACCGCTTGGGATTAAAGGTCGATGGCGGCAATGTCGATCCGGGTCAGGGCGGGCGCATAGATATTGCCGGCAGCACGTTCACTATCACCAATGCCGGCAAGCCGGACATTCGCGGAGAGTTGGACCTTGTCGCCTCGGGCAGCGTCACTGCGGCGCTAGCCTATATCGACAGTGAGCTGTGGCAGGTCTTGGCAAAGACCGGGCGTGATCCGGGGCTGGCGACCGGGCGGGCCGAGGTGGCCGGGCGGCTGGAACTGCCGCTGCGCAAGGGGGTGCGGCTGGCGGATATGACCCTGGCGCTGAACGGCCGGTTGCGGGGCGTGTCGTCAGACACCATCGTCGCAGGGCGCGCTTTGCGGGGGGAGGAGCTTGCCCTGACCGTGACCGAAACGGAGGTGGCGATCGAAGGGCCGGTCACCCTGTCAGGGGTGGCAGCCCAGGGGGTGTGGCGCCAGCCCTTGCAGGGCGGTGGCGCCGGGTCGGTGGTGGCCGAGGTGGTGCTGACGGATAACAATCTGCGCCGGTTTGGCGTACGCCTGCCGGACGGCATGATCAGCGGGCAGGGGACCGGCCAGTTGGAGATCGATCTGGCCCAGGGCGAAGCGCCGCAATTTACCCTGCAAAGCGACCTGGCCGGGATCGGTTTGCGGATCGATCCGCTGGGTTGGCGGTTGGAGCGCGGGGCAACTGGGCGCTTTACGGTTGAGGGCGTGCTCGGACAGCCGCTGCAGGTTGGGCAGATGACGCTGAGAGGCGCGGGTTTGGAGGCCGCGGGAAGGCTGAGTTTGCGCGAAGGCGGCGGGTTCGAGTCGCTGAGCTTCAGCAAGCTCACCTATGGCCGTTGGATGGACGTGACGGGCCGCCTGGTCGGGCGCGGCGCCGGCAATGCGCCACGGATCGAGATTGCCAGCGGTGTTGTCGACCTGCGCGACGCGCCCTTTGCGACCGGCGGCGGGGGCGAGGGCGGCGGTGGGAACACCGGCGGCACACCGATGTCGGTCACGCTGAGCAGTTTGCAGGTGACGGACAGCATTAGGCTGCGCAATTTCGTCGGTGATTTCGACACCGCGGGCGGGTTCAACGGACGGTTTCGCGGCAACCTGGGCAACAAGGCGCCAGTGGAGGGGCGGATCACACCGCGGAACGGGCGCAGCGCCATTCGGGTGACTGGCGAAGACGCCGGCGAAATCCTCAAGGCGGCGGGGCTTTTGAAGACGGTGCAAAACGGCACCTTCCGGCTGGATCTGACGCCGGTTCGGGGCACGGCGGGCAGCTTTGACGGCACGCTGGAAATCCGCGAGGCGCGGCTGCGCAATGCGCCCGGGATCGCGGCGCTGCTGGATGCGATCAGCATCGTGGGGCTGCTCGATCAGTTGAACGGGCCGGGGATCTTTTTTGGTGAGGTTGAGGCCGAGTTTCGCCTCACCCCCAGCCAGGTGATCTTAAAACGTTCGAGCGCGGTGGGGCCGTCGATGGGGATTTCGATGGACGGATATTACGACCTGTCGAACGGGACGATGGACATGCAGGGGGTGCTGTCGCCGGTCTATATGCTGAACGTGATCGGGCGGCTGTTTTCACGCAAGGGCGAGGGGCTGATTGGCTTTAACTTCAACCTGCGCGGGCCGGCGTCCGAGCCGCGGGTGTTGGTCAATCCGCTTTCGGTCTTCACGCCGGGGATGTTCCGTGACATTTTCCGCCGCCCGCCCCCAAGGGTTTCGCAATAGGCATCCAATGCAGCTTTCCGATTTCGATTTCGATCTGCCCGAGCGGCTGATCGCCACCCGCCCCGCGCGACCACGCTCCTCTGCCCGGTTGCTTGTGGCCGAAGGGGCGCGCATTAGCGACGCGATTGTGCGCGACCTGCCGGATTGGCTGCGCCCGGGGGACCGGCTGGTGCTGAACGACACCAAGGTGATCCCGGCCCGGCTGAGCGGGGTGCGGCGGCGTCTGGGCGCGGAGGGTGTCACCGAGGCGCGGATCGAGGTGACGTTGCTCGAGCCGGGGTCGGATGGCACCTGGTCGGCTTTGGTGAAGCCGCTGAAAAAGGTGCGTGAGGGCGAGGAGATCGTGTTTTCACCTGAGCTGAACGCTGAGTTGGCGCGCAAGGCGGACGGGCAGGCGGCGTTGCGGTTCAACCTGACGGGCGACGATTTTGATGCCGCGTTGAATGCCGCTGGAGCCATGCCGTTGCCGCCTTACATTGCCGCCCGGCGGGCGGCGGATGCGCAGGACCGCGAGGATTATCAGACCGTTTGGGCGCGCCGCAAAGGCGCGGTGGCGGCCCCCACCGCGTCCTTGCATTTCGATGCGCCGCTGTTGGCGGCGTTGGAGGCCAAGGGCATCGCCTTTAGCCATGTGACCTTGCATGTGGGGGCGGGGACGTTTCTGCCGGTCAAGGTGGAGGACGTCACGCAACACAAGATGCATGGCGAGTGGGGGCAGGTGTCGGCAGAGGCTGCGGCGGAGATCGCCGCGACCAAGGCGGCGGGTGGGCGGGTGATCCCGGTGGGGACAACGGCGTTGCGGCTGATCGAGACGGCAGCAAGGTCGGGCGAGATTGCGCCCTTTGAAGGGGTGACGGATATCTTTATCTATCCCGGGTTCGACTTTCACGTCACTGACGCGCTAATGACCAATTTCCATCTGCCGAAATCGACCCTGATGATGCTGGTCTCGGCCCTGATGGGGGCTGACACGATCCGGGCGATCTATGCCCATGCGGTGGCGCAGGAGTATCGGTTTTTCTCTTACGGTGATGCGTCGTTGTTGATCCCGGACCGGCGGTGATCCAGAGGCGCGCCTGCGGCGCACAGAATATCTCAGCCCCCGCCTGCGGCAGGGGCTTCGGGCCGCCCGGTGGCGGCTGTTGCGCCCATAATTGAGGCGGCGCTTGTGGCAGAGGTCGGATTTCGCGCATTGGCAGAGGCCGTTGCATTGCCTTTGACACGCCAGAATGTCAGCGAGCGGCTTGCGCGCGTCGTTTTGAGACGCGATTCAGCGGGATGATGACTTAAGGCTTGAGCAAAGAGGCGGGCGGAGATCCCATGCTGACGGTTCTGAGACAATCCTGGGCGCTGCTGTTGGGCATGATGCTCTTGATGGTGGGCAATGGCCTGCAGGGCTCGCTTCTCGGGGTGCGGGGGCCGGCCGAGGGGTTTTCGGCGCTTGAGATGTCGGTGATCATGTCGGGCTATTTCGTGGGGTTTCTCTTTGCCTCGCGGATGACCCCGGGAATGATCCGGCGGGTCGGGCATGTGCGGGTGTTTGCCGCCTTGGGGTCGTTTGTGTCGGCGGCGCTGATCCTGTTTCCGGCCTTCAAGGACCCGATCGCCTGGACGCTGGGCCGGGTGGTGATCGGGTTTTGTTTCTGCGGCGTCTATGTGACGGCGGAAAGCTGGCTGAACAATTCGGCCGATAACGAGACCCGCGGGCAATCGCTGTCGGTCTACATGATTGTGCAGATGCTGGGCGTCATTGCGGCGCAGGGCCTCTTGGTGGTGCCGGATGCAAGCGGGTTTTTGCTGTTTGTGATCCCGTCGGTGCTGGTGTCGATTTCGTTTGCGCCGATCCTCTTGTCGGTTACGCCGACACCGTCATTCGAAGCGACAAAGCCGATGAACCTGCGCGAGCTCATTCAGGTGTCGCCGCTGGGATGTGTCGGGCTTTTCCTGTTGGGCGGAGTCTTTTCGGCGCAATTTGGCATGGCGGCGGTCTATGCGACGGCCGCGGGGCTGACGCTGGGTCAGATCTCGATCTTTGTGGCGTCGTTCTATGTTGGCGCGATGCTGCTGCAATACCCGCTGGGATGGATGTCGGACCGGATGGACCGCCGGCGCCTGATCACTGCCGTCGCGGCGCTTGGCGGGGCTGCGGCCGGGGTTGCGGTGATCGCGTCGGGCAACTTCTATGTCCTTGTGGCGGCTGCGTTTTTGATCGGCGGCGCGTCCAACCCGCTCTATTCGCTGCTGATCGCCTATACCAATGATTTCCTTGATGCCGAGGACATGGCCGCCGCCTCAGCGGGGCTCTTGTTCATCAACGGGTTGGGGGCCATTGCCGGCCCGCTGATCATCGGTTGGGCGATGGAGGTGGTCGGCCCGCCGGGGTTCTTTGTGCTGATCGCGGCGCTCTTGCTGATCATGGCGGCCTATGCGCTTTACCGGATGACGCAGCGGGCCACCCCGGATGAGACCGGGCTTTATACCGCGCTGTCGCCGGCGGCGACGTCGGTCTTTGTCGAAGTGGCGCAGGAAGTGGCGATCGAAAGCGCCGAGGCCGAGGCGGCCGGGCAACAGGCGGCGGAATGATGCTGACTTGTCAGATTTTGACAGAATTCGTGATTGGTCGCAAAGCTTTGGTCCCATATACCAAATTGTTAACGGGCAGCAGTGACGACAGGAGACGTGTATGGTCGATGTAACCCCGCAAGAGATCCTGGCCTATTGGCTGGACGAGGTTGGGCCGGAGGGCTGGTACAAACAGGATGACGCGCTGGATCAAGAGATCCGCGATCGGTTTCTGACCAGTTGGGAGGCCGCGATGGAGGGGCGCTATGCGCTCTGGCTGACCTATCCCAGCGGCGTGCTGGCATATATCATCCTGCTCGATCAGTTCCCGCGCAACATGTTCCGCGGCGATGCGCAGGCCTTTGCGTCGGACAGCATTGCGCTGGCAGCCGCCAAGCAGGCGGTCGACCGCAAATGGGATCTCAAGATCGACGGGCCGGCGCGGCAGTTCTTCTACCTGCCGATGATGCATGCGGAAAACCTCTGTGACCAGGACCGCTGCGTGCGTCTTTTGAAGGAACGGATGCCGGAAGAGGGCGCCTCGAACCTGCTACACGCACGGGCGCATCGCCAGGTGATCCGCGATTTCGGCCGTTTCCCGTATCGCAACGAGGCGCTGGCGCGCAACACAACCCAGGCCGAGGCGGCGTATCTGGCCGAGGGCGGCTATGGCCACACCCTGCGCGGGCTGCAAGAGGCCGCCTGAGCCGGGATTGCCTGCACCCGCAAAGCCGCTTACCGTCCGGTTCTGAACAACCGGGAGGACGGGGCGGATGGCCACAGCCTACGACATGATCGTGATCGGCGCGGGACCGGGCGGCTATGTGGCCGCGATCCGGGGCGCGCAGTTGGGATTGAAGGTCGCAATTGTCGAGCGCGAGCATATGGGCGGGATTTGTCTCAACTGGGGCTGCATCCCGACCAAGGCCATGTTGCGCAGCGCCGAGGTCTTTCACCTGATGCACAGGGCCAAAGAGTTTGGGCTGAAGGCCGACGGGTTGGGGTATGATCTGGACGCCGTGGTCAAACGGTCGCGCGACGTGGCCAAGCAGCTCAATGCGGGCGTTGGGCATCTGTTGAAGAAGAACAAGGTGACGGCGCTGATGGGGGACGCGACTTTGAGCACCCTGAATTCCGTCAAGGTGACCACCGACAAGGGTCTCGAAGAGCTGACCGCGCCCAACATCGTGCTTGCCACCGGCGCCCGGGCGCGGGAGTTGCCGGGGCTTGAGGCGGATGGCGATCTTGTGTGGACCTACAAACATGCGCTTGTCCCGCCGCGGATGCCGAAAAACCTGCTGGTCATCGGATCCGGCGCCATCGGCATCGAATTTGCCAGCTTTTACAACACGCTGGGGGCCAAGACGACCGTGGTCGAGGTGATGGACCGGATCCTGCCGGTCGAGGATGCCGAGATCAGCGGTTTTGCCAAAAAGCAGTTCGAAAAGCAGGGTATGACGATCCGAGAAAAGGCAATGGTCAAGCAGCTTGACCGTGGCAAAGGCACGGTGACCGCGCATATCGAGCAAGGTGGCAAGGTGACCAAAGAGACCTTCGACACGGTGATTTCGGCGGTGGGGATCGTCGGCAATACCGAAGGGTTGGGGCTCGAGGCGCTGGGGGTGAAGGTCGAAAAGACCCATGTGGTCACGGACGCCCATTGCCGGACCGGGGTGGCGGGGCTCTATGCCATCGGCGATCTCGCCGGGGCGCCGTGGCTCGCGCATAAGGCCAGCCATGAGGGCGTCATGGTGGCTGAACTGATCGCCGGGGGGGATCCGCACGCGGTGGAGCCGGGCAGCATCGCCGGCTGCACCTATTGCCAGCCGCAGGTGGCCAGTGTCGGCCTGACCGAGGCGCAGGCGAAGGAGCAGGGTTATGACGTCAAGGTCGGGCGGTTTCCGTTTATCGGCAATGGCAAGGCGATTGCGCTGGGGGAACCCGAGGGCATGGTCAAGACGGTGTTCGATGCCAAGACCGGCGCGCTTTTGGGGGCGCATATGGTGGGCGCCGAGGTGACCGAGCTGATTCAGGGTTACGTCGTTGGCCGGCAGCTCGAGACCACCGAGGAAGACCTGATGCAGACGGTCTTCCCGCATCCGACTCTCTCCGAGATGATGCATGAAAGTGTGCTCGACGCTTGGGGGCGGGCAATCCACTTCTAGGCAGTCAGTCTTCCGCCGTGCGGCCCCCGTTTCTCTGTTTCAAAAATACCTCGGGGGAGGCGCGCAAAGCGCGGCGGGGGCAGAGCCCCCAAGCTCGGTCAGCCGTCTTGCGCCAGGCGGGCAAAGACGGCGCGGGCGCGGGGTTTCAGCCAGGCCCACAACCCCGGCGCGCCATTGGCAATCTTGGGGGCAATACTGGCCTCGAATTTCTCAACGCTGACGCCGTAATCCTTCCACGACCCGCCACCATTGGCGATGTTGAGGTTGGGCGGCACAAAGCGATCCAGCGACTTGGCAAAGCGGGCGTCGGCGGTCTGGTTCGCTTCGAACTCATCCCATAGCGCGCGCAAATCATCGGCCATGTCGGCGGGCAAAAGGCCAAAGATGCGGTCGGCCGCGGCTGCCTCTGCCTGGGCGAGCGCGTCCGCGTCATACGAACCAAAGACCGGCGCATCGCCGGCGTCGATTTCCACAAGGTCATGGATCAGCAGCATGCGGATCACTCGGTTGATGTCACAGCCCTGCGGCGCCTGGTCAGCCAGGATCAGCGCGTAGAGCGCGACGTGCCAGCTATGTTCAGCCGAGTTTTCGAACCGGCTGCCATCGGCCAGCCGCGTGGCGCGCTGGACGGATTTCAACCGGCAGGCCTCGGTCAGGAACGCCATTTGCGCATCAAGGCGCGGAGTGTCTTGGGTCACAGGCCATCCTTTCAGCACCATCAGCCTGCAGACTACGCCGTGGCGGCGCCGGGCCGCAAGCTACGGCAAGCTCAGCGGTGCCCCCTGCTGATCTCTAACTCAGTCCGGTTGCGCAACTACCGCCTCGACGGCGCGGAGGATGTCGGGGACCGAGGCCTCGGGCAGGTCGAGCCGGCGCGACAGCCAGTCGATGGCCTCGCCAATTTCCATCGTGACGATGCTGTCATTGTCGTCCCGCAGGCCAAGAATTTCGGCATAGGCCGCGTACATCCGCAACATGCCGAACGACCCGGATTCCTCGGCAAGATAGGCGCAGGGCCCGCTTTTCTGCCCGACATCCAGTTCCTGCCGGCGCCGGATCAGGCGGCGCATATCCTCAGTTTCAAAGCGCAAAAGATCGATCGCACGGAAATCCAGCAAGAGCGGCGCCACAAAAACCGCCGGATCGAGGCCATCCGCGAGGTCGGCGCGGGCGCGACTGGCCAGATCCTCCATCTCGAACGGGTCTTCGAGCCGGACAACGTTGAACCCAAAGGCTTCGAGATAGTGGACACGAACAGGCATTGCGGCCGCCTCCCGGCGCCTGGGGGTGGGGCCGCGTCAGAGGTTTTCGTTATCCGATCCGGGCGCGCGGGCTTCGGGCACCGCATCGCCGCGTTTCTTGGCCTCCAGCGCGGCTTTGACATGTTCGTTCAGAAACTCGCGTCCGCGTCGTTCGGCAAGCCGGATGCGGATCGAAGTCATGAACGCCTCTTCCGAGGTCTGTGACGACGCGCCAAGCACCTTGGCGACCTGTTCATATAGCCGGTCGTCGCCAAGAGCGTCCATTGCCTTAATTGTGTCGGCGGCCAGCTTGTCGGCCAGTTCATCGAGCACATTCGCCATAAGCGCCTCTTAGCGTGTGTTCTCTGTCAGGCGGCGTTTCACATAGGTGGTCACCGTGTCGATCATGGTGTCCATATACGGCTCTTCGAAGAAGTGACCCGACCCGTCGACCTCTTCATGGGTTATCGAGATGCCCTTTTGTTCGTGCAGCTTCCCGACCAGTTGCCGCGTGTCCGCGGGCGGCGCCACGCGGTCGGCGCTGCCATTGATGATCAGGCCGGAGGACGGGCAGGGGGCGAGGAACGAGAAGTCGTACATGTTGGCGGGCGGGCTCACTGAGACAAAGCCGGTGATCTCCGGGCGGCGCATCAAGAGCTGCATGCCAATCCAGGCGCCAAAGCTGAAGCCCGCGACCCAGCAATGTTTGGAATTGTTGTTCATCGACTGCAGGTAATCGAGCGCCGAGGCGGCATCGCTGAGCTCACCCACACCCTGATCGTATTCGCCCTGGCTGCGCCCGACGCCGCGGAAATTGAAGCGCAGCACGGTAAAGCCCATGTTGTAGAAGGCGTAATGCAGGTTGTAGACAACCTTGTTGTTCATCGTGCCGCCAAATTGCGGATGCGGGTGCAACACGATGGCAATCGGCGCGTCACGTTCTTTTTGCGGGTGATAGCGGCCTTCGAGGCGGCCTTCGGGTCCGGGAAAAATGACCTCGGGCATGGTGTCTGGTCGTCTCCTGACGGGGCGCTCTATTCTTGACGAATTTGCTTGGCCACTTTAGAACGGTTCTAATTCATGGCGGGACCATGAAAAACGGGGTGTGACGCAGATAGGCAATCGCGCCGCGAAGGTCAATTGGTTCGGCGTGTTGGAACGCCGGCAAGCGGAGGAATTGCAGCGTGAAGCTGAGCACCAAGGGGCGATATGCAATGGTGGCGCTGGCCGATATCGCGCTGCAGCCACAAGACAGGCTGGTGACGCTGGGCGATATCTCGACCCGTCAGGATGACAGCTCGGCCACCCAGCCAGACGATTTTTACGGCGGCTGGTGGTATTTCGCCTTTGCCGTCGATGCCGTGCAGCACATGCCGTTTCCGTTCTTTGTCCGCGGCGACGAT
>JASJCC010000102.1 GCA_030066175.1 Paracoccaceae bacterium | reverse complement strand
GGGTCGCGCGCTCATAGGGGCTGCGCTCGTCAAACCGGTCGAGGATCACGTTCTCCAACCTCGCGCCTGCTTGCAGATCTGTAACCAAAGCCTGCACACGAGCAGGGGTCAGCCGCGTCAGGACCAGATCATTGATCATCGCCGCCGGCGCCTGATCGCAAAGGCCAATGCAAGGCGTGTATTCCAGCGAAAACGCCCCGTCAGCGGTGGTCTCGCCGACCTTGATTCCCAGCGCCTCTTCGAACGCCGCAACAACCTCCTCCAGACCGGCAAAGCGATCCACGATGTCATCACACAGCCGGATCGTCACTTGGCCCTTGGGTGTTTCCGAGAAAAACGCATAAAAGCTCGCCACGCCCTCAACCGCGATGCGCGACAGGCCCGTTGCCTCGGCGATCACCTCCATCGCGCGGGGCGAGATGCAGCGAAACCGGTCTTGGGTTTGCAACAGGATATCCATCATCCGTGCGGGATCGTTGCCCAAATCCCTGCAGATTGACCGGATGCTCTCGATATCCGCCGACGCAAGCGCGCGCTTCTCCGGCGTCTCGGTGGACATGGCTGTCATGGGAATATCGTGCATCGTCGCAGTCAACCTGTCCAGTCTGGGGGATGGCGATATCGCCGCAGGGTTGGGTGGCCTTTGTAGGGGCTGTCAGCGCGGCACAGCCTTGATCGAAATCAAGGCCCTACGGGTGTCCCGAGATAGCTTGAGGGCAGCGAGACTTGAGGGGTGCGGCCAACTGCGCCTGCCCCTTTGACCCAGCAAACCCCAGCGCAAGGAGGTGCGCATGAAGAGGTCCCTACAGGCCCTGGCGCTGTGCCTGATCACATGCCTGCCGGCCACCGCCGGTGCCGAGATCACACGGCAATACTCGGCCGGGTTCTGGGAAGGCGCGTTGGAAACCGACAACGCCGGTGCCCCCTTCAACTGCTTTATGCGCGCGCAACACCTGCGCGACGGCTATGCCATCTTCCTGCGCTGGGGGAAGGACGGGTTTCACCTGTCTTTGGTCGATGCGCGGTGGGCCCTGTCGCCCGGCACCACGTTCGACGCGCGGGTCAGGGTCGACACACGCTACGATCGGCAAATCCAGGGCGCTGTGTTGGGGCCGACGCTGCTCGACTACCCCTTTGCCAAGGATGAAGCGGCGTGGGTGGCCATCGCCTCTGGGTCGCAGATCACCCTCGACAGTCCGCTGGGCGCCAAAAGCTTTCCGCTGACAGGCACGTCGAAGGCCATCGACAAGCTGATGGAATGCGCCTCGGAGTTTTTCCCCGATAGCTGGCTGGAGGATCAAACCGCGCCCGCGCCGGCACCCCCGGTGACGTCCGAGGCCCCTGCCCCAACTGCAGACGATCCCATCGCCTATGCACTTGGCATCATGCTGGGCGAAGTGGATGGCCGACCCGAAGACGCATTCCAGGCGGTTGTGGCCCAAGCCGAAACGGGCGACCGCCGGGCGCTTTGGCTGGCGGGGCGGATGGGGCTGTCGGGTTATGGCACGGACGAGGAACACTCGGTGTCGACGGCCCGCGTGCTGGCCGCCGCCGAGGCTGGGCATCCAGAGGCGCTCACGTTCCTTGCGCTGCATTACCTTGCCAGTGACGACCCGATCAAAGAGATCGTCGGCAAGGATTATCTGCAGCGCGCGATTGCCCAGGCGCATGGCCCGGCAATTGCGGCACAGACGCTTCTGGAAGAGGACGATTGGCCGTGAGACTGCTGCACGCCCTCGTCCTTTGCACGACGCTCATCGCCCTTCCCGCAGGCGCGCAAGAGGTCATCCCCCCGGACTGGCGGTCAGGCAACACCGCGCTGGACGCCCGGGATTTTGAGGTTCTGGCGAAACAACTGGTCTACGAGGCCGGCCGCGCCCGTCCCGCCCAAGGCGTCGACGACGAGGTGGCCATCAGGGACGACACCGTCTTTGCCGACGACCTTGCGATCAACGACCTGAGGCTTGTTGACGACATCGATCTCGACAACGGCTTCCAGGCGGTCCTGATCGAAGACACCCGCACCGGCGACCGGGTCATCGTCATGCGCGGGACGGAGCTGACCAGCGGCGGCATCGTGGAGGCAGGCAAGGACGTCGCCTCGGACATGAGCGGGGTGCTCAGCAAAGAGCTCGCTGTTGGGCGCAACCAATACGCAGCGGCGCAAGAGGCGCTGCATGCTTGGGTCGATGACAATGCCCAAGCGGGCATTCGCACCCATGTGGTCGGGCATTCCCTGGGTGGCGCGCATGCGCAGCGACTGTTGCTGGACCGGGCCGGCAAGATCGAGTCCGCGCGGGTCTACAACGCGCCGGGGCTTGAGACGGGCGAAGTTGAACGGATCACCACAGAACCGGGCCTGATGGAAAACCTGCACGGCCCCGACGGACGCCGCAAATTGGCGATTTTCAACACCCGCACGGATGTTGTTGGGCGCGTCGGTGGCCCGCATGTGCTGGGCGATGTCTTTATCGCCGAGGGCGGTGACACCGACCGGTCGCTGCATAATGGGTTTATCCTCGGCACCGGCGCCTATCTGCGGCCCGTGTCTTACGCGATGTATCAGATGACCAAGGGGCGCGGGTTCCACCTTGATACTGGTAGCTCCATTACCATCGACTTCTTTGGCCAGTGGGTGAACTACCACTTTGCCGATGCGCAGCACCTCTTTGAGGTCATCCAACAGCTGCAAAAGGACGAGGTGCAGTATCGACGCGAGCTGGCCAATCCGGCGCTCAAGGAAAAGCGGTTGCAGGAGGAGGCGGCGCATTGGGCCTTGTTGGATGAGCTGAACTTCTTTCAAAGCACCGATGAAACCTCGGCGCCGACGCTGGTGGCAGAGCCTGTGGACCCTGACCTGCCAGAGGTCTCCGCCGCCCCTGCCTTACCGGCGCCGACGCCAGTCGAACCAGTGCCCGGCAAGACACCCCGCCCGAAACGCGATCCAGTGGCGGGGGGTACGCTGGAGATCAAACCGGCAGCGCCGATGGTGGCCCCGGCGGCGGAGGTTTTGGTGAGCGGGTCATTCACTGGCGACATCAGCGGCAATAACGGCAAGTCGCTGACCTTCGAAGGCGGGCAGATTTCATTTGACATCACCGACAATGCCATCACCGGCTCGGCCACCGGGACTGTTGTGAACCGCGAGGGGGATTACTACGGCACCGACGTTTTCACTGGCCGGATTACTGGCAGTTACGATCCGGCGTCGGGCAAGGTCAAAGGCACCATCGTCGGCCAGGCCGGGATCATGGATGAACTGGAATTCAGCTATGTCGGACAGGGCGATCAGAGCGGTTTCTTCGGCGATTGGGAGGGCGATTTCGGGATGCGCGGCGAGTGGAGCTCGGCCCCCGTGCGGGTGCGGACCATAACCGCGCAAGAAGCCAATTGCACCGGCCCGAACCGCGACTACTGGATTTCTCAAGGGGAAGACTGTTCGAAATGGCCGAACCCAGCCCCTGACAATCGTTGAGGCGCGTTCAGAAACTATGTTGGTGCCCGCTTTCCTTTGGCTTTTTGATTAGAACGCTTCTTTCCGCGGCCCCCTGTATTCATCAACCACCATACTATCGGAACTGAGCGACCGCGTTGACCTTGCACCGTCTCCAATTCAAGAGGTTTCGGTTTGTGACAAGCGTCATGAGACTGCCACTCTAGATCGTTCGCTTTCAACGAACCACGCTGCGCAGCGCGACATAGCCACACACTTTCCAGTTGCTTATGTGATGGCCCTACTCTACCGTTTCTTTAGGCCAATTTACGACCGCATGGCCAAAATTTCCTAGTTTTTCGGGTACCTTACTGGATTTCAATTTGGAGGTTGAACGTCGCTGCAATGAGAAGCCTTTTTGAGAAGAGACTCGAGACACTCACCGAAACCTGCAGCTGCGACGATCCTGTAAAGTGTCTGCAACACATGTTTGTCGACATGACGGCCAAGCGGCGGGTGGAAACCTTGGGGCAATGCCCGGCGCGGCGGCCGGTGTTTTTGCGCACCCACGGCATCATCAAAGGCGACATCACCTTTAACAAGGACATCCCCAAGGATCTCCAGCACGGCCTCTTTGCCAATCCCGGCGCCAAGCATCCGGTCTATGTCCGCTATTCCTCGGATCTGGCGGATGGGCGCCCCGACTGGATGAGCACCATCGGCATCGGCATCAAGATCTTCGATGTGCCGGGCAAGAAAGTCGTCTCGGATGATGGTGCGCATACCGCCGATCTGCTCTTGCAGAACGTGCCCTTCTTCTTTGTCGATAACGCCAAGCAGATGTGTGAGTTCACCAAGGCGAGCTTTGAGGGCTGGTCGGACGAGTGGATTCAGCGCAACGCGCCGGCGACCAACGAACTGCTCGACAATATGGCCAAGCCCATCCGGTCGGTGCTCGCCACGGATTTGTGGAGCGTGGTGCCCTTCCGACTTGGGCCGTCATACTGCAAGTATATCCTGGTGCCAGGCACCTCGACCTTTGCCGGTGATCCCGACATCGAGGATCCGGATTTCCTGGGCAAGGAATTGGCGGCACGCCTCGCCAAAGGGCGGGCAACGCTCGAGATCTACATCCAGAAGCGCCCCGACCCGAAAGAGCGCGGTCAGGCCTATGTCGACAAGCACTTCCCCCTCGATCATGCAACGGTGATCTGGGATCAGGAAGAGGCGGTGCCGGTGCACGTCGCCAGCATCGACCTGCCCAAGCAGATCATCACCAAGGAGGAACAAGAGATCTACGGCGATTGGCTGGCGTTCAATATCGGGCGGGTGCCCAAGGAAAACGCACCGGTCGGCAGCATCGCCGAGGCGCGTATGACCGTCTACCAGGCCAGCGCGGATTACCGGCGCAAGCAAAATGGCCAGCCCGAGAAAGAACCCAGCAAACCGGGCCAACCGAAGATCAAAAACCCGAAATGCCCGTTCCCGCATCAAAAGCCGGAAATCGAGCCGGTGCCGCTGACCGCGGATCAGATCGAACGGATCTGCGAGGTTCGCATCCATCCCGGTATTGGTGTCGCACGCGTCGGCAACAGCCAGATGAGCGGCAAAGACGGGTATTATATCGGCCCGGAGGTAACCCACCCGAAACAGACCGAATTTGGCGCCAGCCGTGATACAGGTGGCGCGCTGAAGCGCCAGGTCGCGCGGTTCCGGGTCTATGGATATGACAAATTCGGCAACGTGGTCGCCGAAATTCAGCAGTCATCGAATTCGGAAATCCTGTGGTCGGTGCATGTCGCCAATCGCAAGGCGCAGTGGTACGAGTTTGACGCCGCGATGGACCTGCCCGCGACCGAGCATATCTCGGTTCCCCTGCGCAATCCCAAGGTGACAGGCGCGGGCCGGGATGCCCTCTGCATCGATCCGGGCAAGACGCAGATTTCGGGCATTGGCATGCAGGATTCGACCTTTGCGATGACCGGCGATTTCCAGGGTACGCCAGTATATCTGGGCGAGCTGCGCACCGATGATGTCGGGCGCCTGTTGGTGTTCCCCGGGCACGGTGTTTCGGCCAGCCCGACCAACCAACCGGTTTTTGACCCCAGCCATCCGGCCAGCTTCAACAATGCCGCCGGCTGGTATGACGACATCGCCGACGGTCCGGTGCATGCGTCAGTGCGTGTTGGGGACAAGGATTTTCAGGCCGATCCGGCCTGGGTCACCTCGGCCCCGCCCAATTACGCGCCGGATCTGACCAGTTGGCGGACCATGGATGACCTTGTCCGCAGCGTCTATATCTCGGCCGGCATGATGGAGTTTCCGCGGCAGATTTCCTTCCGCCACCACATCCAGCCCATTCTCGAACGTATGAGCGCTCTGCAATGGGTCAACAAGGGGATTTCGTCGACCTTCGGCGCCGACGGCCCGATGAATTTCTACGATCCAAAGCTGATGGACAAACTTGCCTTTGCGCCGGAAAGCAGCCTGTACCCCGACCCTTACGGCGAGCTGCGGCGCAGCGTCTATAACAGCTTCCGTAGTACCGCCGGCAAGGACATGGACCCAAGCAGTTGGCCCTGGCAATACGGCGACACCTTCGGCTATTCCAACGCCGCGGACAACCAGACCGAAATCAAGGCGCAAAACTATCTGCGCCTGCCGCCCTATTACGAATACATCATGACCCATTGGGTGCAGGGCGATTTCATCAGCGACTATGTCGGCGCCAGTCGGCACTACGCAACGCTGGAAGACGTCGATCTGCAACAACAGCCCGAAATGCTCGATCGTGCCAATATGCATTTCTGCCTGGCCGATGCCTTCCATCCCGGCTGCGAACTGACTTGGCCGATGCGCCACGCCTCGATGTATCGCGCGCCCTATCGCATCCGCGAACGGGCCACCGGCGTGACCGAACCCAGCTATGGCACCAAACTGACGCAAACCGATGTCCTGAGCATGGGCGGCCCGCTCTACGATCAGGGCCCGGGTGATCTGACGCGCTGGATGGCGTTGCCCTGGCAGGGCGACACGGCCTATTGCCGGTCGGGCTATGAGATGGAGTACGACCCCTATGTGCCGACCTATTGGCCGGCTCGCGTGCCGAACCAGGTCCTGACCTTGATCGACTACCAGACGCTTTGCGACACCAAGCGCCCTATGGATGAACGCATCGCCGCGTTCCACAATCGACCGGCCTGGTTGCGGCAACTGCCGTCACAGGACCCGGCGCCTGAACAGATGATGTATATGATCCAGCACTTTGGCGATCTGGGCGTGCTGGAAGCGCGGCCCAGCCCGGAAGACATCGAGTGGTTGCCGGAGTACGTCTATGTCGAAAACCTGACTCCGGTCAAAGAAGCCGAGTTGGAGATCGCGCACAAGGAATTCACCGAGCGCTACGCCAAGCTGGGGTTCCATGACCGCCTGCTGCAAGAAGCCGGCTGGTTCAGCGAAGAGCAGCGGCAGGAATTCATGACCATCAAGCTGCGTGGCCAGTAACCCCGTCAACGCCGAGATCGCCGTGTTGGGCGTTGGAGTCGCCGGTATTGCCGCGGCTCTGGCGCTCAAACAAACTGGTCTGGATGTCTGTCTGATCGGAGAGGCCGTCGGCAACGGCCCGAAAGTGGGGGAGTATCTGCCAGCCTCGGTGCTGCGCCCCTTGCGGGCACTCGGCTTCTCGGGGCTGGACGCGATCCTGGGGGAACAGGACGTCCTGCCAAGCACGGCCAAGATGTCTGCCTGGGGCAGCGAGACCTGGGCCTATCAAGACAGCCTGCGCGATCCCGAAGGCGGTGGCTGGCACATTTTGCGGCACCGATTTGAGCAACAGCTCATGCACCACGCGCAAAGCCGCGGCGTCGAAATTCACCGTGCCAAACTGTTGGAGCTTAAGGACAATGGTGCGGAGTATCGCGTGCGTGCTGTCGGCGACGGCGGTGAAATCACTGTCCAATCCCCACGCCTGATCGACGCCACCGGGCGCAAGGCTTGGCTGGTTCGGCGACTGGCCGGGGCGCCCAAACAGACAAACATCCAAATGGCGGTAATTGCCTGGATCAAAGACCCGCGCCCCACCGTCGCACGTGTGACCAGCGTGAAATCGGTGAAAAACGGCTGGTGGTACACAGCCCCCTTGCCCGAGCAGCAACGGGTGGTCGCCTTCCACGGATTGGCGGACAGCGTCAGCCAACTCTACAAATCGCCAGACCGCTTTCTTGATCAAGCGCGCGGTGATGGCCTCAAAGACCACTTGCCAGACCGCGCAGAATTCATCGCCCCCTTGCAAAGCTGCGACGCCAGCGTCCGCCTCTCGCCCAAAATCGCCGGCAAACGATGGCTGGCCATCGGCGACGCCGCCCTGTCCTTCGATCCGCTGTCATCGCAAGGTCTGCACTTTGCTTTTTACAGCGCGCTCAAAGCCTGTGACGCCATTTGCGAAGCATCCCGCTCTGAGACGCGCAGGCTACAAGCCATGGAAGTGTATTGTCGGCAGGTGTCCGATGTCTTCAAATCAAACCAACGGACGCGTTTCATGTTTTACAATCAAGAACATCGGTTTCGCGACGAGCCCTATTGGCGAGAGCAATGCAACAGGTGCTAAGGGCAGCCTGATTGCGGTACTTAGAAGATGCCGGCAGCTGCTTTCGCAGATCGATCACCTCTTGGGGGAGAAGCCCCAAACTCGCAACGCGAGTGGGTCACCAAGGTTCGACGTCGCCTATGGCGCGTTAGCCTCAAGCGGACGAATGCACTGTTTTCAGGAGAGTTTCCAGTTCGTTAGCGGCAAAGGTGACGAGGTCGGCGTAGGGGAAGAGGCGGGTGTCGGCTTGGCCGATTGTGCCGCGTTGGATCGAGCCGACCTCGTCGAAGCTTTGGCCGACAAGCGGGAAGAGCCTGCCTTTGTCATCGGCGACGTCGGGGGTGTCGTGCCAGGCGCCGTCCTGTTTGAAGACGCGGCGTTTCGTGCGGCGCTCGGCGACCAGGGTTTCGGCTGTGTGTAAGGCCGAGCAGCGGGTCCATCCCACGCCCAGTAGCATGATCTTCATGTTTGGTCGGGCACAGAACCGGCCCATAGGCGAGTCTGGACCACAGGCCCAAGCGAGGCTGTGGTCATCCAGATAGGCCGCACTGTCGAGCCCCCGGGCGGCAACGGACACGCAAGGATGCGCGCTGCGTTCGGTACCGGGCCAAGTGCGGAAGGTCTCTGCGATCACACCCATCTCGCGGCAGGGGGTCAGCGTCGTGTCATGGCCCGGGACGGCGTCGCGGACACGCGCGACGGTGGCGGCATCCGCGCTTTCGGCGTCAAACCAGTCGGGCATATAGGCGTCGGTCGAAAACCCAGGCATCGCAATCAGTCCATCCTCACCCACTGCATCGATCAGCGCGCTCACCACCGTTCGGGGACCGCCAACAACCGGGCCGAGGCTTTTCATCGACGCATGTACAAAAACGCCATCCCCCGCGTGCAAACCCAGGCGTTTGAAGTCACGCAAGAGCGACTCACGGGTCGAAAACGAGATGTCGGGATGGCTCGTCATAGTGCGATCTCCTCTGTCCCGCGGACATAGCCTTCGCCGGGCGCAGAGCAACCGGGGCGCGCCCTACCAGAGCCGGCAGGCGACAGAACCAGCCCGAATTTCACATCGTCCGACACGGCAACGGATGTGCAGACCAGCTCGGCGCTCGAGGCGCAGCTACAAGCGCATTTCGACAGCCGGGAATGGAAAGCCTCGATCGCCGAGCGCAAGAACTGCCTAACGCGGACGGGCTATGCCTTGGTGAGTGACATCCTGCCGGCAGAGATGAAAAAGGCGCCGATGGTGGCCGAAACCTACAGCAAGCAGCGCTAGCTGGGCTCGGTCAATGTGTGCGACATTCGCGATTATGGCGATCTGGTCCCGCAGCTTTACGACTCGCCGCAGTTGCGCCGTGGGCTCGAGGTATCGCCGGCCACACCGTTCCTGACTGAGCTTGGGAATGCGAGCGGATGCCCATGACCCGCCAGACCAAGCCGGGCGACACCCATGGATGGCACTGGGGGGACTATCAAAATGCGCTGATCTTCATCGTTGATCATCCGTCGATCGACCATGGCGGGATGCTGAGAAGCGTGCCGCGCCCCAACTGGGACAAGCACAACGCCAACATCTTCCAGATCCTGACGCAGAAACAGATCGACACCTACTTCCACAAGGGGGATATCTTTTTCTTCCACAACGACACCACGCTGCGCCGGATCTATTCGCTGCAGAAGGAACGTACGAGGATCATCCTGGACACTCTCACCATGGCATCATTTAGCGATTTGAAGGACCTCTTCATCGTTTTTGACAGCGCCGATGGCGCGCCAGAAATCCTGGTGTTGCTGCACATCGACTTCCTCGATCCCAACGCCGCTGATCCGGCTGAAACCGACGCGCTTCTGGCGGCGAATGCCGATCTGCTGGCGCCGCCGATCTGGGTCGGCGCAAGATCCATTGCCTGTTTGAGACTGGCTTTTGTGGTACACGTTGTGGTTTGGACCTGCTGGCACGGCGGGGTCGCCGTTTGGTTGATTGGGCTCATTTGGGTGAAGGCGCGAATCACCGCCCCTCCGCTGGCGATAAACATCTGGATAGCGCTCTTTTCCGTGCCGCTGCTGGTCAACGCCAGCGCTCTGGTTGGGTAACAACCTGGGTTGTCGCCGAATTAATAACGCCAACCGCCGCCGCCAGCGTTGTCTATCAGGCGATCGGCAAGGTGGGGATCGGCCATGGCATATGGAACTATCTGTTCGCAAGCATGACCTCGACAACGTCGTCCAGCTGACCCTGCTGGTACCGTTCTCCGGAGTGTTCTTTGCGTGGCTGTTGCTGAGAGAGCAGCCCAGCGCGCAGGAAATGACCGGCGGGATTCTGACAATCCTCGGCGTGGCGATCCTATCGCTGACCAGCGAGCGGCTGGCGCGGCTACTCTCTGTTCGTCCGGCCCGCCTCTTGACCCCAATTGACAATGAAAAGTGATCCAGACGTGCAGGTTACCAAGTCAAATGTAACTTGTTCGACATCGGTAAGGTCCTGCGGATCTGGGACCCGCAAAGGCTCTATGGCCAGCTGATCCCCGACAATGCAGAGCGTGCGGCGTTGTCGATGGTGTGTTGGACTGGGACTGGCGTGATCGCAGCGACTGTTCCATGACCGTACAAAAGAACTGCGAGCTCGGGGCACAAGAACATCCCAAGCATGCACCGGTGATCATGGCTTGGAATGAACGGTTCATTGAGATGATGCTCGGTCGGTCCCAGACCCTTGGAACATGACGGCCGGGCTGCCGGCGCGCTGGCACCGGGTTTATTCCATCGCCAGTTTAGCAGCTGACAAATACACCGCCGCGCGGGTGCGCTTTTTGTTTCTCAACTCCCTCGATGGCATGCTGGTGTCGAGCGAGGTGAATCTGAAAGAGCCCGATCCCAAGACCTACAGGGCCTTCCTGCGCAAGTTTGAACTGAATGCGGAGGACTGCCTTGTTGTCGAAGACGATCCTGCGAACGCCGCAGGGGCAGAGAAGGTCGGCATGGCAGATTTTGTCACCAAACCGTCCCGACAACGCGCGGTTACCCTGCCGGCCTTGGTTAACTGTCGCCAGGACTATCCTGTTACCTTGCGAAGTCTCATACCCTTGCGGGCGACCGCACAAATTGGCCGCCATGGGCGTTGAATCCTAACGCAGAGGTATCGTCGCCAGACAAGAGCGTCAGCCGGTCGCCGCAGTGAGCCAAGCGCTATGTCACCCTGGAAATATTGGGCTTGCATCCTAGTGATCGACGACGCGCTCAAGCCGTGCCAGTAGCGCGACACAGGCCGGTTCAAGATCCACACCCGTGCGGTGCAGTGCATTCTAGAGCACAATTGGTGCCGAGGTTTTGTCGTGGACAGCGCAAAAACGCTCAATGATGCCGGCGCGCGTCTGACGAATGCAGTAAAGCGCCACAACCAGCAATGTTTCGGCGGCGGGCAATTGTCTGGACGGTTGCGTTGCGGCCAATGCCGGCGATCACAGGCACACGCCCGGCGCAGGCTTGCAACAAGATGTCGATCACCGGCAGGTTCTCAGCCTCTTACCAGGTGGAGCTTTCATTGGTTGTGCCCACCTTTACCAAATCGATCGGCCCCCCTAGTGATCTGCAGTCAACAATCGCCTTGGGAGCGGCCGCGTCGACTGCGCCACCGGTGATCGGTGCGAAAAGCGCACAAATGGATCCTTTTAGTTTCATCATTGTGTTCCCTAGACATCCGCAATTCATGCGAGTGCCGAGACGGCAATTCCGCACCGACCTCATCGCACCTGCTAGATCAGGTAAGTTCCGGTGTGGCGGTGATATGCCAACCTTTGGGCGACACGCAGCATGACAACCGAGGACAGGAAGGATTTGCAGCCCGATGCGAGGCAAGGCGAACCCCAATGCAGGACACGATGCTAATGTGCCGGCCACAAGGCGCGACAACTGCACGGCCTGCCCCAATCGCGCATCCTGCCTACAAGCTTTTGCCGCCATGTATTAGATCACCCAATGCCCTTTCGCGGGTCTGACGGTGTGGCGTACGAGATACGTAGGCCATGACGCTTGATTTGTGGACGAGCTTGCTGGTGTCTGAGCTGCTCGTCCTGATCCCGAGTTCCAGCGCCGTTTACCTGGAAACAACAGCCATGCTCTTTGGCCGCCAATCGGCTATTGCAACCACGCCAGGGCTGACCATCAGGGCATTGCTTGCCATGCTCGCCAGACCAGCCGTGATGCAACATGCGGCCGCCTCTTTGCAGGCCATTATGCCGGCTTTCAAAGGCCCTGATGCTCTGGCGCTTGACTGTCTCGTATGGGAGACCTAGACCGCAGCCGCCAAAGCCTGCGCGAGCCCAACGTTGACCGCCCACACGCCATACCTGTTGTTCTGGTCATCCCTAGTGATCAGCGTCATCAATCCCAATTGGTTGGCCTTCTACCTGACCATCCAACCCGACTATATGCCCGACCAATCCGCATCGATACCAAAGTGCCCTGTCGTCGCCACTTGCCTCAGCGTCGTCTCCCATGCCGCCGCAATCTGAATACTCGCCGCTGCCCAACAGAAGTCCATTGTGTCCACAACGTCCCGCACAGCCCAGGTGCACCGAACCAGCGCCATATTGATACTCTGCTTTGCCTATTCATCGGTGCCGACTTGGTTCTTTGATCGCTCCGTGCTTTGCCTCTTTGGCGACCGCCGGTCAAAACTGGCGGCCTGTGCTTGAACGTGTTTGATTAGCATAGAGCCAAACAAGCGAAACATGTGCGAAACTGCGTTTTGCGAAAAGACTACTACTGACGCGAAAGAAGCGCGGTGTTGACGGCTTCGATGAGCTGCTTGCGAGCGACGGGTTTCATTAGGCGTTGGTCCTCTTCGCGGAGGCCGTTGCCGTGCAGGCTGGCTTCGCTGGCGTAGCCTGACATGAAGACCACCGGCAGGTCCGGGGCGAGGCTGCGCAGGTGTTTGGCCAGGCCGGGTCCTTGCAACGTGCCGGGCATCACGATGTCGGTAACCAGCAGGTCAATCGGGCCGGAGGTCTGGAAAAGCTCGGCCGCCGTATCGCCATTGGTCGCGGTGATAACCTCGTGGCCCTGCGCCTCGAGCGAGCGGCGCAACAGGGTCAGCACCTCGGGCTGGTCTTCGGCCACCAGTATCCGGGCGGTATGCGCCCGCATCTCGGGCGGGCTCGTGTCTTCGGGTTTGCTTGGGTCGCCGTTATGACTTGCCGGGAAGAGCAGTTTGACCGTGGTGCCAACCCCCGGTTCGGAATAGATGCGCACGCTGCCGCCCGACTGCTTCATAAAGCCATGCACCATGGACAGGCCCAGGCCGCTGTTGTTCATTGGGCCTTTGGTGGAAAAGAACGGATCAAAGACCTTGTCGATCACCTCAGGCGGGATGCCTTGGCCCGTGTCGCTGATCGCCAGCATCACATAGCGCCCAGGCGCAAGGCCGTCGGGCTTTTCGTCCAGATGCTCTTGCCCAATCTCGAGATTCTCGGTTTCGATCACCAACACGCCGCCCTCGGGCATGGCGTCGCGGGCATTGACC
>JASJCC010000101.1 GCA_030066175.1 Paracoccaceae bacterium | reverse complement strand
CGCGCGGTGCCTTGTGCTGGGATCATCCGTCATCGATCTGCGAAAGCGCCTTCGGCTGACAGTGTGCGGATGACGGATGATCCCAGCACAAGGCACCGCGCGTCTTGTAGAGGGGTCGCACCGAGAACACTTCGGTCAAAAGGAAGAGCAGCTGCGGATGATCTTTCAAGCGCCGCCGCGGCCGGCCCCCTCGTCCAACGCCCGAGGCCAATCAGAAATCTTTCCAGGTGCCGATATCCTCGTGGCCGTGGCTTGGGGACGGTTCGGGCAGGGCGATCGGGGTGTCAAACTCTTCGGCGCCAACCGCCTGTTTCAGTGGCTCGATCGTCATCTCGGCCGGGACCGGCTGCACTTCGTCGTCAAAGGCCTGGTGAACAGCCGGCATGTCCACAGACTCCACAGCGCCTTGCCCGCCTGAAAAGCGCGACAGCAGCCCGGTCAGCCGCGCCGCTTCGGCGCTGAGCTGCTCGCTGGCGGTCGAGGTTTCGCCAACCATGGCGGCGTTCTGCTGGGTGACCTTGTCCAGTTCACCAACACCGACATTGATCTCTTGCAGACCGCTGGCCTGTTCCTTGGCCGAGGCGGCGATCTCTGACACCATGCCCGAGACATCCGACACGCTGCGGGCAATCTCGGTCAGGGTCTTGCTGGTTTCCTCCACCAGTTTCTCGCCCTCTTTCACCTGCTGGCTGGAGTTTGACACCAGCGCCTTGATCTCCTGCGCGGAATCCGAGGCGCGCTGCGCCAGCGTCCGCACCTCGGAGGCGACCACCGAGAACCCCTTGCCGCTCTTGCCGGCGCGCGCGGCTTCGACACCGGCGTTCAGCGCCAAGAGGTTGGTCTGGAACGCGATATCATCGATCGCCCCGATGATCTGGGTGATCTGGTCCGAGGATTGCGAGATCGACGCCATCGCCGACATCGCCTTGGCCATCACCCGGCCCCCCTCTTCGGCCTGGGTGCGGCCCTGGCCCACGCGGGCATCGGCGGCTTCGGCCCGCTCTGCGGCCGAGCGCACGCTTTCCGACAGCTCTTCCAACGCAGCGGCGGATTGCTCGAGCGTGGCGGCCTGCACCTCGGCCCGGCGCGACATCTCGTTCGACATGCCCGACAAATCGTGTGAGCTTTGTTCGACCGTGCTGGCGCTGTGCTGCAGCGACCCGACCAGCGCACCAATCGTGCCGGACAACCCGTTGAAATCACCGCACAGCTTGACATAGCTCTCGCCCAGGTCGGACCATTCCTCGGTATCGACGCGGTGCTGCAGATCGCCGCTCGACAGCGCGCTCATGGCACCACCCAAGGCATCAAACAGCATCACCCGCCGATCATTCACGATCCGGTCACTTTCGGCCTTGTGATCGGCCTCGACCAGCTTGTCGCGCAGCGCTTCGAGATTGCGGGCAATGGTGCCCACCTCATCGCCGCGATCAGTGCCAAAAATCTCGGCGCCGTAATCCTGCTGGGCGATCCGGTCGACCGCTGTCGCCGCCTGTTCGATCGGCCGCGACAGGAGCTTGCCAAAGGCCAGCGCCAGAGCCATCGAGAACAGCACCACGACCGAGGTGATCGCCAGCATCGTCATATTCGTCTGCCGCAGCGACGCCGCCTTGGCGGCTTCCATCGCCTCGACCCGCGCCAGCATACGGTCCTGCATCGCGTCCAGCCGGTCTTCCTCGGCCTCGATCAGCGGCAGGATGTTTTCGCGCGAAAACACCTTGCGATCAAAAAGCGCCATGGTTTCCAGCTCGGCCAGCGCAGGCTCCATCCCGATGATCGCGGCGTTCAGCTCAGCAAACTCCGCGGCGTATTCCGGCGCCGCGGCACCCGCATTCTCGACGTCGATAAACACCTGCTGACCAAGGGCCGACTGATCCTTCAGCTCTTCGATATTGCCCATCAGGCTGGCAAATTGCGCGTCTTCGCCACCGGTAAAGCGCAGCAGGTCCACCTCGGTTTGTTCAAGGTCTTCGCGGACACTGTTCAGCAGGTTGTTCTGTTTAAAGACCTCATGCGCCTCGGCCATCTTGTTCGACAGACCCGTCTTCACATTCCACGCATACGCAAACACCGCAATCAGGGTGAAAAGAAATGCCGCCGCGAGAAAGAGCACCTGCGTGCGCACCGAATATCTGCTCATGTTAGACCTCTGCCTGGGTTCCCTGCGCGTGAAACGCACACGCCGTTGGGTCGCAGGCCTAGAGCCAAGACGTAAACAAAGGCTTTGCTCAGGTCGTTTTCACAAAAATCCTAATCAACCCGCTGCGTCGCCCCGGGGATTCGCGACAGCTGCACCGCAAGAATGCCAAAGGTGATCACCGCAACGCCGATCAGATCGCGGGATTGCAGCGCCTCCCCCAGCATGACCGCGGCAATGGCAACACCCAGAAACGGGTTGAGAAAGTGAAAGGTTGCGGCGCGCACCGTCCCAATCCGGTTGACCAGCCGCACCCAGACCACCGTCGCCGCCAGCCCGGGCACCAGCGTGGTGTAGAAAAACGCCGCTACCAGCGGCACCGACAGGGTCACCTGCTGGCTCTCCAGAGTCAGGGCAAAGGGCCAAAGCACCGCGCTGCCGATCAGCATCTGCAGCCCGACGACCATCAGGTAATTCCCGCCCGAGGTGGCCCCGCTGACCGACATGGTCGCCGCCGCCAGCGCCATCACCCCGATCACACACAGCACCAGGCCAAACGGATCAATCCCGCCACTGATCCGTGCCCCCATGATGATCGCGACACCGACAAACCCGGCGATCAACCCGGCCACCCCCAGGGGCTTGACCTTCTGGCTCAGAAACAGCCATCCCGCCAACGCCACCAGTAGCGGCATGGTCGACGCGATGATCGCCGCCAGCGACGCCTCAATGGTCTGCATGGCGATGAAGTAAAGCCCCAGATACAAGGCGTTCTGGCAGATGCCAAAGACAATCGTCGCCCGCCATTGCGCCCGGTTGAGCCGCCAGCTCTGCCGCAGCGCCAGTGCCAGCAACACCGCCAAAAGCCCCGAGACCAGGAACCGCAGCGCCAAGGCGCTCATCGGCGGGGCTTCGGCCACGATGATCCGCGCCGAGGTAAAGGCCGATGACCACATCGCCGCAAAGGCCAGCCCCATAATGATCGCGCGGAAATCCATGTGCCTTGTCTAGGCAGCAACCAGGGGATTCGAAAGGCCCAAATCCCCGCTCAGCGCGCCGCCCGCGGCCCAAAGAACAGCCAGGCGATAAACCCAAGGATCGGCAGCACCAGAACCAGCACAACCCAGAGCACCTTGCGGCCATTGCCGGCGCGTGAGCTCAGGATCGACACAATGGCCCAGACGTCCAGAACCAGGATGATAAAACCGCCAATGCCACTGATTTGAGTCAAATCCACACCCTCCTGATGGCCTTAGACTACGCGATGCGGTCGCAACTGCAAGACGGGGGAACCCGTGGCATTGCGCCCGGCGCACCGCAATGTGCTAGACTTGGCCCAGGCCATTGCCCAGAAGAAAGGATTTCACCATGCCCGCCATTCGATCCACCGCACTTATCTGTGCGCTCACCGCCCTTGCCGCGCCGGCCTTTGCGGAGGTCGACGGCACCGATCCCGCCGCGATGGTGGCGGTGATGCAGTCCGAGGGCTACCCGGCCACTCTGTCGACCGACAGCACCGGCGATCCGATGATCACCAGCAAGATGGAAGGGATTGAATATTCGATCTTTTTCTACGGCTGCACCGACGGCCAGGCCTGTTCAAGCATCAAGTTCAGCACCGCCTTCAACCTGCAAGACGGGATGACCCTGCAGGCGGTCAATCGCTGGCACAAGGAAAACCGCTTCGGCACGGTGCATCTGGATGATGAGATGGACCCGTTCATCGACATGGACGTGAACGTCGCCTTCGGCGTGAGCGACGCGAATTTCGCCGACACCGTGGATTGGTGGCGCGTGGTGCTGTCGGGCTTCAAGGATTTCATCGACTGGTAGGCCCGGGCCGGCCTGCCGGCTCAGAGCCCCGTCAGGTGCCCCGTCTTGACATAGAGCAGGCAGCCGTCGGCGGACCGCGGCGTATGCTGCGCCCCGTCGGGAAAGCGCAGCCAGCTGCCCTGCGGATAGTCGCCATCCTCGTCCGAAAGTGTGCCTTCGAGCACAAAGAGCTCGGTCCCGCCGGCATGCACATACGGCGCGCGCTCGGTCCCCGGCGCAAAGCGCACCAGGCGCACCCGCTCGGTCGGCACATCGTGCAGGATCAGCTCGCTCATCCCGCCATCCTCGGCCGAAAACCCGGCCGTCCGCGTGTCGATCACCTTCTGCGCACCATCCTCGGCCTCGAACTGATGCAGCTTCACGAGGATCGTCGCGCCGTCCTCGCCGATATGCGGCGTATGCGCCGTGCCAATCGGGTTGCGCACATAGCTGCCCGCCGGGTAATCCGCATGTTCGTCGGAAAACACCCCCTCCAGCACCAGAAACTCCTCACCCCCGCCATGGGAATGCGCGTCAAAGGCGCTGTTGGGCCGGAACCGCACAATGGTCGTGGCCCGCGCCACCTCGTCACCAATCCGGTCCAGCATCATCCGCTGCACCCCGCTGGCGGGCGAATCCACCCAGTCATAATCGTCAGGCCGGATCACAACCCGCTGAGAAAAATCCGCATTCAACCGCATGGCACGCTCCTTTCAAGATCAGTCAGGGATGTAGACCCGCTTGAACCGCATACAACCAATCTTCACAGCCGATCACGGTCAAGTCACCATCACAGTTATCGCCCATTGCGTCGTACCTGCCTTCCAACGGCCGGCATGCTGAACCGGTCCGCAAAGAACTCGGCACAATGAAGTCAACATCTTCTTGCACGGAGAAGACAGACGATGAACGGAAGTCGGTTCATTGACGAGCAGATCATTGCTATTCTGACGGCAGTGTCCCGATCAGGCGGGCGCAGGTGGATGGCGACACGACAGAGCCTTGCCGGAATGTCTGATTTCGTTTCCGCTGATGCCCGCATTTCACAGAAATGCATCTCAAAACACAGGAGACCGCGATGGAAGTCATAAACTACAAAGAGTTGGGCCAAGCCACTATGTCCAGCGCAATCAAGGTGCCACGCGAAAACGTGGAATATCGGCTGATTGCCTTCGAAGACGGCAGTCGCTTCCCAATTCTCTTCACTTCACCGGCCCCCATCGAGGTTCCAGCCGAAGGCGACAACTTCGAGGTCCGCATCACAGGGCGCACGATCAATGGAAAAATCGTGCTGAAAGACGTGATCTTGGCGCATGATGGCAACAACTTGATTGGCATCACAACCGTCGTGCTAAAGCCCTGACAAAGCATCTGGCGTTGCACGCTCGGCTTTGATCCGTTGCCAACGCAGCAAGAGTGACCGAAAGCTCGATTTAGTCGAAGGCAAAGCCCCAGAGCCCGTCCTACCTAGCCATATAGCGCCACAGTCCGGGACAAGCATTCGGCCAAGTATGGACCGCGTCCATCGGAGGTGATCACGACGCAACCCGCGTGCCGCGCATTGCGCATACAAAAAAAAACCCGCCTGTCGTCAGACATGGCGGGGCCAGTAGGTGCCTGCGCATGACCCGCCCGCCACCGGCGGCGTTCGCCTACTCTGACAAGACTACCTGGCTTACCCGCGCCCGGAACTCGCCGCGGGTCACCCCCCGTTTCGAAAAAGCGGCGCTCACACGCACCGTCAGAGGCTTCTGGCCCTCTCCGCAACACATTCCGATCGCGGATAGCGGCACCGAACGAAGTCACTCAATCCCCTGACAGGTCACTGGTCGTCCTGGCAGTTCGTGACCGCTTTGAGCCCTTAGCTACCGTGGGTACCGACATCCTTTTCCGTACGATGGCCACGCGTAGACGAGCGCGGGGATCAACTTGCTTTCCAGCTTGGGACAAGAAATAGTTGATATTGAGTTGGTGAAATTCTGCACTCAGAGGAACGGGCCATTAGTGACAAGACAAAAAGCGTCGGACGCTATCTTGATAGTGCACTTGAACAGGAATTGAGCCTGGCGCAGACGGGTATGGGATCCGGCTATATGAACGCCAACGAAGCGCTCGTCTTTTCAGAATATTGTCTATCTTTTGGGTTTGGTATCTCCAAAATGGAGGCCTATGGAGAGGGCGCATCGCGGGGAAAACATGCGCTCTATCATCAAATACTCGGCTTGGATGACGATGGGGTAAATTGGTCAGATCACAGGAAGCCCCAGCTTGCTTTGAACCTAGTCAGGAGCAAGCTGAGAGAGGCATCAGAGGATGGGCTTACTCTCAAGTATAAGTTTTGGGTCGAAGTCCCTTAATTGTGACAGTTTTCGACAGAATTCAGCAATATCAACTGTAGCGATCCATTGCTCGGAGTTATTGATCGGCAGCTCTGTCCCGCAAGGTAGACATCCCCGCGGAACGCCTTGTCTCTTCGCCGCTAGCCTTTCCGTCCGGGCTCAGCCATCCAAGGCCGATGTCCAAAGATGTTCCTCACACGAAAAATGCCCCGCCTGTCGTCAGACATGGCGGGGCCAGTAGGTGCCTGCGCATGACCCGCGCGGCACCGGCGGTGTTCTTTGTGACTGTTGATTATCCCTGGCTTGGCGCTTCCCGCATCTCGGCGCGGATTTGTTGGCGGAGCACGTCGATGGGCACCGATTTGCCGTCGCGGCGGAAGCACCAGTAGGTCCAACCGTTGCAGCTGGGCGCGCCTTCCAGCTGCGCGCCGACCTGGTGGATCGATCCGTTGACGCCATCGGCCACCAGCGTGCCATCGGCCCGCACCTTGGCCGCCGCCTTGCCGTTCACCGAGGTCAGCACCTCGCCCGGGCGCAGCATGCCGCGCTCCACCAGCTGGCCAAACGGCACCCGCGGTTCAGCCCGCTTCGATTGGCTGACCTCCAAGGCGGCCTTGTCAAAGGCGCGTACATTGGCAATCCGCTTCTCCGCCACGTCGCGATAGGCGGCCTCACGCTCGATCCCGATCCAGTCGCGCCCCAGCATCTTGGCCACAGCCCCCGTCGTGCCGGTGCCAAAGAACGGATCCAGCACCACGTCGCCGGGGTTGGAGGCGCCCACCAGCACCCGGTGCAGCAGACCTTCGGGCTTTTGCGTTGGATGCGCCTTGTCGCCATTGGCGTCCTTCAGCCGCTCACCGCCATTGCAAATGGGCAGCACCCAGTCGGACCGCATCTGGATACCTTCATTCAGCGCCTTCAGCGCCTCATAGTTGAAGGTGTATTTCGCGCCCTCGGCTTTCGACGCCCAAATCATCGTTTCATGCGCATTGGTGAACCGCTTGCCGCGGAAGTTCGGCATCGGGTTCGACTTGCGCCAGACCACATCGTTCAGGATCCAGAAGCCCGCATCCTGTAAGGCCGTCCCAACCCGAAAAATGTTGTGATAAGAGCCGATTACCCAAATAGCCCCGTCGGGTTTGAGTAATCGGCGCGCTGCCTTGAGCCAGTCTTGGGTAAACCTGTCATAGGCGGCGAAACTGCTGAATTGATCCCAGTGATCGTCGACCGCGTCGACGCGGGAATTGTCCGGGCGATGCAGATCACCCCGTAGCTGGAGATTGTACGGCGGATCGGCAAAGATCAGGTCCACGGATGCCTCGGGCAAGCCGTTCATAATCTCGATGCAATCCCCGTCGAGAATCGTGTTGAGAGGGAGCGCAGGCGCGCCCTTCAGGTTCGTCATCTTCGTCATTCTCTGCCTCTGTCCCCGGCACGTCAGCGTGCTCTGTGGTTGAGACCGAAGATGAGTCAAAGCCGATTCGCCGTCAAATTCTTTTTTGAATCAACGGGTTGAGAATTTCTCTTGATACAAGATGTTGTGCACCGGTTTGAACGAACGCCTATGGTGTGGGGTCACACCCAGATTTCGAAGTGCGGATTTGTGACACTTTGAGGGATAGCCCACATTGGTTTCCCAGCCATAACCCGGAAACTGTTGCGCCAACTTTTTCATGACACAATCGCGCCACGTTTTGGCCACAATTGACGCCGCCGCGATGGAAGGCGACACCGCATCGCCCCGGATGATCGTCGTCGCCGCACAGGGCAGATCGGGTGGCATCCGGTTGCCGTCGATCAGCAGGTGATCGGGCGCCAACGGCAGCTCTGCCACCGCCCGGCGCATCGCCAGATAGGTCGCCTGCAGGATGTTGACTTCATCGATCTCTTCGACGCTGGCCTGCCCGATCCCCACCTGCGCATTGGCCCGGATCAACTCGTTCAGCGCCTCACGGCGCTTGGCGCTGAGCGTCTTGGAATCCTGCAACCCCTCTGGCACGGCATCGGGGTTCAGCACCACGGCACAGGCCACCACCGGCCCGGCCAAAGGCCCCCGGCCCACTTCATCGACCCCGGCCACCAAATGCCCGGCATCCCAGTGCCTGGCCTCATAAACTGGTATCAACGCCCCCATGACCCCGTCAAAGACGAAGCCATGGGGTTTGGCAAGGGTTCAGACCGCCTCGTCGACGAAAAACTGCGGGCGGAACAGGCGCAGCACGCAGGCGCCGATACCGGCCAGCATAAGCACCAGGAAAAAGATCCAGCCCAGGATCGGGATCAGCCCGATGATACCCGCCGCCAGGGCACCGACACCGGCCGCGAGCGCGCGGTCGGCAGTGTTTTCCGGGTCATGCCGCCCGGTGGCGCGCAGCACGCCAACACCCAGCGCATAAGCGCCGACGATATAGCCGGCAAAGCCCGCCAGGATCACCGCCAGGATCGCCGCCGGCAACAGAAAGAGCCCGATCAGCGTCATCGCCATCAGGATCCCGCCCCCGATCAGCACCGATTGCCCGACAAAGCCCGCCAGAACCGCGCGGCCTGGCCGTTGCAGCACCGACTGGCGCAGCGTGGCCATCATCTCGGGCGCCAAGGCCGCGACCACCGCCGCCACCACTGTGACAAACAGCACGCCCATCAGGAACCCGCCGATCAGGCCGCGGCGGCTGACGGGCACTATGTCATCCATGCCTACGCCATATTGCCGGTCCCAATCCTCGATCTGGCGCCGCGTGACCCGGTCTGCGGGCGCCACGCTTTCGGGGATCTCCAAGGCGCCGGGGTCTTCTTCGAAGACAATCAACGTGCCGTCGATCCGCGCGTCCGGACCAAAGCTGATCTCGCGCACCGCAATCGCCATGTCACCGCCCACAGGGCCGTCCCATTCGACAAACTCGGCGGCGATCTGCAGCACACCACCCACCGGCGCCTCGACCTCGACCTCCGACGCAAAGACCCGCAGATCGCCCCCAATGGGGGCCTTCACTTCGATCTCCTGGGCAAAGATCGTGGCGTCGCCCGCAACCTCGCCCTCGACATCGACGGTCTGCCCCGCGGCATAAAGGCTGCCGCCCAGCGCCGCGCGTGTGTCAACCCAGCGCCCGACGACATGCGCCGTCCCGCTTGCCGGCGCCGCCAAGGTCACCCGTTCGCCGGCCACAAACAGATCGTCCCGGCCTTCATCTTCGAAAACCACGGTTTCCCCGGCCAGATAGGCATCCTCGGAAAGCAGGAAAGTCTTGGTCTCATCCGCCGCCGCCATACCGGCCAACAGCACAAAAAGCAGTGTCAAAAGTCGCATCGGGTCCCCCCTCGGGTCAAAAAACTCTGCGCACCCTACCGACCGACGCGGGTTCTGCTTTGCACTAGATCAAAGAGCGCGCGGATAAGCGAAACACAGCGCATCGCCGCAACCTGCAGTTTATGTTAGGCTGACCGCGTGCTTATTTGCGCGCCCGATTGCAATTTGAGGAGACCGTTATGCCCGTCACGCTTGATATCCAACAGCCGCAACCCTTCGACATTGTCGGATCCCGCATTCTGATCGCCGGCAACGCCACCGCGTTCGAAGGCACGCTGACCATTTCCGTGTCCGAGGGGCATGACGAGTTCAACTCCTTCACCCAGGTCGGTTCGCTCGGGCTGCGGCAGTTTCAGGGGTTTATCGACATCCCCGAGGACAACGCCTTCAAGCTCAACCGCCTGTTCCTGACGCTGGCGGACGATACCGGCAACGAAAACGGCCCTTCGGTGGTGATCCCGGTGCTCTTCGGCCCGCGTATCCTGCCGGGGTATGGCGGCTGGCAGCCTTATACCGTCCAGCCCGGTGACACGCTGACCGCGATCGCGCAATCGCAATACGGCAATGCGGAATGGCGGCCGATCTTCGAGGCCAACATTCATATCCTGAACGACCCCAACCTGATCTTCCCCGGCCAGGTCCTGCGCATCCCGCGCAACGATATCTAAGGAGCGCTGCGCGTCAGTTCTGCGCGCCCGCGCCTGCCTGGCCCGGCCGCACACGGGTGTTAAAGCCAAACTGCCTTGCGGCGGGTTCCGCCAGGGTCGGCCGCTCGCGCACCAGCGCGGCCACCTCCCGCGCGATCAGCCGGCGCATGGCGCTTGAGCCGGTCTTGTAATGCAGCGCCAGCGCCTCCAGCAGCCGTTCCTGTGTGGTGATTGGCAGGGTGCCGGTGGTCAGATAGCGCTCCAGAATATGCCGCACCGCCGCTTTGCCCTGCAGCTCGATCAGCGCCGTCGCGTAGGCCCCCAGATAGGGCACATCGCTGCGGACGGCGGTATCGAGATCCGTCGCCAGAACCCGGCCAAAGCCCTTGTCGCTCGACAGCCCGGCCAGCAAGACCCGAATGGGCATCAGGTCCCGCTCTCCATTAGAGAGGTCCTGCCGCAGGTTCTGCACCTTGGGCAGCCGCAGCTTTTTCAGGTCTGCATACGGCGCACGGTCCAGCTCTTGCAACGCCAGCCGGCGGATATCGGGGTTGGGGTCGTTGAGGTGCTTGGCAAAAAGCGCCAACCGCTCCTGATCCGCCCCCAAAAGCCAGGCCGACTGCCGCGCCACCACCCGCTCCACCACCTGGCGATACCGCGCATCCAGCACCGCTATCTCCATCCACGGCCCATAAGCGCCGTCCCGGGCCAGCAGCACCGTCTGCGCTGGGTTTGCCTTTAACCGCTGCCGCATGTCCGGGCCCGCGGAGATGGCAATCTCCGCCACCTCCGGCCCCATCAACGTCCGCACCGGCACATACCGCCGCGCATCCCCCGGATCGAGCCGCACCGTCACCACCTGCTCGGTCGCCAACAACAGATCAACCAGCGTCGGGTCGGGCGTATAGCCGTGAAACGCACAAGCCAAAGCGCCCTGCCCCGCGCCAAGGCTCAGGGCGCCACTCAGTACCCAACCGAGAAACCCGTGTCTCATGCTTTAGCGAACCCCGGTCACAACCTGTTTCCGTGGGAGGATACCATGATCCGGGATGCTCCCCCAGTGCGAGGATACGCGAAAGAAGGCACGAGGCGCGTGACGGTAAAGCCAAGAAACACCCGTCCCGGCCCCCGAGCCGGGACCTCATGCCTTTTTGCGGGAGGCCCCGGGTCAAGCCCGGGGCGGGTGTTCCTGGGAACGAACGAGTACACACAATTTCAAATCCGCGCAGTCTCACGCCAAATGAACAGTTCGCGCGGCGGCACGCCGCGCAGCCCCCGACCGCCCGCATGGGCGGGGGCTTTGCCCCCACCCGCGGTCGGGAGCGGCGCGGCATAGGCTGGACCCATGGCATGAAAAAAGGGACCCAACGGCCCCTTTTCTCTTCTTTCCTCTGCGGTGTGGCTCTCGGCATCTTTCGCTGTGCGAAAGAGCCTGCCGCCACCCGGCAGCGTCTGCGATGCAGACGCGCCGTTTACATCATGCCGCCCATGCCGCCCATGTCGGGCATGCCGCCGCCGCCGCCGGCGCCTTCTTTGGCGGGCTTGTCGGCGACCATGGCTTCGGTGGTGACCAGGAGGCCCGCAACCGACGCCGCGTCTTCCAGCGCGGTGCGCACAACCTTGGCCGGGTCGATCACACCGAACGCGAACATGTCGCCATATTCATCGGTCTGCGCGTTGAAGCCGAACTTGGCGTCGTCGCTTTCGCGGATCTTGCCGGCCACAACCGACCCGTCCACACCGGCGTTCTCGGCGATCTGGCGCAGCGGCGATTCCAGCGCGCGGCGCACGATGGCGATCCCGGCGTTCTGGTCGCTGTTCGCACCTTCCAGACCTTCGAGCGTCTTGGCACCCTGCACCAGGGCCACGCCGCCACCAACGACGATGCCTTCCTGAACGGCAGCACGGGTCGCGTTCAACGCGTCATCGACGCGGTCCTTGCGCTCTTTCACTTCGACCTCGGTCATGCCGCCAACGCGGATCACCGCCACACCACCGGCGAGCTTGGCCACACGCTCCTGCAGCTTCTCGCGGTCGTAATCCGAAGTCGTTTCCTCGATCTGCGTGCGAATCTGGCCGACACGCGCCTCGATCTCGGGCTTTTCGCCATGGCCGTCGACGATGGTCGTCTCATCCTTGGTGATGTTCACGGTCTTGGCCGTGCCCAGCATGTCCATGGTCACCGACTCCAGCTTCATGCCCAGGTCTTCGCTGATCACCTGACCGCCGGTCAGGATCGCGATGTCCTGCAGCATTGCCTTGCGGCGATCGCCAAAGCCCGGGGCCTTGACCGCTGCGATCTTCAGACCGCCGCGCAGCTTGTTGACCACCAGGGTCGCCAGCGCTTCGCCTTCGACATCCTCGGCAATGATCAAGAGCGGCTTCTGCGACTGGATCACCTGCTCGAGCAGCGGCACCATCGGCTGCAGCGAGCTCAACTTTTTCTCGTGCAGCAGGATCATGCAGTCTTCCAGCTCGGCAATCATCTTGTCCGAGTTGGTGACAAAGTACGGGCTCAGATAGCCACGATCGAACTGCATCCCCTCGACCACGTCGGTCTCGGTTTCCAGGCCCTTGTTTTCCTCGACGGTGATCACACCCTCGTTGCCGACCTGCTGCATCGCGTCCGCGATCTGCTGGCCGATTTCCGCTTCGCCGTTGGCCGAGATGGTGCCAACCTGTGCAACTTCGGCGCTGTCCTTGACTTCGCGGGCCGAGCCTTTGATCTGCTCGACGACTTTCGAGGTCGCGAGGTCAATGCCGCGCTTGAGGTCCATCGGGTTCATGCCGGCGGCAACCGCCTTCATGCCTTCCTTGACGATGGCCTGGGCCAGCACGGTCGCGGTTGTGGTGCCGTCACCGGCTTCGTCATTGGTGCGGCTGGCGACTTCTTTCACCATCTGCGCGCCCATGTTCTCGAACTTGTCTTCCAGCTCGATTTCCTTGGCGACCGAGACACCGTCCTTGGTGATGCGCGGCGCGCCAAAGGACTTGTCCAGAACCACGTTGCGGCCTTTCGGACCCAGGGTCACCTTGACCGCGTCGGCCAGTACGTTCACGCCGGCCAGCATACGGGCCCGGGCGTCGGTATCGAATTTCACGTCCTTTGCAGACATATCGATTCTCCAGAGTTTTCGTGTTGTGTTTGGAAATGCGTCAGACGGGGCTTGGCCCCTTGCCTCAGGCGATCACGCCGAGGATGTCGCTTTCCTTCATGATCAGCAGCTCTTCGCCGTCCAGCGTGATCTCGGTGCCCGACCACTTGCCGAACAGGATCTTGTCGCCGGCCTTGACGTCCATCGCGAT
>JASJCC010000104.1 GCA_030066175.1 Paracoccaceae bacterium | reverse complement strand
CAGGCGGATTTCTTGCATGACCATCTGGTAAAGCGGGTCACCGGCGCCGATCAGCCCGGCCAGCGCGGTGCCCCAGGGCACCGGCGTGTGCCCAATAAAGAGCGAGGCGGTGGCCAGCGTGAGCACCAGCAGGGAGAGGGGCAGCGCCAGCCTCATTGCGCGGCCTCCCATGTGCGGCGTAGCTCAACCAGTTCTTGCAAGGCGTCGAGCAGGAAGGGGGTTTCGCAGCTCCAGGCCGGGCCGCTTTGCAGAATTGCCACGTCGCCGGCCTGTTTCAGCGCCGGGTGCTGCAAGAGTTCGGTCGCGCGGGCGTGGCCTCCGTAAGGGCGCCCGATCAGGATCAGGTCGGGATCGGAAAGCACCAGCTCTTCCAACGGCAAGGCGCCGCCAAAAGGCAAGCCCTTTTCCGCGGCGATGTTCTTCAGCCCGGCGGTGGCCAGCAGATCGCCCGGCAAAGTCTCCCGCCCCGCGGTGTTGCCCAGCGCATAGTAGAGCGCCACACGCGGGCCATCCGTGTCGTCCGCCCGCAAATCGGCAAGCCGTTCATCAAACGCGGCGGTCATCTCGGACGCACGCGCCTCGGCGCCCAAGAGCGCCCCCATCCGGGCAATGTTGTCGCGCGCCTCGGTAAGCGCGTTGATCGGGGCAAAAAGCTCGACCCGGTAGCCCAGTTGCCGCAGCATCTCAACCGTCGCGCGGGTGGTCCATGTGCCGGCGAGCACCAGATCGGGGTTCAGCAGCACCACTGCCTCGGCGCTGCTGTCATTGGTGGGGACGCCCAACGCCGCCTCGGCCATCGCTGAGGACCGCGGATCGCGCGCCAGTTGTGACACCGACACCAGCTGGCCGGGGGCGGCCAGCAGCATGGCCAGTTGATCGGTGCAGAGGTTGAGTGACACCACGCGTTCGGGCGCGTCTTGGGCCGGAACGCTGCCGGCCATGGCGCCGAAAAACGCCACGGCCAGTATTATGCGTTTAGAACGCCGCACGGATCCCGAAGGTGGCGGTGCGTCCCGCCGTGTTGTAGCCCGGCACGATCTCGTACTGCGTGTCGGTCAGGTTGTGCACGTTCAGATAGGCCTCCATGTCATCATTGATGTCATAGGCGACTCGCATGTCGACCAGCGTGTAGGGATCAAGATCGACCCGGGCGAAGGCCGCGTTGGTATCCTGCGGCCGGTCGGTCACGTGTTTGACCGCCACCCCCATGTCGAGCCGTTCGGTCAGCATGATGTCAGCGCCCAGAAGGAATTCCCGCCCCGGCACGCGCTGCAGCCGGTTGCCATTGCCGTCATCGGTGGTGATGTAGGTGGCCGCGCCGTACATCTCGACCTTCTCGCCGATGGGCGCTTTGAACGACAGCTCGAGCCCCTCACGGCTCGAGACACCGGGCGCGTTGACCAGCGTGCCGATAAAGCCAGTGGCAAAGGTGCCGGGCTGGAAGGTGACGAGGTTTTCGATCTCGATCCGGAAGAGCGTGGCGCTGAGCTCGACCCCGTTGCGGAACATGTGGTCGATGCCCAGCTCGGCCGAGCGCGACCGCTCGGGTTCCAGCGCCGGGTTGCCGACGAAAAACGCGTAGGTGCCGAATAGCTCATCAATCGAGGGCGGGCGATAGCCGGTGGCGACGGCGCCGCGCAGGGTGGTCGCCTCGGTCGCGCGCCAGGAAAACGCCAGGCGCCCGGTGGTTTCGCCGCCGAAGGCCGAATGATCGTCATGCCGCAGCGTGCCGGTCAGGTCAAAACTGTCGGTCGGCGACCAAACCGCCTCGGCAAAGATACCGCGGGTGGTGATGTCGGCGCTGCCGCCGGGCAGGCTGGTGGCCTGGACCTCTTCCTTGTCGGCCTCGACCCCGAAGGCGAGACGCCAGTTTTCATTCACCTGCGCGCTGGTGCTGTAGTCGAGCGACAGACGCTCACCTTCGAAACGCGAGGCAAAGGGCGTGCTGTCGGGACCGGCGACCGTGGGGCTTTCGGTGGTGCGGGTGATGCGGTAGCCCGAGAGCGCCAGCACGTGATCCCAGGCGCCGGTGCTGAACTCGGCAAAGACGCGCAGGCCGCGGGCCGAGCGTTCGCTGATCTCATCCGGTGTACCGTCGACATAGGCAAAGACATCGTCAGCAAAGTTGAAGGTGGGAAAGCCGTTGTTGTTCTGATCGTCGTAGAAGAATTCGTCGAACTCGGTCTCACCTTCTTCGGCAAAGCCGTTGATCCCGATGACCAGATCGCTGTTGACCTCATAGCGCGCGCCATAGCTCAGGCGGCTGCGCTTGAACCCGTCGGCCTCGTCATTGGGCCCGGCGCCGGGCAGGTTGGGGCCGGAGGCGGCGGAGAACCCTTCGGCCTCGTCATGCGAGAGGCCCAAGGTCAGGGTCAGCGGACCCTGCCGGTTGGTCACTTGAAGCGCACCGCTGAAGGCGCCATAGGTGCCGGCGCTCAGGTCGATTGTGCCGCTGAGGCCTTCGGGGGCGTCGTCGGGCAGGGTGGTGATGTTGATCACGCCACCCACGGCGCTGCCGCCGTAAAGTGCGGATTGCGAGCCTTTCAGCACCTCGACCCGCTGGATATTGCCGGTGCCGAGACCGCCGAAATCGTCATAGAACACGTTGGTGCCCGAAGGATCGGTGACCAGGATGCCGTCGATATAGACCGGCACATAACGCTGGCGCGCGCCACGGATGCGGATATCAGCGGCCGAACCGCGCGGGCCGGTCTGCGTCAGGGTCACGCCGGGCAGGCGGGTCAGCGTGTCGGCGAGTGTGGCGTCGGGCGCATCGGCCAGATCATCGCCCGTTAGGACGGTGACGGACGCGCCTGAGCGCTCGACCTCGATGGGCGCCACGTTGGAGAAGATGGTGATGGTGTCGAGCTCGATCACCTCTTGCGCGGTCGCGGGCAGCGCGTTGAGCGCCAGTACCGAGACGGTGCTGAGAAAACGGGACATCTGTGATCCTTTCCAGATCGGAACCGCCGGTATTGCGGCGGAGTTGGTCTTTGCAATGTCTGGAAAGGGTGGGGCCCTTCCGCAAACGGTGAGGTCTGTCACCACTCCGGAAGAACCGTTACCCGCAGCACACCCCGTGCATGGGTAGGGTGATCACCGCGGCAGGTCTCCTGACTTGCGGGTCATTGCGTGAAACGGGCCTTCCCGGGTGTCCCCAGTGGCATGTACCGATCACGCTCGCCGCTTACAGTTGCGGGGGCAGTCGCGGATTTGCACCGCGTTCCCTTTTACCCGGACGAACCCGCCCGGACCGAGGCAAGTTCGGCCTACGCCTGCATGCCCCACCGCGCAAGCGTCCTGTTAGGAGACACTCATTTTTACAGTGAAGGCGGAAGAGGGTGGATGATGCCGGAAGACGGCGGATGAATTAAGGAAAACAGACGGTTAAGGGCAGGCGGTAACGCTCGTGTGGCAAAAGAACGGGGTTTTGCAGCGGGGCGTGAAATAGTGACGCACAGGGGGTTTAAGTGCTCGGACTGCGATCCTCGAATCGGCGAACCTACCCGTCACGAAAAATGTTTTAAGCCAGAATGATAAAGTGTTTAAACGACGGCCTAACGCAGCCCAAAAGGTGCGGATTGTGGCGCCGGAACTCGGAAGAGGCGTGAAAAGTTGTCGGACAACTTCCGAGAAAGTGTGTGCAGTTTGCAAAAACAATAACTTAGCCGAAGAGAGCGCGCGCGACTGGCGATCGCAACAAGGAAGAGATTTTGGCGCGCTTGTTGGGCAACACTATGCAGATGCAACAATTGGTAAAGGGGGTGGCGAGCAAGCGTTTGCTGTGGTGAGAACAAACGGCCGGTTTCGGTCCGATCTCGAACTTGAAGGTTCTAACGATAGAATCTAGCAAAGCTGACAGTCGGGTGGATTAAAGCCAGCCGACTAAGTACAGATGACAGCCATGCACCCTGGCAAAAGTAAATGCCTATCAAGGTGAGCTTACGGGTAGGACATCAGACCGCTAGCCAAAGAAGGTTTACGAAGGCACTATTTGGTCGGAGGTTTCGTGACTAAAAGCAAAAACGACCAGACAGCGAGCCAAATAGAGAAGTTGAAACCGCCCACGCCGTGGCCGGGTGCAAACGCTCGCTTACTCGGTCTGGGCATTGGACTGCCAATTTCGGAACTAGATCGTCTGGCAAATTTCAGTGCTTTGGAGTTCGAACGCTTCACCCTCGAATGGGCATCTGATTATCTGGCGGTAAAAAGACCAGAAATAGTCGAGGTTCAACAGCGCGGTGGAGCAGGTGACAAGGGTCGCGATGTCATCGCCTGGCATGATCCAAACACCGTCGCGGTCCGGAAATGGACGCTCTATCAATGCAAACATTATAGTTCAGCGCTAGGGGCTAGCACAGCGGCAGCAGAAATCGCCAAAGTGCTTTTCTACAGCCACCGTGGCGACTACACCTTTCCAGAAGAATATCACTTTGTAACTCACAAGGGCGTGACTTCGCCATTCCAGGACCTGCTGGATAAGCCCGAGAATCTCCGAGCATTCATCATCGATCGCTGGGACGAGTATTGCAGGAGCAAAATCCGCAAAGACCCTTTTGAGTTGACGGCTGGACTCAAGGCCCACATCGAAAGTGTCGCGTTCACAGCTTTCCGTGCCAAGCAGCCGTTGACCCTGTTGAACGAACACGCCCAGACGAAATATCATCTTACGGTTTTTGGCGCACCACTGATCGAGCGCCCGAAACCGCCCAAGCCGCCATCCGAGGTAGCACCGGGCGAAAACGAGTATGTCAGGCAGCTTATGGAAGTAATTTCGGCCGACATCGGCCACACCGTGACGACTCTGACCGATTTTCTGAATTCAGAAAAGCATCGCCGGTTGTTCGATCGGTCTCGCTTGACGTTTTATCATGCCGAAGGCCTCAAGGAACTTGCGCGGGATCAGATGGCTGACATTGCGTTTTTTGACACCCTCCTGAAGGAGTTCCACGATGGTCTGTATCACTGGCACACCAGCGAGCCTGATGGGTATCCGCGGCTGATCCAGACCGTTATGGCGTCTCAGAATATACAGCTCAGCAAGCACGCGCTCGAGCCTCATGTTCTCCCTAACGACCGCGAAGGTATGTGTCATCAAATGGCGAACGAAGGTCAAGTCCGGTGGTGCGACAAATGAGCTTGGCGGATCAAAGGGTCAGGCCCTTCAACACCCCGATGGAGGCGGGGCTACGGCTTCTTTTCGTTCTTGATGAAGCCAAGGGCGAGGCATTCGATCTTCAACGTTTAGTGTCCTACGATTATCTTCTCGTTCATTCTGGCGACGTCGATGGCGGCTCGGAGAGCCTTCACCCCGCCGTACCGTTCAGAGGAGGAGAGCTTTTGGTAAAGCGCAAACTGGTTCTTGCAGGCCTCGACGCTATGTTCGCGAAGGAATTGTTGGAGAAGAGATTCGAAACAACTGGCATTTGCTATCGTGCCACTGCGCTCACAAGCGCATTCTTAGAGTTGCTCGTATCCGACTATGCATCTTCGCTGCGCGCGCGGGCGGCCTGGGTGGTTTCTCACTTTGGAACTTACACGGACGACATGCTGGAAAGTTACATAACCGAGAACGTCGGCCGCTGGGGCGCAGAATTTGATCGTTTGACTGCGATCAGGGCGCTGGAACTGTAATGATCCAAATCCGGGAAATCCGCCTCAGCGGTCCAAATGTAGAAGACGCCTCGGTCAAATTCGGCCCCGGCGCGAACGTCATCGCCGGAGAGTCCGACACTGGCAAAAGCTATCTGCTTCATTGCCTCGACTACATTTTCGGGGCAGAGGAACTGAGAAAGCGCATCCCGGAAGCCGAACCCTATGACGAATTGAAAGTCGAATTTCAGAACACGGCATGCGACTATCTCACATTAGTCCGCAGCCTTTCCGGCGGCGATCTTAAGGCGCATCGATCACAGATCGACGGCCTCGACGGAGATGGCGAGAAGATTGCCTACCGGCGGCGTGGTAAAAGCAAGGCTGCTGACGTGACATCGGTTCTTTTTCCTTTCGCGGGCATTAAGGAAGCGATGCTCCGAAAAAATGATGATGGAAAAGTGCAGCGGCTCACCATCCGTACATTTTTGCCGACCATGATCATTGACGAAATCTCTGTCATCGAAGAGCAGTCACCTGTTCTTGGACGGGGAGGGTATGATCAGACGGCCCGGAAGCGAATGTTGGCCTACGTGCTCTCCGGCAAAGACGACTCTATTGTCGTTGCCAGCGAAAAGAAGGCGATCGTCACGGCTCGTCTGAATGCCCAAGTCGCGCTGATCGATGACTTGTTGGCACCGTTAGAACAACAGCTCCAAGCCATTCCGACGGATCAGACAGAGGATTCTATCGAGAGAATCGAAGGAACAATCGCGAGGGTTTCCGGCGAGCTCGCGGCGATCGAAACGGAACGCGCGACCTTGCTGAATGAGCGCGACACCGCGAGCGAGAAAAGAACCAAAGCCGAAACTCAGATCTTGGCGATTGATCAGTTGCTGACTCGATACCACCTGCTCACGGAACACTATACGTCCGACCTGAATCGATTGGACTTCGTCACGGAGGGCGCTTATTATTTCGATAGGTTGCAAACCGTCACCTGTCCGCTGTGCGGCCAGAATATGAATGACGAGCATGCCCATCAGGCTTCGCAGGCCAGTGCAGATGTCTACGCGGCCGCCAGAGCGGAAGCCTCGAAAATACTTGCTCGGCGTACTGACCTTGAAGACGCGATTGGTAGTCTGGAACAGAGGCGCAAAGCGCGAGACGAAGAAAGAGCTAATGCACTAACGGCGTATCAGAGCGCCGTAAACAGACTGGGCAGTGTTTTGCAGCCTGCTGCCGCGAATATCACCGCGCAGCTTGGTCAACTCACCGCTCGGCGGCTGGAGTTGGCATCTGCCCGCAATACGAGTGACCAAGTCGAGACCTTACGCGCGCGGAAAGCGGACAGATCAACACTGGGGCTGGCAAGGCAAAGAGGCAGTGGGAAGGCCTGCCCGGAACCTCTTTAAGGGCATTCTGCAAGGAAGTCGAAGCGGTTCTTAGGGAATGGAAATGGGAAGGCGAAGGCCGCGTCGAATTTGACGAGAAGAATTTCGACATCAAAATCGATGGCCAAACTAGACAGTCACACGGGAAGGGTTTCCGAGCTGTCTTGTATTCGGCTTTCGTGATCGCGTTGGTTCGCTACTGCCAGAAAATGAATCTACCCCATCCGGGGATCGTGGTCATCGATTCGCCATTGACCAGCTACAAGCGGCGCGGTGCGAAGGCTGTGAAGGGTTCTGACACCACAGTAAGCTCCGGCGTCGAGGCAGCTTTCTGGGCTTCACTTACCAAAATCGCCGAGAGCGTGCAGGTCATCATCGTGGAGAACAAGGAGCCACCATCGAGTGTCGCCGCGACCGTCCACTACGAATGGTTTGCCGGAAATGAGGCCGGACCCGGCGATCGGGTTGGCTTCATCCCAGAGGCACCGACGAGCTAAACCTCGTCCTGGCCCATAGGTCTCATTCGGCAAAACTTGTCTCTCTGACGTGACAAGCTGTTCGGATAGTCGCTTACGTCGCCCGATGCGCCGTTATCGGACTGCGCCGATCCGCAAGGCGACGCCGGTCTGCCTACGAACACACCATGACCGCAGATGGCGCAGCAGGTGGCGAACTGTGGTCGCCGCAATGCCGGAGGGATAGGGGCCTAGTTGTGGTTTGCAGTGCATCAGCTTAGTAAGGCTAGATGAGTATTCGCATCCGACTTATGTCATTTTTGGGATCGTATCCTAATCCAGACATAAGGATTGGGACCGATTTGTTACTTCGAAGCGGCCACACTCTATTCCTCTGCACCAAGAACAGAAAAGTCGAACGACATGAGCGGCGTGGAGCAGATCAACCTGGCTTCGAGCTGGACAATTGCACGATTCAGGAAGTTAGGTTCTTGGCGGCCATGTACTTGGGAAATGGGGAACGCTCTGGTGTCAGGCTTTATCCACTGCAAATTTTTCGAGATATCGAAGAACGATCTGTCGATGCAGTTATCGAAGGCGGAAAGCTAAAGTCTATTTACGTTTACAAATGACCTTTTTGATCAGACGCCCGACAGCTGTCGTTGGAACAGTTGCCCATGGCGTCGAGGTGACGTTCCCCGACAGGCGCAAGAACGGTAAGGACCACCTCTGGATTACCCACTACGACGGCAGCCAAACCACGGCCGACGCCGAGCTGGTCGAGCTGTTTGGCCCCGGCACGACGCGCCGCAACGGCGACCCGATGGAACGGGTCTGGACCGAGGACCATATCCTGGCCGGCCGGCCCTATGTGAAGGTCAAGCTGCGCGGCAATTACAAGGTCTGGAAATCGGGCAAGCCGAATTTCCATTTCGTGATGTCGCGCCTGCCGTTCTATGACTCGCGCCGCGACCCGTCGCTGGGCGGGACGGGGGCGCAAAGCTGGGACACGCCGGCGACATGGGAGCCGACCCGCAACCCGATCACCATGATCTGGAACATTGCCCGGGGCATGATCCTGCCGTCGGGCGATGTTTGGGGCGGCGGATACGACGCCGACGATCTGCCGCTGGCCATGCGGGTGGCGGCGATGAATGCGTGCGACGCCGATATGGACGGCCGGCCGCGCTACACCGCGGGCCTGCCGATCGACTTTACGCAGCCGCCCAATCAGGTGGTCGCCGAGCTGCTGGCCTCGTGCAACGCGCAGATCGCCGACTATGCCGGCTATTTGCTGGTCCGGCTCAGCGCTCCGGCCGTGCCGCTGGTTTCGATCGTCGACGAGGACATCCGCGTTGACGATCCGCGCGAGCGTGACCTGTTCCCGGCGCCGGCCGAAACCTACAACGCGATTGTGCCGCGCTACTCCGCCACGACGCAGCTGTGGAATGGGTTTGAGCTGGAGCCTATCCTGCGCCCGGAATGGGAGGCCGCGGACGGCGGCCGCAACACCCTGCCGCTTGAGTTGATCGCGGTCGACAACGCCGCACAGGCCGCGCAGCTGGGCAACGAGGCGCTGGAGGACGATCACAACTTTCTGCGCCATGTGCTGCCGCTCTTGCCCGAGCATGCCATCCTGCGGCCGCTGGACAGCCTGGCCTGGTCCTCGGATCAATACGGTTATGACGGCAAGGCGTTTGAGGTGTTTGAGCTGGCCGTCGATCACCAGCGGCTGCGGGTCAAGGCCAGCCTGCGCGAACGCGACGCGGCCGCCTCGGCGCATGTGCCGGCGCTTGAGCTGCCAGAGCCGCCGACGCCCGAGCTGATTTCCCCGGCCGAGGACAGCGAGGTGCCGGACTTTGACGCCCAGCCGCATGAGATTGCCGACGGGTCCGGTGCCGCGCGCCGGCCGGCCCTGCGGCTGACATGGACGGGCGACGACATCGCCAGCACCACGTCGGCGCTGCAATTCGAGACAAAGGTCAAAGAAACCGACCAGCTGGTCCGCCTGGACGTCACCCAAGACGTCGACAAGGGCGAGCTGGTGATCGAGGTGCTGCCGGGTGTCACCTACCTGACCAGGCCGCGGCAGGTGTCCTTGATCCGCGACACCGAGCCGGGCGATTGGGTCGAGGTCACAGCGCCCGACACGCGGCTGACGTCCACCGACCTGACCGACGGCTTAAGCGCGGTTATCCAGACCGCCTTTGACCGCCACAACGAGCCGCTGGAGGCCGCCCAGCCGGGGACGGTTGCGGACGTGCGCGAGGCGACGATCAGCCCGACGGTGCCAGCGCTGCCACTGTGGCAGCAGCTGGAAATCGAGCGCACCCGGATCAACCGGGAAATCCCGCACATCACAAACGGTGAACGCGTGACGCGGGACGCGATCCAGCAGCTGATGGCGCTGGAATGAGACCAGTATGAACAGCGCCGCGACATGGCCGACGCCGGCATACGGGTGGACCCGGCGACCTGCCGGGTGCGCATCGTCGCGCTGAAGACGACCGAGCAGCGCCTGGCCGACTTGCAGATCGAGGTCGACGCCTCCCGCGCCACGCTGGAGCTGAGTGCCAGCGTCAAATATGTGCAAGAGGAAATCGCCCGCGCTGCCCTTGACGCCAGACAGCTGCCGGTATTTGAGGCGATCCTGGAACGGTAGACCGACGTCGAGCTGCTGCTGGACGCGGAACGCGTCCGCGTGGACACCCTGACACAGACCCTCACTTACGACGGTCAGCTGCTGACCGCCACGTCCATCCAGAACAGCCTGGACATCATCAATGACGCGCTGGCGCTGCGGGTTCTGAAAACCACCTTCGATGGGCTGGAACAAACGGTCCAGGGCATCGAGCAGGTGTTTGAGGCGGTCGGCAATGACGGGGCGGCGCTGGTCGAAACCGTGCAGGTGACCCGCCGTCAGACGCGCGACCTGGCCCGTCAGACGCAGCAGAGCATGGCCGACGCGTGGGAGGCCTTTGAAGCCGACCAGGCCCTGCGCGAGGCGCAAGTCGTCGCTCGGCGTGAGCTGCGCGGCACAGTCGACGATCTGCTGGCGGCCGAGGTCGAAGAGCGCCTGCAGCTGCAGGCCGATACCTAGGGCGCGCTTGGCGCCATTGATCAAAGCCTGAAGGCGCAGGCTGATGCCACCGCGGCACTGACCGAAACGGTTAAGCAACAGCAAAGCACAATCGACCAGGCCAATGACAACATCGGCGCGCAGGCCGAGGCGATCGACGCGGTGCGCACCGCGGTAGAGGACGGCGGCACCGGCCTGGTGGCACAGGACAGCGCGGAGCTCGTCGTGACATCGCGCCTGCGCGCCCTCGACCGCGAAACCCGGCAGATCATCCAACGCGACATGGCCACGCTGAGGGAGGGCTTTGAAGCCGACGAGGACACGCGACGCGCCTTTGCCGTGGGATTGAACAGACTGGACACCCGCGTGCGCGAGGGCCTGGACGCCGAGGCCGCGGCGCGGCAGCTGCTGGCGGTGGCGGTGGCGGTGGCGGTGGCGGTGGCGGTGGCGCTGGAAGTCGCCGCGGCGCTGATCGTCGAGGAATAGCGCGCCCGCGTGACGGCCGAGCGGGCAACGGCCGAAACGATCAGCGAGCAGGCCGTGCGGATCGCCGCGACCGAGGGGGCAATCCAGCAGCTTAACACCGTGAACGGGACAAGCGCGTCGGCGCTGGTCCAGGCGTTCCTTGGCCTGTCCGGCACCGTCGACGGCGAAGGCGACGATCTGGGCGAGGTGATCGGCGAGGTCCAGCAGCTCAACACGGTGAACCTTTCCAGCACCTCGGCGCTGGTGCAGGCCTTCATGGGCATGTCTGGCACGGTCGAAGGCCACACCGGCGCGATCGACACCTTGCGGGATGTCAAGATTGACGCGGCCGGCGCCTTGGCGCGGATCGAGCAGGAAATCGCCGTCCAGTATGGCTCGCTGCAGGCAATGGCGCAGGCCACGTCCTTTGCCGAGGCCACGTCCAACGGCATCGTGTCGGGCTACATCTGGAACCTTAACGGCCAGAACGTCTGGACCCTGGTCAGCGCCTCGGATGAGGTCACCCCGCCCGTGACGATCGCGACGATCGACACCGACCTGGTGCGCATCGCCAACCTTGCCCAGATCGAGCAGGCGGTGATCAGTCAGCTGGCGGCCGAAACGGCGTTCCTGAACAACCTCTTTATCGGCCGCGCCCAGATCACCGACACGCTGGAGTCCGACAATTGGCACGCGCCGACCTTGACCGGGCTGAAGCTGGATTTTGCCAATGGCGAGATCTTCGGCTCCGGCATAACCGTGCGGCGCATCAACATCGTCGAAAACACCTTTGACGTCCACACGGCCTCTGAGCCGGAGGAGCGCAGCATCGGCGAAGGCGATTTTGACCACGCATTCACAGCCGCCAGCGCCATCCTTACCGTGACGCAGGCCCCGGGCGCGCGCGAGGTCTATTTCCTGTCCTATCGGGGTGAGCTGCGCGCACCAACGGGCGGCGGTGGCGCCGGCCGGACGATCCTGCAAATGGCGCGCAGCGAGCGCAATTCCGCGCAGGACCCATGGGGCGATTGGGAACAATTGGGCGAGGACCGCGACGGTATTTCCGCCAATAGCTGGCGGCAGGTCGAGGACAATCAGCAGGTGACCCTCTGGGCGCCGCAGACGCGCTTTCGCGTGGAGGTCAAACTGGCCGACGCCCTGCAACCGACGCGCACCAATGTGAGAAGCTTGGAATTTTTTGGCAAAGCGGTGGTCGTATGACGATCGGCCGACCGCAAACAGCGAAAGGAGACGGCCATGGGCTGGGTTAGAAGTGGCACTGTTGAAACGACGGCAGGGTCAAAAACGATCAACGGCACCGGCACCAATTGGGTGGGCAATGTCGACGAGGGCGAGGGGATAAGCATCAACGGCGGTCACCCCTATGAAATCGACGCGGTGGTCAGCGACACCGAGATGCGCCTGGTCGACGATTTCCCCACAACGCTGCCGGCCGTTCAGACTTACGTGATCCGGCCTTATGCCGGGGTTTTTGAACGCGCCGCGACAGCGCTGTCCAACGCGCGCGCCACGTTACAGACCTACATAGACACCGCCTTAAAAGGCCTGTTTACAAGCGGCACTTTGGCCGACGTGGGCATTGGGTTTGTCGACAAACCAAACACCGGCCTGATCCTGTTGAATGACCAGGACATCGGCGTGGTGGTCAACGGCGTGCTGCGCGCGACGTTCAAGACGACGGGCCTTGATCTGCCCAACGCATTGTCCGGCGCGGCCGTGCAGTCCAATGCGACCGACGCCACCGCAAACAGGCTGATGCAGGTCGGCGCCTTTGGCCTTGGGGCCGGCGCCCCGCCGTCGATCGGCAATTTTGAGGTGGCGTTGCGTCCGGGGTTTTACCGGTATCTTGAGGCCGCAGCGACCGGGGCGCCGGGGCCGGGGTCTTCTTACTTTGGCACGGCGATTGTGATGGGCAACGGGGCGGTGGAAAACGGCGTCCAAATCATCGCTGCACGCAGCTCCGGCCCGGGGCCAACACGGCGGGTTTGGATTGGGCGCCGGGCAACGGAAACCGGTCCGATTGAGTGGACCGAGCTTTACACACAGTCGCGGATCGTCGGCACTGTTGTGGACAATGGCGGTGTGGTTGAGGGCGCGGCGATCGAGCGCGGCGCCAATGCCAATGGCCGCTACGTGCGCTGGGCGGATGGCTCGCAGGAATGCACCGTCACGATCACGCTCAATTACATCACGGTCGGCCGGATCGAGGCGACCTGGACCTTTCCTGCGCCCTTTATCGACCCGCCCGACGCGGTGTCGGGGTCGTTTGATGCCGACACAAAGGCCGGCACCTTTGCCCCTGCGCTCAGTCAGCTGACGTCGCTGTCCCATGCCAGCGCCGGGGCGACATCCATCGTGTTGCGCACATACCGGGTCGAGGGCGCCCCGGACTTTGTGCCTGGCGATAGCATCGCGCTTACCTGCAAAGTCTCGGGCCGCTGGAAATAAGGAGATCC
>JASJCC010000103.1 GCA_030066175.1 Paracoccaceae bacterium | reverse complement strand
TAATCTGAATATGTGAATTAATCAAGGAAAGGCACCTGTTATGCTGGATATCTCGTTTGCCGGCGCTGCATTTGCCGGTCTTTTAAGCTTTTTCACACCCTGCATTCTGCCGATGGTGCCGTTTTACCTGTGTTACATGGCCGGGATTTCAATGGCCGAGCTGCGCGACGATGCCGGGATTGCCCCGGGCACCCAGCGCAAGCTGATCGTCTCGGCGCTGTTTTTCGCCGCGGGTGTCACGACGATCTTTGTGCTGCTGGGGATGGGCGCGACGGCCGTGGGCCAGGCCTTTGCCGATTGGAAAAAGCCGCTGTCATATGTGGCGGCGGGGGTGCTGACGCTCTTTGGCCTGCATTTTCTGGGCGTCATCCGCATCGGCCTTTTGCATCGCGAGGCGCGGATCGATTCCAGCGCCGAGCCGACCACCATCCTTGGCGCCTACCTCATGGGGCTGGCCTTTGGCTTTGGCTGGACGCCTTGCGTCGGCCCCGCCTTGGCGTCGATCCTGATGATCGCGTCGGGCATGGGCGACATCTTTCGCGGTGGGTCGCTGCTGTTGGTCTACGGCGCCAGCATGACGGCGCCTTTCGTGATCGCCGCGCTGTTCTCGGGCCCCTTCCTGCGATGGACCGCGCGGTACCGGGACAAGCTGCAATATGTGGAAAAAATCATGGGGGCGATGCTGATCGTATTTGCTATCCTCATCGCAACCGATACCGTCAACCTGATTGCCCAATGGATGCTTGAGACGTTTCCGGGATGGGTGGCGCTCAGCTGAACAGAGGGGAGGACAGAGATGAGATACTGGATGGGCATGGCGCTGGCCATGCTGATGGCGCTGCCGGTTGGGGCGGCTGAACTGGGCGACGATGGCCTGCACAAGCAGCCCTGGATGCGCGACACCTTCAAGGATCTGCGCGAGGATCTTGATGAGGCCAATGCCGAGGGCAAGCGCCTGGTGCTGTTCTTTGAACAGCGCGGCTGCATCTATTGCACCAAGATGCACGAAGAGGTGTTCAGCGATGCCGGGATCAGCAATTTTGTCGGGGACAACTTCTTTGTCGTGCAGCTGAACCTTTACGGCGACATCGAGGTGGTGGATTTCGACGGTGAGGAGCTGTCGGAAAAGGATCTGGCGCGCAAATGGCGGGTGATGTTCACCCCCAACATCGTCTTCCTGCCCGAAGAGATTGATGACGGACAAAGCGCGATGGATGCGGCGGTGGCCGTGATGCCAGGTGCCTTCGGCAAAGGCACCACCTTGGACATGTTCACCTGGGTCGCGGAAAAACGCTATGCCATGGACAATGGCGAAGACTTCCAGCGCTATCACGCCCGGATGATCCAGGAACGTGACAACGGCAGTTTCGACTAAGCTCCGCGTCGCGTGCGGCGGCTTTTGCCGGGGTGATCGCGGGCCGCGCCACACGAATCACGTGGCGTGAAAAATCCGACTCAGCGCGGCGATTCGGTGCTTGACCCGCCGAATCGCGCCGATCCCCAATCCGATAACTCCCTGACGTCACGTCATAAAACCGGGTGACCGCGACAAATCGGGGCAATAATTCACAACTGTGAATTTGTTGTTGCGTGAACGCGGCTCGGTAGCCTACGGTATACCGCAACTGGCAGTAGCTAGGGCCCGTGAACGGGCGTTCAAGCCAAGGGAGGAAATATGAGGCTCACGTCACTTACAGCGGCAATCGCGCTTATGGCCGGTGCGGGTTTTGCCGAAACCGTGGCACCAAGTGCGGTGCAGTTCAGCGAGTATGGCGAGCTTGAAGCATCGCTCACAGGTCAGCCCGGCGACGCCGCGCGCGGCCGCGACATCATGATTTCGCGTGGCAAGGGCAACTGCCTGGCATGCCATGAAATCAGCGCACTGAAAGACGCGCCGTTCCACGGCGAAGTCGGCCCGACGCTGGACGGCATTGGCGGCTACCGCTCCGAGGCCGAACTGCGCGGCATCGTGGCAAACGCCAAGATGACCTTCGAAGGCACGGTGATGCCGGCCTTCTACAAGACGTCGGGCTTTACCCGCCCGGGTGACGGCTACACCGGCAAGGCCGCCAAGGAAATCGCGCCGATTCTGTCGGCTCAGGAAATCGAGGATGTGGTGGCGTTCCTGCTGACCTTGCAGGAAAGCTGACCGCGTAACATAGGAGAAAGACGATGGAATTCACTCGTCGCGAAACGCTGGCCATCGGGGCCGGGGCTGCGCTGATCACCGTGCTGCCCTTTCGGGCCAACGCCGCGGTTGACGATCTGATCAACGAATTCACCGGCGGTGCCGCTGTGGCGGATGGCGGGGTCGACCTGACCGCGCCGGAAATCGCCGAAAACGGCAACACCGTGCCGATCTCGGTCAGCGCTGATGGTGCCACCGCGATCATGGTGCTGGCCGCCGGCAACCCGACGCCGCCCGTGGCCACCTTCAAGTTCGGTCCGATGGCCGCGTCGCAAAGCGCGTCGACCCGGATCCGTCTGGCCGGCACGCAGGATGTCGTCGCCGTGGCGCAGATGGCGGATGGCAGCTTTGCCCGCGCCTCGAAGACCGTGAAAGTCACCATCGGCGGCTGCGGCGGCTGAGTTCAGGAGCGATCCTGCCGAGGATTGCGACCACAAACATTTAGGAGTTCAGGACAATGGCATCTGGTGTCAAACCCCGCGTGAAAGTCCCGAAGAAAGCAGCGGCCGGTGACGCGATCACCATCAAGACGCTGATTTCGCACAAGATGGAAAGCGGTCAGCGCAAGGACAAAGAGGGCAACCTCATCCCGCGTTCGATCATCAATCGCTTCACCTGCGATTTCAACGGCCAGAACGTGATCGATGTGGATCTCGCGCCCGCGATCTCGACCAACCCGTATTTCGAATTCGAGGCCATGGTGCCCGAAGCCGGTGACTTCAAATTCACCTGGTACGACGATGACGGGTCCGTCTACGAAGAAGCCAAATCGGTCGCCGTTTGATGGCGGCAAAGCTTGCCCCGCCGAAGCGCGGGGCGGGTAGCCTTTAGGGAGGGAAACACATGAAATTCAAGGCTTTGACGGCAATTGCCGCATTGCTTGCCGCTCCGGCTTTCGCGGGTGGCGCCGATGATGACACGCTTGTCCTCAACGGCGAAATCGAGATGACGACCAAGGTGGCCGCGCCGGCACACATGGCCGAGACGGGCATCGATGAGATCATCTCGGGCTGGCATTTTCGGTCCGACGAAACCCAGCAGCTTCAGACCGACGACTTTGAAAACCAGGGCATGATCTTTGTCGACCAGGGCCTTGAGACCTGGCAAACCGTCGACGGATCCGAAGGCAAGTCCTGCGCGTCCTGCCATGAAGGTCCCGAAAGCATGGAAGGCGTTGCCGCCAGCTATCCCAAGTGGAACGAAGAAGCCGGCGAATTGCGCACCGTGCAGATGCAGGTGAACGATTGCCGGGAAAACCGCATGGGCGCCAAGCCGTGGAAGTATGACGCCGGCGTCGCCATCAACGTCGAAGCGCTGATCGCCTCGCAGTCGCGCGGCATGCCGGTCAACGTGGCGATCGACGGCCCGGTGGCCGCGGCCTGGGAAGCAGGCAAAGAGCTTTACTATACCCGCACGGGTATTCTTGAGCTGTCCTGCGCCTCTTGCCACGAAGAAAACTACGGGAACTACATTCGCGCCGACCACCTCAGCCAGGGCCAGATCAACGGTTTCCCGACCTACCGTCTGAAAAACGCCAAGCTGAACGGTGTGCACAGCCGCTTCAAGGGCTGCGTGCGGGACACCCGCGCCGAAACCTACAGCCCTGGCAGCGAGGAATTCATCGCGCTGGAGCTGTACGTGAAGTCGCGTGCCAACGGTCTGTCGGTCGAAGGGCCGTCCGTCCGCAACTAAACCCGAAGGCCCCGCGCCAGAGGCTCTGGCGCGGGGTTTTTCAAACCTAACCCATTCACACATGCGCATGTGTGTCGCGAGATAAGAAAGACCCTCCCCATGATCTCAAGGCGCGATTTTCTGCAGGTGTCCATGGCGGCCTCGGCGCTTTACGGCGCCAGCGGTTTTGGCAACTGGGCGCGGTTGGCCGCGCAGCAGGCGCTCACCCAGGACCAGTTGCTGCAGTTCGACACGTTCGGCAATGTCAGCCTGATCCATGTCACCGACATCCATGCGCAGCTGAAACCGATCTATTTCCGCGAACCGTCGATCAATATCGGGGTCGGGGACAACAAAGGCGCGGTGCCGCATGTCACCGGCGCCGAGTTTCGCAAGCTTTACGGAATCGACGATGGCAGCCCCTCCCATTACGCACTGTCATCGGGCGATTTCGCAGCGCTGGCGCAGGCCTATGGCCGCGTCGGCGGTCTGGATCGTGTCTCGACCGTCATCAACGCCATCCGTGCCGACCGGCCGGATGCGCTGTTGCTTGATGGTGGGGACACCTGGCATGGCTCCTACACCTGCTATCACACGCAGGGCCAGGACATGGTCAACGTGATGAACGGTCTGAAGCCTGACGCCATGACCTTCCACTGGGAATTCACGCTTGGCTCGGATCGTGTGGCCGAGATTGTCGAGAACCTCCCTTTCGCGGCGCTCGGCCAGAATATCTTTGACGCCGAATGGGACGAACCGGCCGAGCTTTTCCCGCCGTACCAGTTCTTTGAACGCGGCGGAGTGAAGATCGCCGTCATCGGGCAGGCCTTCCCCTATATGCCCATCGCCAATCCGCGTTGGATGTTCCCCGAGTATTCCTTTGGGATCCGCGACGAAAACATGCAGGCCATGGTCGATGAGGTCCGCGCTGAGGGTGCCGAGCTGGTGGTCTGCCTGTCGCACAATGGCTTTGACGTCGACAAGAAGATGGCGAGCATCGTGACCGGCATCGACGTGATCCTGTCGGGCCACACCCATGACGCGCTTCCCGAACCGGTGCTGGTCGGGGATACGATCATCGTCGCGTCAGGCTCGAACGGCAAGTTTGTCAGCCGCGTCGATCTCGATGTGCAGAACGGCCGGATGATGGGTTTCCGCCACAAGCTGATCCCGATCTTCTCGGATGTGATCACACCTGATACCGAAATGACGGCCCTGATCGACGAACAACGCGCGCCTTACAAGGCCGAGCTGGAAGAGGTGATCGGCCAGACCGACTCGCTGCTCTATCGCCGCGGCAACTTCAACGGCTCGTGGGACGATCTGATCTGCGACGCGCTGATCTCCGAACGTGAGGCCGACATCGCCATGTCGCCCGGCGTGCGCTGGGGGCCGTCGATCCTGCCCGGGCAGGATATCACCCGAGAAGACATCTGGAACGTCACCTCGATGACCTATGGAAAGGCCTATCGCTCGGAAATGACGGGCGAATTCATCAAGGTGATCCTGGAAGACGTGGCCGACAACATCTTTAACCCTGATCCCTATTATCAGCAGGGCGGTGACATGGTCCGCATTGGCGGCATGGGCTACCGGATCGATGTCAGCAAGCCGCAGGGTGAGCGCGTCACCGACATGATCCTGCTGAAAAACGGTGAAGCGATCGACCCCGCCAAGACATACATCGTCGCCGGCTGGGCCTCGGTCAACGAAGGCACCGAAGGTCCGCAGATCTGGGACGTGGTCGAAAGCCATATTCGCAAACAGGGCACGGTCAGCGTCGCGCCCAACAATTCGGTCGAGGTGGTTGGCGTCTGAACGCGCTGACCCACTTGGAAGGAGAGAAAGATGACAAAAGAGACGAAAGGCCCTTCGCGCCGCAAGTTTCTGACCAGTGCCGCCGCACTTGGGGCAGGGGCTGTCGCGGCAACGACAGCCCGGGCCGCGGGCCCCGATCCGCTGATCACCGAGGTGCAGGAATGGGCCTCGGGTCTGGGTGACGGCGTTGACGCCACGCCCTACGGCCTGCCGATCGAGCACGAAGCCGACGTTGTGCGCCGCAACGTGGAATGGCTGACCGCGGACACGATCAGTTCGATCAACTTCACGCCGATCCACGCGCTCGACGGCACGATCACCCCGCAGGGCTGCGCCTTTGAACGTCACCACTCGGGCGCGATCGAGCTGAAGAAAGAAGATTACCGTCTGATGATCAATGGCTTGGTCGATACGCCGCTGGTCTTCACCTATGCCGATCTCGAACGCTTCCCGCGCGAACAGCATGTGTATTTCTGCGAATGTGCGGCGAATACCGGCATGGAATGGGCCGGTGCGCAGCTCAATGGCGCGCAGTTCACCCATGGCATGATCCACAACATGGAATACACCGGCGTATCGCTGCGTACCCTGCTGAACGAGGCAGGCCTGGGCGCCGCAGGCGATCTGGCCGACAAATGGGTATACGTCGAAGGCGCCGATGCGTCCTCGAACGGCCGCTCGATCCCGATGGAAAAGGCGCTCGATGACGTGTTGGTCGCCTTCAAGGCCAATGGCGAGGCGCTGCGCAAGGAACATGGCTACCCGGTGCGCCTGGTTGTGCCCGGCTGGGAAGGCAACATGTGGGTCAAATGGCTGCGCCGTATCGAGGTCATGGATGGCGCGGTGGAAAGCCGCGAGGAAACTTCGAAATACACCGATACGCTCGAGGATGGCACCAGCCGCAAGTGGACCTGGGTGATGGACGCCAAATCGGTTGTCACCTCGCCCAGCCCGCAATCGCCGATCAAACACGGCCCCGGCCCGCTGGTGATCACCGGCATGGCCTGGTCCGGCCATGGCAAGATCACCCGCGTCGATGTCTCCAAGGATGGCGGCATGACCTGGGAAACCGCGCGGCTGGCCGCCCCGGGTGAGGATAAGGCGCTGACGCGTTTCTACCTCGACACCACCTGGGATGGCGAAGAGATGTTCCTGCAATCGCGCGCCATCGACGAGACCGGCTATGTCCAGCCCACCAAGGCGCAACTGCGTGAGGTGCGCGGGCTGAACTCGATCTACCACAACAACTGCATCCAGACCTGGCATGTGAAAGCCAATGGGGAGGCCGAAAATGTCGAAGTCTCTTAATCTCTACGCCGGTACCGCGATCGGCCTTTCGGTCCTGCTGATCGGCGCCTACAACTTCGCCGACCGCAACGTCGCCCAGGTGCCGGACAACTTGCCGACGCTGGGGCCGCTGTCTGCCAATGCTTTGGCGGAACTGGAAGCGGCCAAGGTCGCCGCTCAGCAGACCGCACAGGCCGAGGTGCCGCAAGGTGGCCTCGTCGCCGCCGCGCAAGCCGACGAAGGCATGCCCGGCACCAAATTCGGCATCGGCCGCCCGGCCCTGCCCGAAGAAATCGCCGCTTGGGATGTCGATGTGCAGCCCGATGGCACCGGCCTACCGGTTGGCACCGGCAACGCCTATGACGGCGAGGCGATCTTTGAAGAAAACTGTGCGATCTGCCACGGCTCCTTCGCCGAAGGTGTCGATAACTGGCCCAAGCTGGCTGGCGGCGACGGCACGCTGGCGGATGAGGATCCGCTGAAGACCGTAGGCAGCTATTGGCCGCACGTGTCGACCGCTTGGGATTACGTCAACCGGTCCATGCCCTTTGGCGCGGCGCAAACGCTGACGGCGGATGAGGTCTATGCCATCGTGGCCTATATCCTCTATTCCAACGACCTGATCGACGACGATTTTGAACTGTCGAACGAAACCCTGGCGTCGGTGGAACTGCCGAATGCCCAAGGTTTCATCATCGATGACCGGGAAGAGACCGAGTATCCGATCTGGCGGGCTGAACCTTGCATGGAAAACTGCAAGGACAGCGTCGAGGTCACCATGCGCGCCACCGTGCTGGACGTGACACCGGAAGAAGAGGGTGGCGAAGCCGCTGCTGCGGAAGAGGCCGCTCCGGTTGAGGTCGCCGCTGCTGAAGAGACCGCGGCCGAAGAGGCGCCGGTTGAAACCGCCTCGGCGACCATCGACATGGATCTGGCTGCAGCTGGTGAGAACGTCTTTAAAAAGTGCAAGGCCTGCCACCAGGTCGGCGACGGTGCCAAGAACCGCACCGGCCCGCATCTGAACGGCATCGTTGGCCGCGATATCGGCGGCCTCGACGGCTTCAAATACTCCAAGACGATGTCCAGCATGGGCGGCGTCTGGGACGAAGCCACGCTGGCGGCCTTCCTCGCGGATCCGCGTGGGTCGGTCAAAGGCACCAAAATGGCCTTTGCCGGGCTCAAGAAAGAGGGCGACGTCGCCGCGGTGACCGAGTACCTCAAGACCTTCGAGCAGTAAGATGTGGGGACGGATCTTTTCCGGCCTTCTGGCGCTGGCCCTTTCGGGGCCGGCGCTTGCCGATGAAACGGCCGAACAGATTGGTGACGCCGAACGCGGCGCCATCGTCTACAAGAAATGCAGTGGGTGCCACCAGGTTGGTCCTGATGCGGTCAATCGTACCGGCCCGCATCTGAACGGCGTGTTTGACCGCAAGGCGGGCGCCATTGAGGGCTTTTTCTACTCCAAAAGCCTGATGCGGGCGGCGGCGGATGGGCTGATCTGGGATCTGGAACATCTCGACGCCTATCTTGAGAACCCCAAGGCGCTGGTGTCGGGCACCCGGATGTCGTTCCGCGGACTGCGCGAAAAGAAGGACCGCGACGATGTGCTGGCCTTCCTGCGGCTCTATTCCGACAACCCGCAGAACATCCCCGAAGCCTCGCCCACCGCGCTCAAGAAAGAGGTTGAGCTGTCGCCCGAGGTGCTCGCCATTGTTGGTGACGTGGCCTATGGCGAATACCTCGCCTCGGAATGCCTGACCTGCCATAAGCGCACTGGGGCCGATGACGGCATCCCGTCGATCACGCTCTGGCATCCCGAAGATTTTGTTGTCGCGATGCACGCCTATAAACGCAAGATTCGCCCGCATCCGGTGATGCAGATGATGGCCGGACGCCTGTCGGACGAAGAAATCGCGGCGCTTGCCGCGTATTTTGCCGAGCTGAAATGAGGATGGGTCCGGTATTCCGCAATTGATCAGTAACATGCACGCGATCAAGATCGTCCCAGGGGCATTTGGCCCCGCGCGCAGGGTTTATTCCACCCTGCGTGCCGACGGTTTTTTGATCGGGGCATTGGCAGATGAGTTTCGCCAGGTTGATCGTGATGGTGGGTGCCGTGCTGGCTTTGGCCGCAATGCTCGGCTGGTTGCCCGGCGGCGCGCGGGTGTCCGACGAGGTGCAGATCACCAAGCGCGGGTCGCTCGAAACGCCGGTTGGCACGCGCTGACCCCGTGCCTGAATCGCGCATCAGACACGCAAATTCAAACCGTGATGCTGCACGGCGTCATCCATGTCGACAGAACGCAATCTCAGGCGTACTCTGATCGCAACGCGGACGCAGAATCCGCATTCCATACCGCAAAAGTTGACAGGGCCGGGCAACCCCGCCCGGGCCATAAGAGACGAGGGGGCGGGCCGCGCATTTAGACGGCGGCACCCGCACAGAACGACGTCCAATAAGGAGGAGATGGACATGAAACTCAACAGAAGGACTTTCCTGGGAAGTTCCGCAGTGGCCGCGGCCACGCTGGCGGCTCCCATGGTGCGCGCGCAGACCACGCCGCGGGCCGTGGTCATCGGCGGCGGCGCCGGTGGGGCGACGGCTGCGCGCTATATCGCCAAGGATTCAGGTGGCGAGATCGACGTCACGCTGATCGAGCCCACGCGCAGCTATTACACCTGCTTCTTCTCGAACCTCTATCTGGGTGGCTTCCGGGAAATGGACAGCCTGGGCCACGGCTATGCCACCCTGGCGTCTGATTTCGGCGTCAACGTGGTGCATGACTGGGCCACGGGTGTGGACCGCGATGCCAAGACCGTTGCGCTCGCCGGTGGTGGCAGCGTGCCCTATGACCGGCTGGTCATCTCGCCCGGTATCGACTTTGTCGACGGCTCTGTGCCCGGCTGGGATCTGTCGAGCCAGACCGCCATGCCGCATGCCTATAAGGCCGGCACCCAGACCGAACTGTTGAAGCGGCAGATCATGGCGATGCCCACAGGCGGCACCTATGTCATGGTTGCCCCGCCCAACCCCTATCGCTGCCCGCCGGGACCGTATGAGCGGGTGTCGATGGTGGCGCATTACCTCAAGGCCAACAACCCGACGGCCAAGATCATCATCGCCGACCCCAAGCCGAAATTCTCCAAACAGGCGCTGTTCGAAGAAGGCTGGGAAAACCACTATGGCGGTATGATCGAACGTATCGGTCCGGATTTCGGGGGCGAAAACGTGTCGGTGAACGCGGCCGAGATGACTGTCGATATCGATGGCGAAGTGGTCAATGCCGACGTGGTCAACGTGATCCCGGCGATGAAGGCCGGCACGATCTGCGCCGCTGCCGCGCTGACCGATGGCAACTGGGCGCCGGTTTCCGGCCACACCATGCAGTCGCGTCTGGATGAAAACATCCACATCCTCGGCGATGCCTGCGCGCAGGGTGACATGCCCAAGTCCGGCTTCTCGGCCAACAGCCAGGCCAAGGTGGCGGCAATGGCGGTGCGTGGGGCGCTGACCGGAAGCCGCGTGTTCCCAGCCAAGTTCTCGAACACCTGTTGGTCGCTGGTGGCCACGGATGATGGGATCAAGGTGGGTGCTTCCTACGAGGCGACCGACGAAAAGATCGCCAAGACCGACGGCTTCATCAGCCAGACCGGCGAAGACGCCGATCTGCGCAAGGCAACCTATGAGGAAAGCATCGGCTGGTATGCCGGCATCACCTCGGACATGTTCGGCACGGCCTGATTTGTCGGGTTAGAAATGCAAACGGGCGGTGCAATGCGCCGCCCGTTTCTCTTTGGCCTTAGGCCGCGCGCAGGCCCTTTAGGTCGGCGATCAACCGCGGGATCTTTTCCTTGAACTTGAAGAACCCGGCCGTCGCAAAGGGCCAGGCCGCAGCGTCATAGGGCCGGAGGGCGCGGCGCAGCGGCAGCGCATCGACACCCGCGAGCAAAGCGGCTGTTGGCCCGACCGGCGCATAGGGTGTCACGACCTGTACCGCACCGGTGTCGCGCGCCCAAGCGTTCAGTGCGCCGGCGTCGCTCAGCCCCTGTGTCACCGGACCCAAGCGGTCTGCCCAACGGTCCGCCGCCTCCTGCAGCGCTGCCTCCTTGAATGCCGCGACATGCGGGGCCGGTTGCAGCGGCGACAGGTCTGACGCGGCCTGCACTGTTGCGGTCGCCACCGGTTTCAAACCCAGATCGAAGAGCCACCCGGGTGACAGATCCTCCTCGTGCAGGATCAGCGCGGTGGGCAGGCTGGGGTCAAAGCTATCGCCCGTGGGCGCGTCCATCCGAGGTGGATGCGGCGGGCCATCGAGCGGCGCAACCTCGCCCTGCGCCAGCTGATGCACCGGCGAAAACCGCCCTTCGGTGTATTTCGCAATGTTGGACGCGCGTGCGACGTAATTCTTGCCCTTGGTCTGCAAGCCCGCCACCCAACGCCAAGAGAGCGTGTTGGACGCCGGATCGCCGTCCAACAAGTGTCGCAAGAAAAAATCGGCCCCCAGCTCCCACGGCAGCCGCAGGGTAAAGATCCAGATCGAGGCAAACCACATCCGCGCGTGGTTGTGCAGATAGCCGGTCTGCACCAGTTCCTGCGCCCAATGGTCGAAACAGGCGATCCCGGTTTCGCCCCGACACGCGGCCTCCCATTCGTGGCGCAGGCCGGATTGGGTCTGCACCTCGTCCCAGCGCTGGATCAGTCCGGCGCGGTAACTGGACCAGACCGACGGCCGCATCTCAAGCCAGCCTTTCCAATAGGTCCGCCAATACACCTCCTGGATGAACTTCTCCGCCGCTTTGTGCGAGTGCCGGCCCAGGACGGCCTGCAAGACCTCTTCCTCGGTCAGCAGCCGGTGGCGCAGATAGGGTGACAGGGTCGACACCCCGTCATGCCGCCCGGGCCCCAGGTCATAGTTGCGCCGCGCGGCATAGTCGCGCCCGGCATGCGGGACGAAACGCGCCAACCGTTCCAAAGCGGCGGTGCGGGTCGGGGGGAAGGTCTGCAAAGCGTTCATGCTCCGTCAGGTTAGGACACGGCCCGCGATCGTCAATCCGACGAATTCAACCGCCTGCCCTTGCAGGTCCTAGGGGCCAACACTAAGATTCTGTCAACACACTCGCGCTAGGCATTTCCAGACAACATCAGGCAGGCAGACATGAACGACCCGATTGAAACCTATATGAACCTTGTTCCCATGGTTGTGGAACAAACCAGTCGCGGCGAACGCGCCTACGACATCTTTTCCCGGCTGCTGAAAGAGCGGATCATCTTTCTGAACGGTCCGGTGCATGACGGGATGTCGTCGCTGATCGTGGCCCAGCTGCTGCATCTCGAGGCGGAAAACCCCTCGAAAGAAATCAGCATGTATATCAATTCACCCGGCGGGGTGGTGACCAGCGGGCTGTCGATCTACGACACGATGCAATACATCAAACCCAAGGTCAGCACGCTGGTGATCGGGCAGGCGGCGTCGATGGGCTCGCTCTTGCTGACGGCCGGCGCGCCGGGCATGCGCTTTTCGCTGCCCAACAGCCGCGTCATGGTGCACCAGCCCTCGGGTGGCTACCAGGGTCAGGCGACCGACATCATGATCCACGCCGAAGAGACGCTGAAGCTGAAAAAGCGGTTGAACGAGATTTACGTGCATCACACGGGTCAGACGCTCGAAAAGGTCGAGGCGGCGCTGGAGCGGGATAACTTCATGTCGCCCGAAGAGGCGAAAGACTGGGGTTTGATCGATGAAATCGTGACCAACCGCGACACCGGCGATGATGCCGACGCGTAACGAAAAATTAACCTACGCGGCTATGATCCGCGTGGGTTGAAATTTCGGATTGTAGTGCCGGAATGGCTGCCCTAAGCTTGAGGCGATATGCGGTCAAACCGGACGGAAACGCCGTTCGGCGCGTGCCCGAAAGGGCGGCCTGGCCGGGAAAGGTGCGATAATGGCGACGAACTCTGGCGGCGACAGCAAAAACACCCTCTACTGCAGTTTTTGCGGCAAAAGCCAACATGAGGTACGCAAGCTGATTGCAGGCCCCACCGTATTCATCTGCGATGAATGCGTCGAGCTTTGCATGGACATCATCCGCGAAGAGACCAAAGGCGCCGGCCTGAAGTCTGCCGAAGGGGTGCCGACGCCGCGGGAAATCTGCGATGTGCTGGACGACTATGTGATCGGTCAGGCGATTGCCAAGCGGGTGCTGTCGGTGGCGGTGCATAACCACTACAAACGCCTGAACCACGCGCAGAAATCCGGCGATATCGAACTGGCGAAGTCCAACATCCTGCTGATCGGTCCCACCGGTTGCGGCAAGACGTTGCTAGCGCAGACCCTGGCGCGCATTCTCGATGTGCCGTTCACCATGGCGGACGCGACCACACTGACTGAGGCGGGTTATGTGGGTGAGGACGTGGAAAACATCATCCTCAAGCTGTTGCAGGCGTCCGAGTACAATGTCGAACGCGCGCAGCGCGGCATCGTCTATATCGACGAGGTCGACAAGATCACCCGCAAGTCCGACAA
>JASJCC010000105.1 GCA_030066175.1 Paracoccaceae bacterium | reverse complement strand
ATCCCGGTCACTACGCGGCTGTTGTTCAAATCGCGCTACGGGATTGTCACACCCGAGGCGCCAGGGATCAACGTGTCGCGGCAGATCAAGGATGACGACCTGCGCGACCAACTGCTTGAAATCGCTCATGACGTGATGAGCGGGGAGGCTGGGCTGATCCTGCGCTCGTCCTGCGCCGAGGCGCCTGCCGACGCGATTGCCGAGGATATTGCGGCCATGGCCGAGCTGGCCACAAAAGTGGTGGCGGACAGCAACGGCGCCCCCGAAACGCTTGTCGAAGGCGACAGCCCGCACACATTGGCGTGGCGCGAATGGACCGCGCCGGCGGAGGTGGACTCGGGTGAGGGGAGCTTTGACACCCATGCGGTCAACGACGCGATTGAGGCGTTGCGTGGCCCGTTGGTGCCGCTTGCCGCCAGTGCCAGTATGATGATCGAACCCACACGTGCGCTGGTGGCGGTGGATATCAACACCGGCGGCGACACGTCTCCAGCGGCAGGGCTCAAGGCCAATCTGAGCGCATTGCGCGATTTGCCGCGGCAGTTGCGGTTGCGGGGCTTGGGCGGACAGATCCTGATCGATCCGGCCCCGACCCCCAAGAAAGACCGCCGCCAGATCGAACAGGTCCTGCGCGCGGCGCTGCGGCATGACATGACCGAAACGGTGATCGCCGGTTGGACGCAGCTTGGCCTGATCGAGCTGCAGCGCAAACGTGACCGGGTGCCTTTGAAGGACCTGTTGGGATGAGCTGTCCGATCTGCGACCGGGCGACTGACGCCAAGTACCGCCCGTTCTGTTCGCGCCGCTGCGCCGATCTGGACCTCGCGAAATGGCTGACGGGCGGCTATGCGATCCCGTCGGATGATCCCGAAGAGGTCGAAGAGGCGATGGATCAGGCGGCGCGTGCGGCTGAGAACGCGCAAAAACCACATTAGAGGGCAAGCGATGTTTGACGACGGGCTTTTGCAGCAGGTGCGGGACAGATTTGCCCATGTCGAGAGCTGCCCCTTTACCGGACCGCGGGTGTTTTTCGAGAATGCCGGCGGTGCGTTGACGCTGAACGCGGTGGTTGAGACCAGCGCCCGCTTTGCCGCGATCCCCGATAATCAGGGGCGGGACAACCCGGCTGCCAAAGCCTTGGTCGCGGTGATCGACCAGGCGCGGGAGGATGTGCGCCGGTTTTTCAACGCTGAGGGCGGTGCGGTTGTGGTCGGCGAAAGCGGGACCGAGCTGCTCTTTCGTGTGATCGCCAACGCCTGTCTTGGTGCGCCCGAGGACGGGATTGTGCTGGGCTCCACCGTCGAACACCCGGCCTCGCGCAGCGCATGTGCGCGTTGGGCCGAGGTGTCGGGGCGGCCGCATGTATTGATCCCGCATGACGCCGCACGCGGGTTGGTGACGGCGGAGGCCTATGCTGAGGCGGTGACCGCAGATACCCGCGTGGTGACGATCCTGCACACCTCGCCGGTGACTGGCATGGCGATGGACCTGTCCGCCATCGTGGCCGCGGTGCGGGCCAAGGCGCCTGAAGCGTTCATTGTGGCTGACGGGATCCAGCATGCCTGCCACGGCCAGATCGATGTGACGGCGGCCAGCGTCGATGCCTATGTGATCTCACCCTACAAGGTGTTTTCGCGCCACGGTTATGGCGTGGCCTGGCTGTCAGACCGGCTGGCGGCATTACCGCATGACCGGCTCGACGGCGGGCCGTTTGTGAACTGGGAGCTTGGGACGCGTGACACAGGTGCCTATGCCACGATGTCCGACGTGGTGGGCTATTTCGAATGGCTGGGGGCGCAGGTGTCCGACACAGAAGATCCCCGCGCGCGGATCGAGGCGGCGGGTCAGGCGATCAAGGCGCAGGAAAAGGCGCTCAGTGACGCGATGTTACACGGCGTCGACAACCTCGCCGGTCTTGCGGAATTACCGGGTGTGCAGATCGTCGGTGGGGCGGACAACCCGGCGCGCGAGGGGCTGGTGAGCTTTTGGGTCGATGGCAAGCCCTCAGCCGAGATCGTGGCGGCGCTGAACGACGAAGGCATCCGCACCCATATTCGCAAGGCCGACCACTATTCCGGCAACATCCTCACGCCTTTGGGGCAAGAGCACTGCATCCGCGTGTCGATGGCGCATTACAACAGCATTGCCGAGGTGCGCGCCTTTCTGGGTGTCATGCAGCGGCTGCTGGAGTGAGTACGCAACCGGGCCAGGGTCATCCCGAGAAGCAAAGGGCATGAGGTCGCGGGTCAAGCCCGCGACGGGGAGTGTTTGATTGCCACGTAGCGCTCGCCTTTACTGCCAGTTGCCCTCAAAATCCTTTGGAATCATCAGGATATCGCGGTTGACCCCATTCAGATCGCGATGCCCACAGAGGCCCATGCTGACGTCAAGCTCGCGGTGGATCACCTCCAAAGCCTGCGCCACGCCTTTCTGGCCCATCGCCCCCAGCCCGTAGACATAAGCGCGGCCGATATAGGTACCCTTGGCACCCATCGCGATGGCTTTCAGCACGTCCTGGCCTGAACGGATGCCGCTGTCGATATGCACCTCGATCTTGTCTCCCACCGCATCGAGGATCGCCGGCAGGGCCCGGATCGAGGACAAAGCGCCGTCGAGCTGCCGCCCGCCATGGTTCGACACCACAATCGCATCGGCACCGACATTCAGCGCCTGCAAGGCATCGCGCGGATCCATGATACCTTTGATGATCAGCGGACCGTCCCACATCTTGCGGAACTGGCGGATGCGGTCCCAATCGAGCGACTGATCAAAGGCCTGCGCCGTCCAGGTCGAGAGCGACGACGGGTCGGTCACCCCCTTGGCGTGGCCGACGATATTGCCGAAGAACCGCCGCTTGGTCGACAGCATGCCAAGGCCCCATTGCACCTTGGTCATCATGTTGGCGACACTTGCGGGCGTCAGCTTTGGCGGAGCGGAGAGGCCGTTTTTCAGATCCTTGTGGCGCTGGCCCAAGAGCTGCAGATCCACCGTGATGATCGCAGCCGAGCATTTGGCGTCCTTGGCGCGATCAAACAGCCGCTGCATGAAATCGTCGTCTTTCAGCGTGTAAACCTGCATCCAGAAGGGTTTCGAGGTGTTGGCCGCCACATCCTCGATCGAGCAGATCGACATCGTCGACAGCGAATAGGGCACGCCGAATTTCTCGGCGGCTTTGGCGGCCATGATCTCACCATCGTGGTGCTGCATGCCGGTCAGGCCCACCGGGGCGAGCGCCACCGGCATGCTCACATCCTGGCCGATCATCTGACTTTGAGTGCTGCGGTCGGCCATGTCGATGGCGACGCGCTGGCGCAGATAGAGCTTGTCGAAGTCAGAGGTGTTTTCGCGAAAGGTTTGTTCGGTCCAGCTGCCCGATTCGCAATAATCGTAGAACATCCGTGGGACGCGCCGGCGGTAGATGCGCTTGAGGTCTTCGATCTCGGTGATGACGGGCATAGGCGCGGCCTTTCGCTTCGATTGGTTAGGTTTCCGTACCAATAAACATTTGTCTGATCCATGCGACACGAAAGACTCGACGTCTTGACATAAAGTGCGACATCGCACTATATAGTACAAAATCGAACAATATGAGCTGACCATGAAGATCTCACGACGTAAGACATTGGCCATTCTGGGGGGCGGCGTTGTCGCCGCCGCGGGGGCAGGGGGATGGGCGTTGGCGCGTCCGCCGGCCAAGGCACTGGCGCCTTGGGAGGCCGCGGGGGCCTATGCTGATCCGCGGATGCGGGCGCTCAGCTGGGCGATCCTGGCGCCCAATCCACACAACCGCCAGCCCTGGATGGTTGACCTGAGCACACCGGACCAGGTGGCGCTTTACGTCGATACCGACCGGCTCTTGCCGCATACCGATCCGTTCAGCCGGCAGATCGTGATTGGTCTGGGCTGCTTTCTCGAGGTGCTGCGCCTGGCGGCATTGCAGGACGGTCTGGCGGTGGAGACCGCGCTTTTTCCCGAGGGCAGCGATCCCGAGCAGCTGGATGCGCGTCCGGTGGCGGTGTGCCGGTTTGCGCCGACAACAGAGGGCCCGGACCCGCTCTTTGCACAGGTCCCGTTTCGGCGCACGTTGAAAGAGCCGTTTGACGTCACGCGCCCGGTTGCGCGGGATGCGTTGCAAGCACTGGTGGCCGCCGGAGCGCATGGCTCGGCGGTGGCCGGATCGGTTGACGAGGGGGACATCGCGGCGTTGCGGAAGCTGACCTATGATGCGCTGGTGATCGAGATCGAGACCGAACGCACGTACAAGGAAAGCGTCGATCTCTTCCGCATTGGCCGGCGCGAAGTGAATGCCAACCCGGACGGGATCGACTTTTCCGGGCCGATGTTCGAGGCGCTACATCTGACCGGGCTGTTCAACCGCGATGTGGCGATGGATCGGGAGTCTTCGGGCTATAAACAGGGGCTGGCGGCGGTGCTGGAGAATGCCGATACGGCGATGGGCCATATCTGGCAGGTGACAGATGGCAATAGCCGGGCCGATCAGATTGCGGCCGGGCGAGATTGGGTACGGCTGAACCTCGCCGCGACGGGGCTGGGGCTGGGGATGCAACCGCTCAGCCAGGCGTTGCAGGAATATCCCGAAATGGCAGGGCTTTACGCCGATATCCACCAAAGGCTGGCGCCCCATGGCGGGACCGTGCAAATGTTGGCGCGGATCGGTTATGGGCCGCAGGTGGGCGTCAGCCCGCGCTGGCCGCTGGAAAGCAAACGACTGGATGCCTGACGACAAAGACGCGCTTTTCAAGGTGATGAACGAGATCGGCATCATCGGGCAGCTGACCACGACTCTGTTCGAGGCGCGGCTGCCCGACGGGGTGTTGGTGTCGCATTTTTCGGTCATCAACCACCTGGTGCGGCTGGGCGACGGCCGCACGCCGCTGCAATTGGCCCGCGCCTTTCAGGTGCCGAAGACGACGATGACACATACGCTGTCGGGGCTGGTGAAACGCGGCTGGGTGACCATGGCGCCCAACCCGCGCGATGCGCGGTCCAAGCAGGTGTTTCTGACCGATACGGGCCGCAGGTTTCGCGAAGAGGCGATCGCAGCGCTGGGGCCGGATTTGGTGGAAATCCTGCAGCGGTTGCCGCTGGATCCAGCGACTTTGCTGCCGGGGCTGACGACGCTGCGGCAGGTGCTGGACAAGATGCGGGAAAGCCATGACTGAGCGGTATTTCGACGATCTGCGGGTGGGGTTTCGCTTTGTGACTGAGGCGCAGGGGCTGAGCCTCGATGAGATCGTGGACTTTGCACGCCAATGGGATCCGCAACCGTTTCACACCGATGCCGAGGCGGCCGCGGCCTCGCCCTATGGCGGGATCATTGCCAGCGGGTTTCACACCATGCTGGTGGCTTTTGGCTTGACGTTGAAGGCCGGGGTCTGGTCTGAGGCGTCGATGGGCTCCCCCGGGATGGAAGATGTGCGCTGGCTGCAGCCGGTGCGTCCGGGCGATGTGCTGCATGTCGAGGCCGAGGTGGTGTCGAGCAAAGCGTCGGCCTCACGCCCCGACCGCGGCGTTACGGTGATCCGCTACGAAGTCATGCGCCAGGATCGGGTTGTGGTGATGAGTTACACTGCGACGCACATACTGCGGCGCGCGGTGGGCTGAGCTTTTCCCAGCCACACGTGATCCAAAGGAGCGCTTCCGCGCGCTTTTATTCAGCCAGTGGTGAGGCGACGCATCGCTGCGGGTGTCAGGCCCGGTGAGCGCCGTCGGCCAGGCTTTTGACAAAGCCCAGCACCTCGTCCACCGGTTTGCCTTCGGCCAGGTCGGCCACGATGGCGGACCCCACGACGCAGCCATCGGCGATTGAGGCGATGCTTTGCGAGGTTTCCGGCGTGCGAATGCCAAAGCCGACAATCACCGGCAGGTCGGTTTGCGATTTGATCCGCGCCACTTCGGGGCCCACTTCGGCGGCCTGGGCGGCAGCGGCGCCGGTGATGCCGGTGATCGAGACGTAATAGACAAAGCCCGAGGTGTTCTGCAGCACCTTGGGCAGGCGTTTGTCGTCGGTGGTGGGGGTCGCCAGCCGGATGAAATTCAATCCCGCTTTCTGTGCCGGGATACACAGCTCGTCATCTTCTTCGGGGGGCAGATCGACGATAATCAGTCCGTCGATCCCGGCCTCTTTGGCCTGGTCCAGAAAGGTGTCGACGCCGCGCGAATATATCGGGTTGTAATAGCCCATCAGCACGATGGGGGTGTCGTTATCGCCAGCGCGAAACTCACGCACCATCTGCAGGGTCTTGTCCAGCGTCATGCCGCCTTCGAGCGCGCGCTGGCCGGCCAGCTGAATGGTCGGGCCGTCGGCCATCGGATCGGTGAAGGGCAGGCCCAGTTCGATCACGTCGACGCCTGCGCTGGGCAGCCCCTTCATCAGCGTCAGCGAGGTTTTGACATCGGGATCCCCCGCCATGATGTAGGACACAAACGCTTTGCGGCCCTCGGCACGCAGCTTGGCAAACCTGGCATCGATGCGAGTCATCCCCATCCCTCTCACTTCGTTCTTGGCCCGACTTGCCGGAAGGCCGGGGGAAAATCAATGCCGCGAAGCGCGGTGAGGGGAAAAGAAATCAGCGCTTGTGTGGGGCAAATGTGACGGTTGGCAGATGACGTGGCAGAAAATCTGCAAATCTGATGCCGGTTTGACCGGGGTCAAAGTGCGGCTGGCCGATTCTGGCTAAGGCATCGGAAAAGCCAAACGTGAAGGGACCCCGCATGACCGCCTCAATCGAACCGACAAAGACCGTCGCCCCCAACGCCAAACCCAACGGGGCCGCGCGCGCGCGTGCCGCGAAAGCCAAGGCGCCCAACCCCGAGGATGTGCGGCGGGCGTTCGAGTCGGGCAAGTATCCTTATGACACCCGCCTGTCGCGCCGCAGCTATGAGCGGCAGAAGGCGCAGTTGCAGGCGGAACTGCTCAAGGTGCAGCTGTGGGCGCAGGAGACCGGTCAGAAGTTTGTCATGCTGTTCGAAGGCCGCGACGCAGCCGGCAAGGGCGGCACGATCAAGCGGTTCACCGAACATCTCAACCCGCGCAGCGCGCGTGTCGTGGCGCTGAACAAACCCACCGATGTAGAGCGCGGGCAGTGGTATTATCAGCGCTATATCGAACATCTGCCGACCGCGGGTGAAATGGTGCTGTATGATCGCAGCTGGTACAACCGCGCCGGTGTCGAGCGCGTCATGGGGTTCTGTGAGCCCGGCGAATACCTGGAGTTCATGCGCCAGACGCCGGAGCTGGAACGGATGTTGGTGCGCTCGGGCATCCGGTTTTACAAATACTGGTTCTCGGTCACGCAGGACGAACAGCGCCGCCGCTTTGAAAGCCGCGAAACCGATCCGCTTAAACAGTGGAAGCTGTCGCCGATCGACAAGGCCTCGCTGGATAAGTGGGACGACTATACCGAGGCGAAAGAGGCGATGTTCTTCTACACCGACACCGCCGACGCGCCTTGGACCATTGTGAAATCCGACGACAAGAAACGCGCGCGCCTGAACTGCATGCTGCATTTCCTGTCGACGCTGGACTATCCGGACAAGGATCTGTCGATTGCCAAGGGCCCGGACCCGCTGATCGTTGGCGGTGCGGCGCATGTGATCCACAGGTCGGACCACATCCTGGGCACGGCCTTGCATCCCGAGGCCCGGCGCAGCGGCACTCAGTCGTCGGCCACCTGATCGCTGAGCCAGCGCTGTAACGGGGCCATCCCGGCAAACACCTGTTCGAGGGTGGCAACCGGGGTGTCCGTCAGGCCTGCGTCGAGATTGTCGTGCCAGACCACCAGCGCTTTGCGTTTGAGGTGTTCGGCATGCGAATGATCCGCGTCATAGGGAGCGGGCACGCGTTTCAGAGCTGGCGGGTCAAGCCGCCAGTCACCCTCAGACAGGATGGTCGCCAATTCTGTACCCGCAGGGCTATCGACCGCGTCGCGGAACCGGTCGAGTTGCGGGGCGTCGAATTGCATGATGCCTGCGCCCGCCGTGGCATAGGTATTCGAAAGCCCCAGATACCAGCCGCGCCCATCCGGGGCGGACCAGGCCAGATGCAGATGCGTGTGATAGGGCGTCTTGTCGTTTGAAAACCGCAGATCGCGATGCGGACGGAAAAGCTTGGTCCGGATCGGCTGACCGGTCTGCTCTGCCAGAACCGGCGCAAGTTCGGTCAACAACCGCTCACCGGGGCGCTTCAACATCCCGTCATACTCGGTTTTGTGCGCTTTGAACCAGTCGCGCGTGTTGTTGGCGGCAAGTTCGCTCAGAAACGCGCGCACGCGGGGTACAAAGTCTTCAAGGTCAACCATCTCGGCCATCGCGGCCTCCGGGAAACGACATGAATCTATAAACTGACTCAGCATAACACATTTCCGCGAAAAAATGGCTGAGATGATGGGAGGGCGCTGTGAACTAGGCCTCTTTCAGCCGATCTGCGATCCCGAATTTCAGCGCGTTGCGCAATAGGTATGCAGCGATATGACAAGCTTTGGCAGACCGTCCAGGATCAGCTTTGCATCGTCGTTTGACAGCGCCGAAAGGCGGGTGGTGTTCAGGGCAAAGTCGTAGCTGGAAAGCGGTTTGGTGTTGAAGTCGCGATCAAGAACCTCGTTCAACCCGTTGCTTTCGTTTGGATAAAGCCGAAGCGTTCTGCCGTCCAGAACTTGCGTGCGCGCCGGATCAACGCCCTGCGGCAGGATCTGCACAACCGTGCCGTTCGGTTGCACAAACAGCAGGTCGCAGTCACGTTCGGTGGACCAGCGCATGCCCTCGGGCGCCAGCCGCAGCAGCGTTTCCACCGCAAGCTCATAATTCTCACGCATCATCGCGGCGTTTTCAGCCCGCAGCGCGGCATTGCGGCCCTCTTTTTCATCAACCTCTCGCTGTAGGGCGCGCCTTTCGTCGTGTTTCTGCAAGAGGCGCGTGCAGTTGTCATAGCTCTTGGTCTGATCGGCGCTCAGCGTCAGGCCCGGGTCCTTGGCGCGGGCGTCGCCGACCACGCGCACGAACTCGGTGCAGGCGGTGATCAGCTTTTGGGTTTCCGGTTCGAAGGCGGACTCTGATTGCGCCTGCGCGCTAACGGCGGTGAGCAGGCCAAGCAGAGAAACGGCGATGAATTTCAAACCACACTCTCCGACTGAAACCTGCGTGCTTAAGTGCTCAAACCCAGTGTTGCACGCCGCCGCAAACTGGTCCACCGCCCTGAAAATGGGCAATTCTTTGCCTTGCTTGCGAAATCTTTCTTGCGTACGCGCGCGAAATCCTTAGCTCCTAGGGTATGAAAAGCCGTTCCATCCTTGCTGCCGGAGCTGCGCTGGCCTTGGGATTTGCCCCACTGGCCACGGCGCATCCGCATGTCTTTGTGGACACGACACTGCGCTTGATCGTCGAGGATGGCCATGTCGTGGCGGTCGATGTGACCTGGGAATACGACGATTTCCTGTCACTTTTGATCTTCGAGGACATGGGGCTGGACCGTGATGGCGACGGGCAATTGACCACTCCGGAACTGACGCGCCTCAAAGGCTTTGACCTGATCGAGTGGCCCGAAGGGTTCGAAGGTGATCTCTTCATGTGGTCGAACGGCGAAAAGATCGTTCTGGGCCATCCGCAGCCGACGGATATTGCCGTCAACGATGGCCGCATCGTGGCCAGCCACACCCGCACGGTACCGCAGGTCGCGGTCGCGGGGCTGGAGGTCAAGCAGTACGATCCCACCTATTACGTCGCCTACACTCTCACCGGTGTGACGACGGCGTCTGGGGACTGCACGGCCGACATCGCGCCCTACAGCCGCGACGCGGCTGAGGCCGCGCTGGCGGAAGAGCTGTCCAGCATGCCCGAAGACGTGTTCGAGGTGATGCAGCTGGGCCATCTCTACGCCGATACGATCAGGTTGACATGCAGCGGCTCCTCCTAGCGGCGGCGCTTGCCGTTCTGGGCGTCGCGGCTTGGCTCTGGCTTTTTGGCGGGGCCGATCAAGTGCGCGTCATGGCCGCTGAGGGCCAGCGCACGGCACAAAACGCCATGGCACGCGGGCTGCGCGCCCTGCGCGCCGGCGATCCGGGGGCGTTCTGGTTGCTGATGACGGTCTGCTTTGCCTACGGGTTTTTCCACGCGGCGGGGCCGGGGCATGGCAAGCTTTTGATTGGCGGTTATGGCGTTGCGCAGCGGGTGCCGGTCGTGCGGCTGAGCCTGCTGGCGCTGGTGTCGAGCCTTGCGCAGGCCGCCACTGCCGTGTTGCTGGTCTATGGCGGTCTGTGGCTCTTGGGTTGGGGCCGGACCGAGATGGAGGGCGCCGCCGAACACTGGTTTGCGCCGCTCTCTTACGCCGCCATTGCCGCCATTGGCCTGTGGTTGGGGATCCGAGGTGCCCGCAAGCTCTGGCAAAAGCCGAAAGAGGTGGCGTGCGGTGGCTGTGGTCATGCCCACGCCCCCGATCTTCATGAGGTCCAGCAGGTGAAATCCCTGCGCGATGCGGCGCTGCTGGTCGGCGCGGTGGCCATCCGGCCCTGCACAGGTGCGCTTTTCCTGCTGATCCTGACCTGGCGCATGGGCCTGGTCGAAGCCGGCATTCTTGGCGCCTTTGCCATGGGCCTCGGCACGGCCTCCGTCACAGTGGTGGTCGCCTTTGCCGCGGTCACCCTGCGCGAAGGCTGGCTGAGCCGCTTTGACGGCGGAACAGGCGCCTTGCGCGCCATGGGAGTGGTTGAGCTCTTGTCCGGTGCTGTGATTGCTGCTCTGTCGCTGCAGCTCTTGTCCCGCGCGCTCTGACACTCCTGAAAAACCCAAGGCTTGCCCGAGACCGGATGCCGGTCTAAAGCGCTGGCATGTCAGCCACGACCATGACCTCTGCCCAGCACGCCCGCGCGGTGCTGGTCCTGGGCCTGCCGCTTGTCGGCGGGCACATGGCGCAGTTTGCCATCTCGCTGACGGATACTGTGATGATGGGCTGGTACGGCGTGCCGGAACTGGCAGCGCTCACGCTGGCCACATCGCTTTACATGACGCTGTTCCTGTTTGGCTCGGGGTTTGCCTGGGCGGTCATGCCGATGGTGGCGAATTTCGCCGTACACGAAGATGATACCCAAATCCGCCGCGCCACGCGTATGGCGCTGTGGTTGTCAGTGCTGTTCTTCCTGCTGGTCATGCCGCTGATGTGGTTCTCGGCCCCCATCTTACGCGCCATGGGGCAGGAAGACAGTCTGGCGATGGACGCCCAAACCTATCTGCGGATTGCAGGCTGGGGCATGCTGCCGGCCCTGGGGACGATGGTGCTGAAAAGCTACCTTGCCGGGTTAGAGCATACGCGCATCGTGCTCTGGATCACCGTAGCGGCAGCGATTGCCAACGCTTTGGCCAACTACGCGTTGATCTTCGGCAATTGGGGCGCGCCCGAGCTTGGGATCCGCGGCGCGGCCTGGGCGTCGGTTGTGTCGAACCTCACCGCCCTGATCTTTGTACTGGTCTATGCGGTGCGCCAACTGCCGCAGCACCGGCTGTTCGTGCGGATCTGGCGCTTGGATGCCGAGATGTTTGCCCGCGTCTTCCAGCTCGGCTGGCCCATCGGGCTAACCACCCTGGCCGAGGCGGCGCTCTTTGCCGGGTCCGTGATCCTGATGGGGTGGCTGGGCACCGTGCCTTTGGCCGCACACGGGATTGCGCTGCAGATCGCCACTGCGACCTTCATGATCCATCTCGGCCTTTCCAACGCCGCCACCGTCCGTGCCAGCAACGCCCAAGGCCGCGGTGACGCAGGACATCTGGCGCTGGGCGGCAAGGTGGTTGTGGCGCTGTCGCTCTTGGCCGTGGCGCTGGCCGTGGCGATGTTCCTCGGCATGCCGCGGCTCTTGATGGCGGGCTTCATCGACCCGGCCGATCCCGCGCGCGAGGATATCCTGACCATTGGCGCAGTGCTGCTCGCCATGGCCGGGCTCTTTCAACTGGTCGATGCCTTGCAGGTGATCCACCTGGGTCTCTTGCGCGGCTTACAAGACACCCGCGTGCCGATGATCATGGCCGCCATCGCCTATTGGGGTGTTGGAATGCCTGCCGCCTGGCTGTTCGGCTTTCCGCTGGGGTTCGGCGGGGCAGGGGTGTGGTTTGGCCTCGCCCTCGGCCTGGGCGTGGCGTCCGTCCTGCTGGCGCACCGCTTTTGGCGCCACGCGGTGCCACAACTGCAGGCCGAGACCGCGCAGGCCAGCGCCTGAGACTCGCACAGCTTGCACCCGCCCGCGCCCGCGACTAAACGGGCGCGGAGCGAGGCAAAGGAGACGCGCAAATGGGCTTTCGGATGGGGATCGTGGGGCTGCCCAATGTGGGCAAGTCGACGCTGTTCAACGCGCTGACCAAAACCGCCGCCGCCCAGGCTGCGAATTTCCCGTTCTGCACGATCGAGCCCAATGTCGGTGACGTGGCCGTGCCCGATGCAAGGCTCGACAAGCTCGCCGGGATAGCACAGTCAAAGCAGGTCATCCCCACCCGCATGACCTTTGTCGACATCGCGGGCCTCGTCAAAGGCGCCTCCAAGGGCGAAGGGCTTGGCAACCAGTTCCTCGCCAATATCCGCGAGGTTGACGCCATCGCCCATGTGCTGCGCTGTTTCGAGGATGGTGACGTCACCCATGTCGAGGGCCG
>JASJCC010000107.1 GCA_030066175.1 Paracoccaceae bacterium | reverse complement strand
ATTTTGGCCATATTCTTATCCTCAATACCGCGCTTATAGACTGGTTTTGCCGTAAAACCCAAGGCTGCATGCGTGATTTGCGCGTTTATTATGCGATATGAATACGAAAGTCGCATGACACTCGCGCTTTGAAGCCACAGAAAACACGGTGCGGAAGGGTGACTAAGGGCTCTGCGCGGCAGATCTGCCTGACTAACTCGACAGAGGCAGACGACTGTGGTGAGGCGCAAACCCGCAGTACAAACGCCAGCCGAAAATGCCGTCTTTGACCGAGCCAACTTGGCCTTCAGCCAGCGAGTTCTCAACCACTGTGCCTTTGTTTCTGCCGCGACTGCGAAGATGCTGTTCAGTTTTCGGAAGGACTATGCCGCTGAAATGAAACTCTGAACTGCAGCAGGTTTCGTTTTCTACTTCGGCGTCAAAAAACTCCGCATTTCACGCGACCTTGCCACTGTCGACGCAGCCACCAGTTCGTAGCCACCCAAAAAAGAACTTCGCAGATCGTTCGAATTGTGCTTTCATTAGCTTGCGTTACAAAAAAAAATCTTTCGGCAGAGGTATAGATATGGCTGCCAGACGACCTGAAACAAGGCGAGGGCAATCCTCCAAAGGTTCGCGAAACTCGCAGGATGAGCCTGATACCGCCGAGGAAACGGGCGGCCGGATGACGCTTAGCATCCCGGCGACTGACGAGGCCACTTCACCATCTACGCCCCCCGCCACGGGGAGCCCAGACGAGACTGCTGATCTCAACGAAGCTGATCAGTCGGACGCAGAAGGAATTGATGAGATGAACACCCCCACACAACCTGGCACGGAAGAAAAAAAAGAGGCGAAGCCGACGCTGGAAGACGCAGAAGCCAAACAGTACAAAGCGAAAAGGGATGGCGAGTTGGCGCAAGCCGAACTTGATCGCGATTCAGCTCTGGCCGACATCGCTGAGCAGCGCATCGCAGCCATACGGGAAATCAAAGCACGCAAGCAGGCGGCGGAAGATGAAAAGACGGCCGCGGATGATCGGATCGATGCTCTCTGCGAGGCCGCGGGTAACTTGGCTAGCGCAAAGACAGCTTATGAGGCAAAAATCGGGGCGGCGAAGACAGCTACGAAGAAGCTTGAGGACGCCCAGAAAGAGCTCGACGCCGCGAATGAGGCCCTTGCCGCCGCCGAAGAGGCGCTTGAGACGGCCAAGGCTGCGAACGAGGAAGCCAAACAGATACTGCCCACCATTGACCCGGAGGAAGAGAAAGAGCGCTCGGAGGCGAAAAGGGTTCGTGAGGTGGAAATGGTGGAAACCCAGAACGATTTGAATGAGGCCGGCTTTGACGCTGCAGAAGCGGACGCGTGGCAAGCCTATTTCGAAAGGGCAAAGGAAATCGGTGAAGAGTATCCACCGAAGACCACTTCATAGCAGCGGAGCTTAACGCACTCTTAGTCAACCAAATCGATTGAATTGGACAGGAAGACAGATGGCACAATACAAAACACCCGGCGTCTATATCAACGAAGTGAACGCATTTCCCAACTCGGTCGTCGAGGTTCCGACGGCGGTGCCAGTCTTCATCGGCTACACGCAAAAGGCCGCGCGCGGAAAGCAATCTTTGGAGAATGTCCCGACAGCGGTGTCATCGCTTGTCGAGTTCGAGGCCATGTTCGGTGGGCCGCCGCAGCTCAGTGTGCAATTCGATCCCAAGCGCAAGCCAGAGTACTATCTGGAAGGCGATAAGGCCTTCCTCCTCTATTATGCGCTTCGGATGTTTTTCGCAAATGGTGGTGGTCGTTGCTTCATCGTGTCCGTAGGGGACTACACAAAGAAGATCGACAAGGATGATCTGATCGCGCCTTTCGATGATGCTTTGAGGAAAGAGCTTGAGCCGACAATGGTCGTCATCCCGGATGCCGTGCGCCTGGGGGCGGGATTGAATAACGTTAATCAGGCCGCGTTGAAGCACTGTGGCGAGATGCAGAGTCGGGTCGCGATTTTGGATGTCCAGGATGGTTGGAAGCCAATCCAGGACAAGGTGATCACCAAGTTCCGGGAAGGCGTCACCGATTTCTTGAAATATGGGTCGGCTTATTATCCTTGGCTGAACACCAGTTTGTTGGATCTCAATGACGTTACTCTGAAGCAGCTTGACAAGAAGGCCCTAGGCAACCTCGTCGCGGTCGTCAAAGCCTATGTCAAATACCTGCAAGACAACGATCAGAAGGACTTGGCGGCCGAAATCGATAGCGAGGTCACCAAGAAGCTGACCGACAGTAAGGAAGAAGTTGCGCAGCTTGCGCATCAGACTGCGCTCGTCACTGTGGCGGCCCATGGTGCACAGCCTTCGTATCGTGAAGAGTTCCAAGAAATCGTCAAAGCGCTTAACCTCATGCCGCCGTCGGCGGCTATGGCCGGTGTTTACACGCGTGTCGACAACTCGATCGGAGTCCACAAAGCACCGGCAAACACTGGCGTCTTCATGGTCGTGTCACCGAGCGTTGATATCTCGCATGACCAGCAAATGGACCTCAACGTGCCGCTGAACGGTAAGGCGGTGAATGCAATTCGCAAATTCATGGGTCGCGGCGTACTGGTGTGGGGCGCACGCACACTGGACGGCAACAGCCAGGATTGGCGGTACGTCAATGTGCGGCGCACGTCCATTATGCTTGAGCAATCAATGATCAGAGCACTTGAGGCCTATGTCTTTGCACCCAACACTGCGACGACCTGGACGACCGTACGGTCGATGCTTTCCAACTTCCTAGACAATCAATGGAAACAGGGCGCGCTTGTGGGCGCTACGCCGGCAGAGGCATACGGTGTTTCCGTCGGGCTGGGCATAACGATGACGCCGGACGATATTCTGGAAGGGCAAATGAGGATTGACGTTAAAGTCGCGATGTCGCGACCGTCGGAGTTCATCTTGCTCACCTTTTCGCAGAAAATGCAAACGTCTTGAAAGATTTGAGAAAAGGAGTGTAGTCGATGGCTGGAGAAAAGCAGGAATCCCCCTGGCCGCTTCCCAAGTTCTATTTTTCCGTGGACATATCCGATGTTGGCGAGGATCTTCCCTTTCAAGAAGTGTCCGGCTTGGATGTCGAGGCGCAACCAATCGAATACCGGGCCGGCAACAGCAAGGTCTTTTCAAAGGTCAAGATGCCTGGGCTGATCGAGAACGCGAATGTCACCCTCAAGAAAGGCGTCTTCGCCAAGGATAACGGATTTTGGGATTGGTACAGCCAGATTAAGCTGAACACGATCAAGCGTCAGACCGTGACGATCAAGCTGCTTGACGAAAACGGCGATCCGACAATGACCTGGACGCTCAAGAATGCTTGGCCAACCAAAATCACGTCAACGGATTTGGCCGCCGAAAGCAACGAGGTCGCAATCGAAACCCTTGAGCTCGTGCATGAGGGATTGGAGATCTCAACCGGTTGAACAATATGGCATCGCCCTTTCCGCTTCCAAGCTTCTATTTTTCTGTCCAGTTCGTCGGCATGAGCGACGGCCCCGACTCTGCCTTCAGCGAGGTGACAGGGCTTGAAGCGGAACGCGAGGTGGAGACCGTAGCCGAGGGTGGTGAGAACCGCTTTGTGCATCGCCTGCCAGGGCGCGTGACGCATCGCAACCTGGTGCTTAAGCGTGGGATCATGGCGACCACCTCTCCCTTACGGCGATGGTGCATTGAGGCCATCGAATCCGATCTGGCGCAGCCATTGAGCCCGATGGATATCGACGTCTCGCTGTTGAATGCCGAAGGCACTCCAGCGGCCGTCTGGAGCGTCGTAGGAGCATGGCCCGTCAAGATGGATATCGGTGCTTTCAACGCATCAGACAACAGCTACGCGACCGAGACGCTCGAACTGGCCTTTAATCGCGTCACCCGCCGGATTGGGGATCCGTTGGATACCATCTCAGGGATCACTTAGGACGGGCCAATGCCGAAAGGAGCCAAAGAGTGTCTGTTGAAATCAAGGAACTCGACGTCAGGGCAGAGCTGCGCGACGAACATACAGATGCAGCGGGCAATGCTTTTGATGTGGAGCGGCTGAGGCGTGAAATCCTAGAGGCTTGCCGCGAAGAGATCGATCGAGCCTTTCGCCGCAGAATGGAGCGCTAGTACCTATGCTGTCGAAGCTAACGATCGTTGCTTACGAGGACGAAGAATACCGATCTAAGATCGGGGATTGGACGGCGCAGATCAATCCCGAGCGATACAGCCGAAACCTCTCTACGGTATTTGCCGAGGATCGCGGCATCGACACAGGCGGCACCGTATCGCGCTTCCAATCGCAGTCGCCGGAAAGCATTGATTTGGACTTCACCATCGATGCTACGGGTGTTGTTGACGGGGTGACAGACCTGGCTGGCACCGTTGACGCGTTCGACAGAACGGCGCACCGGTATAACGGGGACAATCACAGCCAGAACTACCTAAAACTGATTTGGGGCGATTTGGTCTTTCAGTGCATGCTGGCACGGCTCAAGGTGCAATACACCTTGTTCGCGCCCTCGGGAAAAGCACTGCGCGCGCTCTTGCAGACAAGCTTCCGCCAGCATCAGACTCCACAGCAAATCGCCCGGCGCGCGCGTAACAACTCGCCCGATTTGACGCATACCCGGGTAGTTGAGGCTGGCAAGTCGCTGCCACTGATGTGCCAAGAAATCTATAAGGATCCGGGGTTTTACGCCAGCGTGGCGCGAGCCAACGGACTCGATAGCCTGACCATACTGCGCCCCGGCACGCGGCTTCGCTTCCCTCCGGCGGGGTCGTGATATGGCGCAGTCGGTCCAAAGAGCCAGCCAAGACATCGTCACTTTCGAGATACGCGTAGACGGTGCGACAATTCCCGGCGACCTCTTGATCCCAACCATTGAGATTGAGTGGGCGCTGAACCGTATCCCCCGGGCCACAATAAAGATCGTCGATGGACATCAAAGCACTTCAGACTTCCCAGTCAGCGCCTCTGACCAATTCAAGCCAGGGCGGCGCATTGAGATCAAGTTGGGATATAACAGTGAAAACCGCACAGTGTTCAGTGGCATCATCCTGCGCCACGGTCTTGAAGTCCGACGAGGGGGGAACGCCTATTTGAAGGTGACCTGTGCGGACGAAGCAATCCGCATGACCGGCATCCTAAGTAGCGCTCAGTTCAGCGAAAAGACTGACAGCGAGGTGATCGGCGAACTCATCAGAAACGCTGGGCTGAGCGCCGACGTCGATACCACAACGGTGCGGCACGAATATGCGATCAAGCAGCAGGCCACCGATTGGGACTACATTCTCGCCAGGGCATATGCCAATGGCCTGGTCGTTAATGTCGAAGGCGGATCAGTCGCGGTGAAGGAGCCTAGCTTTTCTTCGCCAAAGCTTGAGGCGAGCTTTGGCGAATCCTTAGAAAGCTTGCATCTCGAGATCGATCCCGTTGCACAAGTCCCTGCGGTCGAGACCAAGGCCTGGCAGGCAACAGATCAAAGCGTCATAGATGCCAAGTCAAAAGAGCCATCGGTTAACGATCAGGGCAATCTCAGCGGCCGGGATCTTGTGGACGTGCTTGGCCTGGAAACCCCTTCGGTCCCGACGCTGGCCACCATCAACGGTGAAGGTCTCCAGGCTTGGGCCGACGCCAAGCTGCTATGGGCCCGCATGTCACGGATTCGTGGTCAGGTGCGGTTGCCGGGGAACGCTGGACTGCGTCCGGGTGAAACGCTCGCGCTCGAAGGGCTCGGCGACCGGTTCAACGGTGAGGCCTACATGTCCGGCGTCCGGCATCTGGTCTCGGCAGGAGAGTGGCTGGCAGAGATCGAGCTTGGTCTGCCATCTGAACCGATAAGCATGCCGGAAAGGCCGCTCAGCGCACCCGCAGCATCCGGGCAGAGGCCGGGCATTCGCGGGCTCCAAATCGCCAAGGTGAAGCAGATCCACGACGACCCCAAGGGTGATTTCCGGATCAAGGTGTTTTTGCCATTACTCGACTTTGAGGAAGATGGGTTCTGGGTGCGCAAGGTACACCCATACGCCACTGAGAATGCCGGATGGACTTTTCTGCCGGAGGTCGGCGACGAGGTGGTTCTAGCTTTTCTTGATGACGACCCGGATTCTGCGCTTCTGCTCGGCAGCCTGCATAGCGGCGCACGCCCACAACCAGTCGCACCCGCCGATGGAAATTTCGAAAAGCTGCTGTTGACGAAGGGAGAATTGCGCATCGCATTTAACGACGAGCATAAGACCATCGATCTGGCGACGCCGGGCGGGCAAACCGCACATTGGGGGGATAAGGACGAGATGATCCTGATCCAAGATTCGCACGGCAACAAGGTGGAATTGGCCAGTTCTGGAATCACCCTAGACAGCCCCGGCGACGTCACCATCAAAGCGGCCGGCAAAGTGACTATTGAAGGTAGCCAGGGCGTGGAAGTTTCGTCACCACAAGATGTCAAGATCAGCGGCCTCAACACAGACATCGCGGCCAGCGCATCGCTGAGCGCGAAGGGCGGCGGGAGCGCCGAACTCAGCGCCTCGGGCCAAACGACCGTCAAGGGATCGCTGGTGATGATCAATTAGGGGAGGCTTCTATGCCCTCACAACAAGGCTTTTGGAACCACGGCTGGCGCAACCGGGCATTACATATCGTTGCAGAGTTGGCGGGGAACGTCGGCATTCCTTTGAGGCGTCCATGCTGTGTCATTGCACCGGGTCGCAAGCAACTGAGGAGGAGAAAGCTTGGTTAGCTCTGTTCCGAAATTCATTGGGCGGGGGTGGCGGTTCCCACCGGCATTCAGGCGCGAGACAAGGTCCGTCGAGATGTCGGAAGGGCTGAACGAAATCACAGAAAGCCTGCAAATTCTCTTGAGCACGGGGCCAGGGGAGCGGCTTTTCTTCCCGCTCTTTGGACTGCAACCGCCGGTATTCGACGTAACCAGCGCTGCGTCCATCAGCGATATGAGGGATCGGATCGTTGATACCATCGAGATCTATGAACCACGTATCCGTGTCCTCAATGTCACGGCCGATACATCCGCTCTGGCGGATGGAAAAGTTTCCTTCTCCATTGAGTTTTTTGTCCCGGAAGTGAACACGCGCAACAACATCGTCGTCCCGTTCGTCTTCGAAGAAGGCCCCACCGTCGCATCGGCGACCTTAGTTGAGGGCGGCCTTGCCAACGGTTAGTAGACAATATCAGGTCCAGCACAGCTGGCGCGCGGGGCGGATGCTGCCCGAGCTTGATCCTGACTATTTCAAGATCGATGGGCGAGAACCGCGCGAGTTGATTTCCTACACCATGTGCCTTGCTGCCTCTTTGCAGTTCGGAGATGGCTCTTCAGGCAGTGACCGTTCAGATACGCCGATGACCTGGGTTCAGTTCTTGATGGCAGACCCACTCTTTGCTTTGGCGGTTCTCGGCGATACCGAAGGTCGTCAACTCTATCTCGAAGGTCGCCTTGGCGGTGCTGATACGGAGCGGCTCGTCAAGGATCTCGAGAAGCGCCTCGCTCAGAAACGACAGGCCAGCGCCGGTCAACGGACTAAGCCGTTTTCGGGTTTGGGGCGGGACATAGACGCGATCTCTGATCGGATGGAGGCCTCGGTCGAAGCGTATTTGAACGCCATCGAAGCGAAAGGCTCGAACAGCCCAAAAACGACAAAGCCGGAAACTGCGCTTATAAGCCCGTCCCAGTTGGCGCCATTGAGTGCGCTTGCGCGGTCCATCGACGTGAACGCAGCGGCAGCCCGCGAACTCTTTGCCGCATCGTTTGGCGAACGGGCGGACCATCCCCCGCATACCGGCCTCTTCCTAGCTTTCTTAGAGTTGATGCGTCGCGTTCAGTCGCATCTTAATGGACTGACAGAACGGCATCTGGACTACTACTATCAAGAAGTTCTGGCCCTCAGACCGCGCCCAGCGGTGCCCGATCACGGGTTTGTCTGCCTGCGGATTTCGCCTGAAGTCGCGGCTGTCGATCTTTCCGCGGGCACCCTGCTAACCGCGGGCAACGACTCAGCGGGCAACCCGATCCTGTTTCGGATGGATCAGGACACACGGCTCACAACTGCCAAGGCGACGGAAGTGTCGACGCTCTTTCTCGATGCTGAAACCGGCCCGGACAGTGCTGGTGCGGTTACGCGCTCAACGGTGTCGGACATCGTCACGCGGACATACTCTGTGCCAAAGCTGTCGGACGCGAAAAGCCCCAGCGACCCGTCAGGCATTCGCCCCTTCGGCGGTCGTCAAGAGCGAGGAGACACCATCGCAAAGCGGGCGGTCTGCGGTATTCGTGTCGCAAGCAGGCATCTGCAGCTTGCCGGCGGAACCCGTTGCGTCACCTTGAGCATCGCATTCAACGCAGAACCGGGCACAGAAACCGCTCTTCAATCAATCGTCTCAGAGGACACGGTTTCGGCATCTGAAAGCGGCCTTTTGCTACGGCTAAGTACAGCCACGGTCCCGTTCGATCTGCAAGACTTTGAAGTCACGGTCGACAGCCAAGCCGCCACGCCAAAATTGGTTTTGACACTGACGTTACCGCCAGGTGCTCCTGCCATCGCCGCGCCCGCTGACCAACTGGCGGCGCTGCCCTATCTTGAGATTGTGCTTGGGACCCGGCGGGTTGACGGCAAAACGCGGCACCTTGCAGCTGTATTCAGCGCGCTAGAGATTGCACGCATTGACATCGAACTGAGCGTTCAAAACCTAAGCGATGTGCAGCTAACAGGTCTTGACGGACCGCTGGACCAGACACAACCATTCATGCCTTTCGGTGTGCAACCGCAGATTGGGGCACAGGTCCTGATAGACTGCCCCGAGCTTGAAAACAGGCCTCTGAACTCGTTCAGTCTGCGGATCAATTGGGCGAACTTGCCTCGGCTTCCCGGTGGGTTTCAGAGCTACTTCAAGGGTTATCGTAACCCGGCAACGAATGCGAGCTTTCGAGTTGTATTGAATCATCGGGAACCGGAAGGTTGGAAGCCGATTAGGCTGCGGGGCGAGAATAGTCTTGGTGCTCAACTCTTTGCGCAAAGCCCAGATGGCTTAAGCAGCCAGACGGACCTCCACGTGTTGTCGCTGCACGATCATAAGCTGTCCGGCAAATTCCGACTTGCGCTAAACGCGCCGGCTACGGGATTTGGCCGCGATACCTTCTCCCAGGCCGTAATGGACAGCATACCGCAAGACGAGAAGAAAACAGAAGACGAGGGTTCGAAAGAGGTCGATCTGCCCGAAAAAACAGCTGCTTCGGAGATGATCGCAAAAGGTATAGAGACGGTCAGCTCCTTGAATCCGCTCAAGAGATCTCGCGACGATCAGAAAACGACGCTGCCCAATCCGCCGTTCTCGCCACAGGCAAGCGCTCTGTCGGTGTCATACGAATCCCGCGCGCGGATCACGACAGCGGCCGATGGGGGGCAAGATCAGGTCACGATGTTGCTGCCTTTTGGTGAGCGAACGCAAGAACGCTTTCCTTGCCCCTTCACAGACCTCCCTAGCGTCGATGGCGAATTGGTCCAAGGTACGTTGTTTATTGGGATCGAAGCTGCCACTCCCGGCGACCCCCTAAGCTTGCTGATGGAGATTGGCCCAGACGCGAAAGGCGCGTGGACCCATCTTGATACCTCGCTGGAGCCGCTATTGCGCTGGCGCTATCTTGGCGCTGGGGGATGGGGCGCGACCGAGGATGCGAGCACAGCCCTCGCGGAGATCTTCGCGCAAGAGAAGCCGCTGACCTGGCGATATTTGCGTCATGACGGCTGGAAAGGGCTGTCGGAGGACTATCTGCACTTTGACGGAACGCTCGGTTTCTTGCGATCCGGGATCATCAATATCACGCTGCCACGAGACATCGCGGACGACAATCCCGAGATGCCGGCCGGAAAACTCTGGATATCAGTATCCGACCACCGCTCAGCGGTGACGCGCCTCGGACCTTTGCGCAGCATTACAGCGCAGGCCGTCAACGCGGTGCGCGTTTCGCCAATTACGCAGCATGGGGCGCCACCTCGCCTGCCCAAGCATTCGATCCGCGCGGTCTATGCCGGAGATGTCGCTCGCAGCATCCAATCGGTCTCGCAGCCGATCGCGACCACTGGCGGTCGCGGACCAGAAACGATGGCAGAGTTTCGCGTGCGTGTAAGCGAACGACTGCGGCATAAGAACCGGGCCTTGCAGGCGTCGGATTATGAACAGATGGCGCTGGAACGCTTTTCTAATCTGAGCGATGCCAAGTGCATTCAGTGGGAAGCGGGATTGGTTGTCCTCGTCGTCGCCGCCACGCGGAGACCCGGGGATTTTCTTCCACCGCGGATCAACAGCTATGAGCTCATGGAGATTGCCGAGTGGCTTGGTGCGCGCAGCGCCATTGGCTCGGGCGCTTTGAAGGTTCAGCAAGTCCAGTTCGAACCTATTCGTGCATCGGCCTTCATCAAGACGAACAATTCAGCGCGCAGCGATGTTGTAGACCGATTGGCCGCGGCCATATCGCGTTGGATCGCACCCTGGCGTGAGGATCCTGACCTTCCTTTACCGATCGGTGTGGGCGAACTTGATCCGCATGAACTGCATGAGCATCTCCAAAGCGATCCCCATGTCGAACGGGTCGACGGCGTGTCGTTAGTGCGGTTCTTTGAACGCGCAAAAGAGACTGCGGGCGGAGATGCGTTAGAGCAACGCGAAGCGCTACTAACAGACTCAGCACGACTCGAGAAATTGGACCAGGGTGAATCTGGTATAGTGAGCCCATCACGCTTCGACACCGTTTTCATACCTTGGAACCGCCATCTATTGCGAGTCTCAGGACACATGGGCAGCGCGGGAAAAAGAGCGGAAAAAGCAGGAATTGGCAACCTCAGGATCGGTGACGAATTCCGTGTCGGATCCCCAATTGGCGATACCCTTGAAGAAGGTTTTTGAGAATGCCGAAGCTGAAAGACACGCCCTGTGACAGAGAAATTGACCATGTCAAATTACAAAAATAAGTCCGAACTCAAACAGCTATTCGAGGACGGAAAAGTACCGTCAGGCGAGGATTTCGACGACTTAATCGAGTCTCTTGTCGAAATGCCGGAATTTGCAGAACTGAAAACCAACTTTGAAAATCTTCGCGATGCGTTTAACGAAGTCGTGCCCGCCGAGGTCGAAGGTTTTATAGGGCGCTGCTTGAGGTTCCGCCACGGTAACACAGAGTATGTTCTTGGCTTGGACGAAGCAAATCAGGATCTGAAACTACAACGATTGGGCGAGGAGAAGCTACCCGGATATGTAGGGTTTGATGGGTGGATTGGTTCTCGCGGCCGATACGGCCTTGCGCAGTTCGAAGAGGGCGAGAAAAAAGACGTTCGTTTGTCTTCGCAGTTCCGGTTGCGGCTTCAACCGGCAGATGGCAAACCAGGGAAACTCCTGACGGCGAAAGGTCCGCGCGCCGTCGAAGTCGTCGCCTTTGTCGAGGGCGCACTGTATCAGAAAACCAAATTCGCCTCTTTTTGGGGGGTCATTCGAGACCTGCTGTCTCGTCTGGTCGGTGCGACGGCGCCTACAACCTCGATGGTGCATGCGACGGCGGTAACTGCGGGCGGCAAGGGTAATTCAATTGTGAATGCGTTGTCGCAGCCCAGCGCACATAATTTGCGCCCAAGATGGCGTAAGCTGTCTGGACTGCAACTCGGCTTTCTTGGGTTAATTGGTTTTCAATTTCTGGACGAAGCGGGCCTGAGTTTTCTTAAATCCGGTTGGCTAGGGGGTACAGCAGGGGTTTTTGATAGATTTAAATCTGTATTAGGATTGTCTGTGGCGACAACAATGGATTTGGGGGACTTTGTAATCACGCTTATCGCCCTTTCTCTGGTTTTGATCCTGCAAATTCGCAGTATGACGATGAGCCGTGGTCTGCACGTCTATTGGGAGAAAAAGGGCGAAGAGCATGTTCTTTATTTGAAAGCAGGGCCTTACTGGGACGGCGACGAAAACAGCCAAATACAATATCACATGACAGAGCTCTGGCCGCGCGAAGTGATAAGTGAACCGCCCGGAGATGAAAATGAAAGCGCCTAGGATCACCAAGCGCGATGCGTTGCCGGAGGGCCTCGATTTCGAGGCGCTCATGAAGGCAGGGTTAAACCAAGCGCGGAGATTTTCCGGTGATACCTGGACCGATTTCAATGTCCACGATCCTGGCGTGACAATCCTTGAACAGCTGTGTTTTTCGCTCAGCGATGTTGCTTATCGGATCAGCCATCCTATCGAAGATATTCTTGAAACACCACTGCCACAGTCCGTGGTGCGAGGGCTTAAGGGCAAGGTATCGCCCGATACAGAGCCCAAGCGCGTTGAGCAGAACTTCCCCACGGGCGACCGTATCTTAACCACCGCACCTGTCACGGAAGGTGATCTGCGGGCGTCGATTTGCGACTGCGAGCCCGACATTCGGAATGCATGGATCGCGGATGTCGACGGGCAGTCGGATCCCGAGGGTGGTCCGGTCACAGGTCTGTTTGACGTGCATCTGCAGCTTTTTTCCGACGTAAGCGCAGACAGCATCTCAGAAGAACGGCATCAGGAGATAGAGAACGCAGTGCGTCAGCGTGTGGGTCAACTACGCTTGCTCGCCACAGACGTGCGCGACGTTAAAGTGTTGCCCAGCAGGCGTGTGACAATTCATGCCGAGATCGAAGGGGAGGATGACGAAGCAGAACACACGCACTCTTCGGTATTGGTGGCGCGCATTCTGCACAGCCTTCAGATGAAGCTGAACCCTCCCGCAAAATTCGTTAATCCAGACGCGCTGCGCGCGGCCGGGATACCGCTCGATGAGATTCTAGATGGGCCGGCGTTGAGCCATGGTGTTGTAGCAAGCGGCATAGCGCCACGACCAACCATGAATGTATCCGCGCAGCAGACACGCGAGTGGATCCGCGATGTAGATGGCGTAAAGCGCATCATCAGTCTGCGTCTGGACCCTGAAAATGAGGACGAAGGTGTACCGTTCTTCGACACCAGCCCCGGCGCCATCGGCTGCATTCGAGTTCACCAGAATGGAAACCGCGCTTTCGACCCATTGGATATGCAGGGAACGGACCTGCAAGAGCTGAGGGCCCTTGATTCAAATCCGCGGACACGCAGTCAGGCGCCAGCGGCGGAAGGTGGCCCATTCGAGTCCAGCATCGAAAGCGTCGGGGCCAGTTTAAAGCACCGCGTCGAGCTCATCCACGCGGAGCGGGAAAAGACACGCATTGGCTGGACTGCTTCTGACTATAAGCGCGTTCCCCGTGGCAGGCCACGGAAGACGCTTGGTCGTTACCGATCCGTGCAGCACACGTTTCCTGCAATCTACGGTCTAACAAGCAACGGCGGCTCAATAGTTCAGGGCGTACGGGCGCCAAGCCCAGACGAAATCGCACAAATGCGTGGGTTTTTGGCGCTTTTCGAGCAACAAGTCGCAAATCTTCTCG
>JASJCC010000106.1 GCA_030066175.1 Paracoccaceae bacterium | reverse complement strand
GAAGGAGATCAGACGGTGACCAAACGCACCTCTGCCAAGTACAAGATCGACCGCCGGATGGGCGAAAACATCTGGGGGCGTCCGAAATCCCCGGTCAACCGCCGCGAATACGGCCCCGGCCAGCACGGTCAGCGCCGCAAGGCCAAGATGTCCGACTTTGGCCTGCAGCTACGCGCCAAGCAAAAGCTCAAGGGCTATTACGGCGACCTGACCGAAAAGCAGTTCAAGCGCATCTACACCGAAGCCGCCCGGGTGAAGGGTGATACCGGTGAGAACCTGATTGGCCTGCTCGAGCGTCGTCTGGACGCCGTGGTCTACCGCGCCAAGTTCGTGCCGACCGTGTTTGCCGCACGTCAGTTCGTCAACCACGGCCACGTGCTGGTCAACGGCAAGCGGGTCAACATCCCCAGCTACCGCGTGAAGGAAGGCGACACCGTTGAGGTGCGCGACAAGTCCAAGCAGCTTGCCACTGTGCTTGAGGCCGCTCAGCTGCCCGAGCGCGATGTGCCGGATTACATCGAGGCCGATCACTCCAAAATGACGGCAACTTTTGTCCGCACCCCGGGGCTCAGCGACGTGCCCTACCCGGTGATGATGGAACCGAACCTCGTGATCGAATACTACGCGCAGAATTGATCCCGGTTCTGCCAAGTGCCAACAGAAAGGCCGCGCTCTATGCCAGAGCGCGGCCTTTTCCGTTTCAGGATCGCTGTGCGATCAGATGTAGTAGAGATCGCGGAAGACCTGGCGCGCGATGTCCTCACGCTTGATCCCGCGGGCCGCCAGTTGGCTGTCGGTCATGCTGTTGAGGCGGTTCGCCTCGAGCACGCGAAAGTTCGATTCGGTGATCATCTCGAAAAAGCGCGCAATTGCGCCAAAGACGTTGGGAAGCCGCAGGCGCGGTGCGGGCATGTTGTGTTCGGCCAGGGCCATAAGACACCTCTATAGGTTTGTGTGATCGGTTGACGCTCAGATAATGGCCGTTTGATCAGGCGAGTAGGGGGTGTCTTGGAATAGCCGCTTTCACGTTTTTGCATAGCTTTTGGGCAGAAAGAGCGTGGTGGTGGCGGATTTTGTGCGACCTGCGAATTTGTGCGTCAGAGCGGTGCGCGCAGCCAACCGTCGGACCAGCGCACCTGATCGAGACCGGTGAACCGGCGCAGCCGCTCCAATTCCGCCTCAAATCGCGCCTGCCGGCCCCGGCCCCAGCGCACGCCGTGTTCGGGCCATAGCGCATCGACACGCAGGCAGCCGGTATCGCGGTCGGTGCAGATATCCGCACGCCCGACCAGCCTGTCGCCCTCGAGCAGCGGAAAGACGTAGTAGCCGTATTTGCGTTGCGCCGCCGGGACAAAGATCTCGATCCGGTAGTGAAAGCCAAAGAGCCGCTCAGCCCGTTTGCGGTCACGCAGCGCCGGGTCAAACGGGCTGAGCACCCGCAGACGGCTGGGCGGGTCGGGCGCGTCGGCGGCCAACGCGTCCAGCCCGGGCCGCGCGAGGCTGCGCCGCCAGCTGCCGTCAACACATTCGATCTCGACAGTCTGCAAAGCGCCACGCGTCAACTGCGCCTCGGACCAGGCCTTCGCCTCGGCCGGGCGCAGCGTGTCCCAGAACGCGGCAATCTCACCCGGCGTGGCAAAGCCCAACCGGTCGAGCGCGTTCCAGCACAGCCAGTCGATGCTGGCGGCCTCCTCCGGCGCGTCTTGTCGGATAGCATCCGGGATCACGCGCTCGGTCAGGTCATAGATCTTGCGAAACCCCTCGCGCCGGGTGACCGTCAACGCGCCGCTGCGCCAAAGGTATTCCAAGGCGGTCTTCGAGGGATGCCAATCCCACCAACCGCCCGAGCTACGCGCCTCATCACTGCCCACATCCATTGACGAAGCAGGACCAAACTCCTCGATATGCCGCAGCACATCAGCGAATTTCTGTTCGAACCCGTCGCGCCGCCAATTGCGCCAACGCGCTTTCAGCAGCGCGGCATCGCGGCGAAAGCGCATCTGCCAATGCGGGTAAAACCCCATCGGGATCACAGCCGCATCATGCGTCCAGTGTTCAAACAGCCGCCGGTCGCGTTCCTGCAACGGCTTCAGGTGTTTCGGCCGATAGGCGGGACGGCGGGAGAACAGGATCATGTGATGCGCACGTTCCACCGTACGCACGCTGTCGACCTGCACAAACCCCAGCTGGTCGATCAAACCCGCGAGGTCATCCCCCCGCGCCGGGCCAGCCGGCGCGTCGCCAAGCGCATGTTTGTGCAGAAACAGCCGCCTTGCATCGCGATTTGGCAGGCGCATGCGACCGGCCTAACGCCGCTTCAGCGTGTCGCCATAGCTGATCGTGGGCGTCAGCTCGATCACCTTGTCGATCTCGGCCTCGGGGTCGTTGACACGCTGGGCGATGATCTGCGCCGCCTTTTCGCCAATCTCGGCCCGGCAGGCGTCCATCGTCGCCAGCTGCCGCGGCAAACCATCGAGCAATTCGACGCCGTTGAACCCCGCAAGCCCGACCTGCCCGGGCACGTCGATCCCCTTATCGAGCAGATAAAGCATCCCGCCCGCCGCGATCATATCATTGGAATAATAGAGAAAATCGAGCTCCGGATCACGCTCCAGCATCTTTTCCGTCATCTCGCGGCCCTTGGCGAGCGCCGAGCCGCCGGAATAAAACTCCTGATCCACCACCTCGACCCCGGCCTTGGCCAGCGCTTCGGTAAAGCCTTCGAACCGTTTCCGCGCCCGATGATCCAGCGGCATCTTGGTGCCCATGAACCCGATGCGCTCATAGCCCTGCTTGAGGATCGCGCGCGCCATTTCCCGCCCCGCCCGCCGGTGCGAAATCCCCACGGCGCTGTCGACGGGTTTGCCATCGGTGTCCATGATCTCAACCACTGGAATACCGCTGGCCTGCAGCATCGCGCGCGACGCATCGGTATGTTCCAACCCTGCGATGATCACCCCCGACGGCCGCCAGGACAGCATCTCGTAAAGCACCTTTTCCTCTTTTTCCGGCAGGTAGTCGGTCACGCCCACCACCGGCTGCAGATCGGTTTCCTCCAGCACTGCGGAAATGCCCGACATCACCTCGGGAAACACCATGTTGCGCAAAGACGGGATGATCACCGCCACCAGATTCACCCGGCTTGAGGCCAGCGCCCCGGCGATCTTGTTCGGCACATAGCCCAGCGTCCGCGCCGCCTCGAGCACCTTTTCCCGCGTGGCCGCCGACACGTCACCACGATTGCGCAACACGCGTGAGACGGTCATTTCCGAAACACCTGAGGCCTCGGACACATCGCGCAGCGTCAGAGGGCGGGGATCATCATTGGCCAAAGTGGGGGATCCTTCGTTCGTTTGTCGGGATGTTACCGTAAACACTCGACGCCACACAAGATGCCGCAACCATTGTCTTTTGCGCCCTGACCGGGATGACAATCAGAGCAGCGCAGGCTATCGAAGACAGCAGCGGTCCCGTGGCTCAACTGGATAGAGCAGCCCCCTCCTAAGGGGCAGGTTGCAGGTTCGAATCCTGCCGGGATCGCCAAATTGCAACTTGCGCAAGTTACTCGAATTGCCTTCCAGCATGATCGCTAGAGTGATCGGAGTTGATCTGCATTTTGAGTAAACGCTGCGGTTTGATGACCGAAAGGCGGTTCGCTACGCGGGAGAATTTGGCGAACCAAAAGTAGTCTCTCACTGCCCATCAAACCGCCGAACTTGGCGGTGCGCCGCGTTTTGCCTAGTAGTGTGTGTGACGCGTGAATGCGGATCCCTCCCAACCTTGTTGCCAAGCGGGCGGCGGGCACCGTTTTGCTTGTGCTGTTGACCAACCGGGCTCGGTTGGCAGCGGTTTGGACCAAGACCAGACTACTATGCAAAGGCCCGAGTGCGGTGCGCCAAATGTTCGTTGAACCTCTGCCTCACGGATCAACATGGCTCTGGCAAATCGAAATCGGCGATCAAAGCGGATATGGGCTTTGGGCCTCAGTGAAGGAACACATGGCCGATTGCCAGACCAAGCATATCGCCAAACCTGACACTGCGTTTGCCGAGACTGAAAACTCAGTGGAGAATTGCGACCTTGATTAGGGCACAAGCAGTTCAGAATTGGCCAATGCCAAGGCGCGACGTGTCAACTGATCTCTGCCACATCAGATCTGCCGAATTGCCCGCCTGCAATGCCCCACATCAAGTGCCAGTTTGTTCATCGCCGCTTGTCAAAAGTGTTTGAACGTCAGTCATCAAAAGCAACAACGCCGCGGCTGTCCCAGCGACGGCTGCCGATGCGGCAGCGCTCGTCAACAAGGCCGCGGCGGCTACGACAATGATTTCCAAGGCAGCAATGATTGCCGCGATGAGGGCGACAACGACTACAATTGCAGAGGCGACCGCGGCAGCGGCTATGACCCGACGCGCGTCCTCTACGACTTTGATCATCGGAGTGATCAAAGTCGGCGAGCAGCCTGATTTAGAGAACTCTATGTAACAGTTTTTGAGCATGTTTGCTTTTTGACGTAGCTGTCCCTTATCCGGGTCCCAACCATGTGTCAGGTTGCCTCCACGGAAACACGCCTCTTCACGCGCAATGCGGGCGGCGATCTCCGCAGAGATTGCGGCAATCTTCAAAGCCAGGAAAACGCAGGAGTCACCCTGCTTGCAAGCACCCATCATCGACGTAACCGCCTTTGCGGTATCGACTGATAGTTTCAACGCGGCGTATTTCGCCCAAGAGCAATCGCCGGGAATCTCCAGCTTTGCACCTGGAAGGTCAGCAAGGTCCCTCAACAGTGCAAGACCTGAACTCTGCAGAAATGTGCTGTCTTTCGCTTGGAGGCCGAGTTGCGGCGCATGGCCCTGCTGGATCACATGTGTGAGTTCATGGGCGAGAAGGAGTTTTCCGGGCGCGCTGTCAGGCGTGTATTCAGAATTGCGAAAAACGATATTGGATCCAAATGCGAACGCCCGTGCGCCGACATCCCGCGCCGCTCTGTCTGCATCACCACTATGATGCACCCGTACGCTTGAGAAATCATGTCCAAATCGCGGTTCGAAGAAATCACGCGTCGATGCAGGAAGCGGTTGTCCCTTGCCATCCAAATTGCGGATCCGTTGTTCGACATCGTCGCTTACGGAAAAAGCGCCTGTCGAACGGGGCGCACGCCGAAGCGACACCGGCACAGCTGAGGGTCGGTCCGGTTTTCGCCGCGCCTCTTCTTCACATGCCGCGCAGGCGCATTGTACCTTGGGCCCGGGTGAGGCCATGCGCATGATCTGATGCGCAACGCGGTCTGCCTCTTGTTCCAAGGGATCATGGGCAGCACCAACCGTGAGCTTGGCTTGTAGCGGGAAAACGGAATGGTCCACCCCGCTTTGCAGGCTATCCGCTTGTTGTTGCGATGTCCGCTGGCGTGCGCTGTTGTCGACCCGGCGCCTTAAATGTTCCAGGCCCGATCGTCCTCGCGCACCAGAATTCCGGTTTAATCTTGCTGGACCGGCCCCGCGATCCTTTGCGGCTGAATGCGCCTTCTGCAATGCTTCGCCCCGATGGCTCAGTGTCAAATTCCTCTCAGGATCATATCAGAGAACAAGAAAAACACACGAAAAAACGAGAAGCTTTAGAGTCCTGTGTCAGTTCACCATGCGCCAGGCGTTCCGTGACAGGATCCAAATTCGCGGATGGATCGACCCACCAAGTTGCATGTCGGCATGGGAATAGACGTAACCCCCATCCAGGCTGGATAGGGTGCAGGACCTGAGGGACAGCAGCAAGCCTTATAGGCATCCACATGGTCAAAATAAATTCGCGGAGTGAGTACGGTCTGCACAAAGGCCTGATAGCCAATTGGATCAATAATCTCTTTTGCCTTGAAACTCCCCGCCAGTATCTTGAGCCAGGCAGGCGTCGCGCGTAATCGATGCTGCAAGAATTCACGCACACAGTTGGCTGTTTTTGAGTTTGGTGTTTGTTGGCAGGCGCAGGTCGCGTTGCGCACATAGGCCCACGGTAGCCAGTAAGCGTTTTGCAGATACACGCCGCAATTGTTTGGGCCAGTGCCTGCGTATTGCGGCTTGCAGCCTGCGGGCAGATCGTTGACGGCGGAAACGAGACCGGGCGCCTCAGTCAGAGCAGAGTTGTTGTTCGCTTCTCGAAAGATCAGCGGTTGTGCACGAGTTGTCTGGACCGATTTTGCTTGCGCACCGACAAGCGCGTTTTTGGCGGCGCAAGTCGGGCAGATTGATCGTTCAGCCTCCCTGGCGGCAGGCTTTGCACGCAGCGCGCTTACTGTATTCGCGCCAGCTCGGCGACCCTGCGGCGGCACACGCCCAGTCGCGCAATCGCAAGAGTTCGGCTGGCGCTGAGCGATGGACGCAGTCTGTTTCTGTGCGGTCTTCTGGCGCGAGCTTGATGCGATCTGCCGCTTGATCCTTTCGAGGTCAGCGTGCCCCGATCGGCTCGCGGTTCCCGTCGAACCAAGAAAGGCGGACGACCTGGACCGAGATATGGCAACGGCTCTTCCCATGGCAAAGCCCTCAAACAGCGTAATTAAATCTCTTTGATCTTATACAATCGTGCCGGCTCGGCAAAGCCTTGGGTGTCGCGAACTCAGCAGAATTAAGTGCGGACGCGCAACTCAACACCCTAACGGGTCGATTTCTTAAAGGATGTGCGCGCTCTAACCGATCAAAACGGTGGCATTGCCAAGCGTGATTGCGCCACCATGCGCTGTGGGGTCACCCATCCGAGCGGCAGGCGAACCCCCGATAAGAACTGTCGTCGATCCCATGCTTATTGCGTCCGGCGGACCCACGCAAACAGCCTGGTCTCCGACACGCGCGGCGGGTAGACCTCCGATCAAAACGTTGGTCGCCCCAGGTCCTGAGATCGGACCGCCGACATGCGGGACCGGCGGAGTACCGGGAGTCACCATAGGGCAAGTGTGCATATCTGTTATCCGTGCGGCTGGGGGCATTTTGGCTCCTTCCCTGCACCATGAGTTGCCGCGAATACCTGCGCCTTGTCAACCGCGACAGCGCGCGGTCAAAGCGCAACGTATATGTCTGCGTACGTCGTCCCCCCCTGTTCTTTTGCTGGACGAATTGACGACGGCGATGGTCGCGGTAGAACAACCCTCTGCTTGGTGGTCTCGTTTTCGATCTCAACATGGAAAGATGGCCGCTGCTCCAACTTGAGCTCTGTTTTGGACGTAATGACCCAAAACCTTCCGTGCTCCTCCGGTGAATTAAAATTGTCGTTCGAATGAGTCGCCGTTTCGACGTGTGTCTTCCAGTTCGTATGTTCGCCCGATCTCTTTCCTGGCGAGATTAAGTATCTCCAAATCGCATTTCGCGCTTCGAACGGAAGAACAAATTCCAACGGGCCGGCTTCGGAGCCCGCTTTCGACAGAGTCCCGTCGTCCTCCACGACACGCGCATCCTCATTCACATCTTGATCGGGGCCACCGGGAAAGATGTCAATGATTCCGAATATGGACGCCGGAGAGCGATGTAGAAGATAGAAGTCGTGCAGTTCTTGGGTGCCTTCGAAGAGACGGTAGCGGCCCTGTTCCAGCGCGCTTAGGTCCAAGTGGACCTCGCTGACGTCTCCTTCGAATGACGCCGACATGACTTCGGCATCAGAAAAATGCCGGCGGATAACGAATTCTGGGTCGCTAGCGGGTGTATCAAGGTGATGGTAGAACCCCGCGCCAGATATCGGCAGAGCGAGCGGTCTATCCTTATCCTTCAGCATCAGTCGGTTGTGACCATCCCGTTCTATTCCGAGATTATCGGCGTACAAGATCGTCTCCGTCGGGCTGGTTGTCGAATGTGCGTCTGATTTGGTTTTCAGATCGAGATCAGTGTAGATCGCAAATTCTGGATCCTGAATGGTAAGCTCAAACGTGATCGGACTCACGCCGGAGTATCTCCATTTCTCCAAGTCGAGCTGGGCATAAAGCTCCCCACCGTCGATCTGGCGTAAAAACCGTGTCGACTGCGCGGCAAAGCGGGACAGGTTTTTCGAAGGTCTAACTTTGAGCGCAGGGCAGACATCATCGGGGAAATAGGAATTGGTGATGCGCAGTCCGAAGAGTTTCTGGTAGTGAATATCGACCATTGCCTAGCCTTTGGTTTTTGCGCCAATCCGAAGGATGGGTTGAACGTCGCCCACGATTTGGTCGGGCTGGATTGTCAGCATTCTGATTTTGTAAAGAGCTGAGGGCACATACCGACCACCAAGATTGCCCCAAAGGTAGTTCAGGCTTTGCATATCCAGGTTCACAAACTCGACTGTCAGGCGATCCAGCCCATCAGGGAATTCCGGCATACTCTGGGCCGTCATGGTGGCGTTGGACTGAAAGAACTCCATTGCGCGTCCCAGGCGGCCAAGAGCCTGTTCATATCCCTTATCACCCGTCGCAGCCGCGGCAGACACTAGCAGAAAAAGATTCAAATGAAGTGGCGGCCTCGATTTTACCAGCAGGTCATTGTCTTTGCGGATTGTCGGCGTCGGCGCGGCTGCTTCGCGCTCGATATTGACTAGCGTCAGTGCCAACTTACCCGATACGTCCGGTGCACCGTCCTCGCCGCGATCTGACAGCGAAGCGAGCAGCACCAGCGCATCTTGGCTTGCGGCGTTCCGTACGTGCCGGTCAAGCGTTCTAGTGAGGAATGTCAGAACGTTATTAAGCATCTGCGACCTTTCTTCAGCCCAGCCGACCTTCCCGTTGCAACTCAATCGTTAACGCATTCTGGAGATGTTCCACAGTGATTTCGCGCCCGCCCTTGCCGACGGCAGAAATTGCCGACCGGCGGACAATGTTCACGATATTTCCGCCGGTGACGTCATATTCCGAGGCGAGCGCATCAATGTCGATCTCGTTCGACACGGGTAATGGTGGTGCGAGTGCCCGCTTCCACAGAGCAAGACGTTCCTGCGGCCCAGGCGGTGCAAAATAAACAATGGACTGGAACCGCCGGACAAAAGCATCGTCGATATTGCCGCGCAAATTGCTGGCGAGGATGGCAACGCCTGTGAATTCCTCTAGCCGCTGCAAGAGATAGGCTACTTCTTGGTTTGCGTAGCGATCATTGGCGGACCGGGTTCGGCTGCGTTTGCCAAAGAGTGCATCCGCCTCGTCAAAAAACAGGAGCCAGCCGAACCGCTCGGCCTCGTCAAAGAGACGGGCCAGATTTTTCTCTGTTTCGCCGATCCATTTCGACACCACCAGCGACAGATCGACTCTGTAGACGTCGAGCCCGGTGGCTTTGCCCAAAAGCGCAGAGGTCAGGCTTTTACCGGTTCCAGGTGGCCCATAGAACAGGCACTTGAAACCAGGAGCCACACGATCCTCCAAGCCCCACTCCTTCAAAAGCACACTGTGATGCTTGATCCAGGATAGAACCTCTTGGACACCTTCATTCACCGGATCTGACAGCACGAGGTCGTCCCACTTAAAGGGCGTACTCAGCTTGCGGGCCGGCATTCCAGAGAAGTCCGCGAGTTCGAGGGCATGATGCCCAAGCACAACACGAGACGTTTCAGACCCAAGCCGCAGCGGAGTCTCACCGAGGCTCATTCGTTTGGGATCCTCTTCGAAATCGACAAGGCATCTCCGTCGAAGAACACCGTCAGCAGAAAACAGGCGCATGACCCTCAGCCGCGCCTCTAAGTCGTCTCCAGACAGCAGAAAACTTGCTGTTTCGACGGTTGGCCAGAACGCGCCATCGCGGTTTGTCTGACCGCCAAACTCGGTGAACTTTCGGCCCAGAGTTGCATTCTGGATCAACAGCGGGTCAAGCCGATGCGGCGCCAGATGGGGTGCAAGCACCAGTGCAAGCACAAGCCGTTCGGGCCAGCTGTTCTGGTCTTCTCCAAGCAATGAGCCCGTGAAGGAAGGGGCCGTTGGTTCTGGCATGGGAATAGCTGATGCGTTTGTATTATCCGCGAAGTATGCGCCGAGCCGCCAATCGATAACCCTTGTGAGCCAATCCAAATCGTTCTGAAAAAGAACGGCTTTTGATATCTCCACGTTCATGACCAATCCACGTGAATTGGTGAGGTCATCCACCGCAATCGGATAACACTGATTTGCCATGGTAAGGTAGATAACAGCAAATCATAAGGCTTCCGCTCGACCCTTAGTTCGGCGTGATTTTCCCTCATGGTCAGAATGCCATTTCGTTGCAAAAAGGACTCCCTGAAGGTCTCAATGGACGTATTGGACAAGTTTTTCCAAGCCGATATCGCGGCCTGCAGACAGGCTTCGCACTGCTCGATCTCTTCCTTGTTCAGGATCAGTTCGCGCGGCGTGCTCTGGCGCGGCGCCAGACCGCAAATCATCTTGGGCAGCAACAACAGAGGTTCCGGAGTCAGCGTTGTTCCCGAGGCGAGATAGTGAAGAACCTGCGCCGCCTTGTGCGCACTTGCCTCACTTTTGAACTGCCCGTCCTCTAACAAGGAAAGCTCGTCGCACAATCGGGTCACAAATGGCCACAATAGCACCAAACCAGAGTTCGCCGCCTCAAGTGCCGTATCTTTGGGGAGCGCCAAGTCGCTCTGATCTTGGCGTGAATGGCTCTCTTCCACACTCTCGCCGTCCACTCTGTTCGTGGTAGACGGCTCGCGTTCGCCGCTCTCACCAGGCGGGACAAGTGACGCCCTATCCAGTTCGTCGGTAGCATCTCCCGTGATCGGTTCAACGTCGCTCGGCCCTGTGAGGCATTCCGACAACGCAATCAGCACAGGCAAGAAGCGAGGCCGCTTCGATACCTGCGCTTCGGCAAATTCAGCCATCTTTTGCGTGGTGGCGCGTGGGGTTTCGCCGCGTTTTTTTGCAAGAGCCGGAGAAAGCGCAGACGCAAATGAAGCGGCCGGCCAATTGTCACCGCTCTGGATTAAGCAAACATCCAGTATGCATGTGCGGGCTTCAGCGGGGCTAACAAAGCACTCAGCGGTGTCCAACCACGCCGCCATTTGATGCGGCTCTTTTCCGGCGAAGACTCGCAACAGTTGGTCAAGTTCCGTGTTATCAAACTTGCTTCCGATCTTTCTGGCAAGCGAGTGATCGACAGTTCGGCGTATAGCGAGTTCACGAACAAGGTCAGGACCCGCACGATCCAAAACGGCCGCGAACCAAAGGGTGATCCGTCCGACTTTTGCTTCGAGCGACTGGACGGTCAACCGGCCGTCAACAAGATCGAAAAGCCGTGCTAATTCGACCTTCAAAGGCGCGTGGTGATCTGGTCCATCTCGCAGCCCACCTTGGTTCGATGTTACGCTTTGGGCTTTACTGCCATCGTCCCGGTTTAACGAAGTTGAAGGTGAAATGCTATCTGCAACCGGTGTTTCCCTTGCGTCCTTCTGGATAGCCGACAAGGCCGCAAGCAAATCGCTTTGTCCTTCTCCCCCATCCCCTTCTGACCGCGACACCGAATTGTCATCAACCAAGCGCTTCACGGGCACAGAAAGCTCTTCGGCAAGAAAGCTCAAGATCTGCACCGCGGCCTCGGCGCGCGGTTTTGGGCCATGCGCCGCGACCCTAAGCAAAGCTATGCGCAACCCAACCCGAAAAGAGGCCGGGCCAATCGACCTGCGCTTTCCGTTTGAGAAAGAGTCTTCAATAGCATTTGCGATGCGGACAATTGCCGTCCAGTCATCACCCAGGAGGAACCGCAATACGCGATAAATGTCACGGTCCTCAAATTGATTTGCAATCCTGCGACGCGTGTCTCGGTCCTTCAGCTTGCGAAGAAGAAGCGACCGTACCTGAACGGACGACTGCAGCATTGCGCGCCGCGCAACCGCAGCAGGATCGGCGGCAATTGATCCCGACAATGCGGCGCCGCCAAACTCAAGAAATGCTGCCAACTCTGCGAAGTCCGCGCTGTCACGAAGTGTAGCGGGCTTACGTGTTGGCGGTGCAAACTGAAGGGAGCCCAGCGCGCGCCTGAGCGCGTCCGAGAGTCGATGTTCGATTTGCCGCTCGATCTCGCCCGGGCTGAGCCGCCCAAGATCTAGTTCAATCCTAGGCACGACGACATGGTCATGCGGGAGGTCCAGGTCATGCGTGACCGCCTCGACAATCCGGGCGAGGTTATCCCGCAAGAAGACCTCGCTTCGCTTGACGACCAACTCGTGCCGCTTGGCGTTATCCACACCAAGCCGAAACGAACACGCGCCAATAGTGACGTCGTGATTGTGGCCCTTAAGCGCTACGTCGCCCATGACGCAGTTCGTTTTGTATGAAAGCGGAGCGAGAGGTCACTGCAGATCTCTCGACTGAGCTGTTCGTCCCCTGAAGCACTTTGTGACAACGAGCTGCGGAACAAGTCGAGTTTTTTCTTTAACGGCTTCAAGTCGGAGGGTTCTGTCCAATAGCACTCTGCAGCGATATGAGACGGTAAGTTGTCTTTGAGTGTGCGCTCTACAAAGCCTTGGAATAAAGGGTCCAAGGTATTGATGTTCGCGAACTCAAAGAAAACCGAAATACGGTTTTTGAAAAAATCGTTCGGAAGCACGGATACGCATTCTAGCTTTTTAAGCGATTTCTTTGAACCTTGATTGCTATCCGTATTTTGCAGCACGTCTTTCAAGTTTTTGGCAAAGGCTCGCGCTTGAGTAACGCTGGAAAAGGGCTGGAGGATCTCAGCTTGAACGCTGTTGTCCGCGCCAAGGAAGAAAAGGCGGACACGATCTGATGTGGCGGCTTCAAATCGCAAACGCTTTGTCGTTTCGAGAAGGTACTCTTCCAGCCGTACACGTTTCTTATGGCGCTTTCGTTCCCCTAATAGCAGGGTCTTGGAACTACCGGCGCCGAAGCGAACCGCGAGTGCAGCGTTTGAGTTGTCTTGTGTTATGGGATCAAAGGCAGAGACGCCACGCAACAGCACGTGTTCTACTATGAGCGGAGCATTTGCCAGACCAGTCAAAAGCTTGATTTTTTTGGCCAGCGCTTCTTTGCCTTGAAACACATCCGGGCCAACGTCGCTAGAAGTGCTTTTTCGAGGCGAAGCGGTGCTGGCTCTGTAAGCGCTGAGCTCGGCATAGGAATTAACAAAGTCCCGCTTACTCTTGATCCGGTCGGTTCGTGCTGCAACGGCCTCTGTCGGCCGTAATCCGGCAAAGCGGCGCAGCGCACCGTTTGCAAATCGCTCGTTGAACCGAGCGGCCAAATGATCAAGTGCGGCCTCGACGCGGAGCCGATCCTTGTCCTGTGCCAACGCTGCCCGCCGCAGAACCGCCAAATAGTACAACCGTCGCATCTTTGCCGTTCTGCGGGGTCTGCCTTTGATAAGCAGCAAGGCGTCCAAACCGACTGGAGCATCTTCATCGTTCCCTTCCGCCAAAAGAGATCCGGCGAAATAAGTCTGATGGCTGACTGTGTGCGCGCTAAGAAGTCGCGGCATGTTTTCGAGCTGCGCGAGAAGATTTGCGACTT
>JASJCC010000017.1 GCA_030066175.1 Paracoccaceae bacterium | reverse complement strand
GCTGTCGTCATCGTCGTCAGTGAGCCCGATGACCGCGCCAATCAAAAGCCACGGTAAAAGTGTCAGCAGCCAAATCATCTCAGATCCCCCGGGTTCACCACATTCTCTTTTTCAATCACAAACGCTCCCAACAAGAGCGCCATAATTTCATACGGTTACGCACCAAACCTAACGCGCCATATCGGATTGCGGACATCTGCCGGCATTCCGCGGCGACGAGGTGCGCAGCTGTTCGGCCGCGCGTCTTAAACTCAACTTGCCGCCTGCAGGACGATGTCGCCGGCGCCCGGTTCGACTTCGGTACTGACAGAGCTGGCCACGTCTCCGTCGATGATGAGGTCAATGTCGAAACCGGAGAAGAATGACGGGGTGACCACGACGCTGGCATCGGCCAGATCAGAGGCCGGGACATTGAAAACGATCACGTCCTCGCCCGGGGTGAAGTCAGGCATAGAGACAGATGAGCCGAAGGCAAAGTTGCTGTCGCTGAACACGTTGACAATGTCTTCACCCGCGCCGCCGTCGAAGAAAATTGAGGCGCCATCGTTAACTTGGATCGTGTCGTCGCCATCGCCGCCGTCAATCCTCGCAGAATTGTATTCGGACAAGAACGCTTGCTCGGTGTCGAAATAATCTTCAAACGTCAGGGGCTCGTAGTTGATGAAATCGTCGCCTGCCCCGCCGGAATACGAGACGAGACCGCTATAGCCGGTGATCGTGTCGTTGCCGCTGCCGCCGTCAATCGTATCGTCGCCATCGGCCCCGTCCAGTGAGTCGTCGCCTTCGCCTCCGGAGATCTGGTCGGCGCCAAAGCTTCCGTCCACGACATCGTTGCCTGCGCCAGCCGAGATTTCGTCGGCGCCAAGCCCTCCGCTCAGTTGATCGTCGCCCGCGCCGCCCAAGATCTCGTCGCTGCCCGTGGATCCGTCAACCGTGTCGTTGCCGTCACCCGCGTCGATCAGGTCATTCTCCAGCGAGCCGCTGATTGAATCGTCACCTTCGCCGCCAAGAATGGTGCTGTCCCCGGTTTCCAGCGAGCTGAAGGTGTTCACGGTGATCGTATCGTCGCCATCACCGCCATCGATGGAATCGCCGCCGTTGTCAGATCGGATCAGGTCATCCCCGGCGCCACCCACCAGCGTATCCATGCCCTGCTCGCCATCAATCGTGTCATCGCCCTCGCCGCCGTCGAGCAGGTCATTTTCCGACCCGCCCCACAGTTCGTCATCACCGGTGCCGCCATCCAGCGTGTCATTCCCGTTTTGACCAAACAGAGAGTCGTCTCCGTCCATGCCCGTCAGGATGTCGTCGCCTTCGCCGCCGATCAGCCGGTCGCTATTGGCGCCGCCACGCAGATCGTCATCGCCATCTTCGCCAAGCAGGCGGTCTTCGCCCAGGTTGCCGTGCAGAGTGTCATCCCCCTGCCCGCCATGCAGCGTGTCATTGCCGCCATTGCCATAGACGTCGTCATCGCCGCCACGCGCATAGACCAGGTCGGCGCCGCTGAGCGCAAAGAGCAGGTTGTTGCTTTCGTCGAGCTCGAGCTGATCATTCCGGGTGGTTGGTTCGTTGTCGACGGGATCAGGATCGGGGTCTCCGCCGCCGCCTCCACCGCCGCCACCACCAGAGCCGCTGTCATCATCGTCATCGTCGCTGACCCCCACCAGCGCACCAATCAAGAGCCATGGCAAAAGAGTCAGCAGCCAAAACATCGCAAATCCCCCAAGGATGAATGCCTCGACTATTCATTAACCATGGTTAATCGCCAAGAAAAATCCGTGATTTCATCGGTTTGCGCAACAATGCCTTGATTTCGACACAATTGAACGCAACTCAGGATCAATCCATTCAACCTTTGGAAGATGTCCGTTTGTGCGCTTCGCGCGAGTCTGGTTAGGCCGGAAGGGCGTCAGGCGAAAGCCACGCGGCGCGCTCTGCCATCAGCGGCCGGAAATAGGCGATCATCCGGCCGTCTGCTGGCGCCGTCGCCCCGGGGTCCCAGGGCGCAACCCCGTGCAGACAGGCGCGGTGCACCAACAAGGCCTCTCCGGGTTGCGCTGGCAGGGTGAGGCGCTCACAGCTGTCGAAACAGCGCCGACGCGCGGCCTGATACGCCTCGGTCAGGTCGACCGATGGCCAGTGCTCAGGCGGGACACCCTGCAGCAACGGCGCAAGCCCGTCGCGGATGATCCCCGGGCTGCCATCCCACACCACCAGCGGGCTGGCATCACCCGCGGTTTCGGTCAGCGGCAGACCCAGGATAAAGGCATGCGGTTCGGTCAAAAACCGCCTGCGATCAGGGCCTTCTGCGGTGATCCCATCCACATGCGCCGCGTCGCGGCGCTGACGGTAGCGAAACGCGGCCGCGCTTTCGCCGGCGCGCGGGCGCGGGTAGCCGGGAAAGGTGATGGACAGCTGCGCCGGGTGCAGCGGCGGCAACGCTCCTAAAGCCTCAATCACCGCCCCGCCCAGCGGAACGCCACCTATGCTGCCATCCGGTGCCGTCGGCAAGGCATCGACGCCGACAAACCAGGTGCCTTCACATTGCAGCCATTGCGCTCGCATCTCCGGGTCAGCCAAAACCACCCTGCCCGCCTCCCGCGCTGCCTGCGCCCAGGCCAGCACCGCCGGATCGACCGGAAACCGTATCCAGCCACGCGTTTCAAGTGCGCTCAGGTCCATGCCACCCCTGCCCCGCCTACACGGCGTACTTCCGGCGACCCGCTGCAAACAGCACTACAAGCACTCAAGCTGCCGCCGCCTGCATCTGCGCCAGCGCGTCCTCGACAATCTCTGGCCCGGCGCCGGGGCGGTTCGCTTGCACGGACAAGGCGCGCCGCCAATGCCGCGCCCCCGGACGTCCGGCAAAGAGCCCCAGCATATGCCGGGTGACCTGATGCAGCTTACCACCCTGCGCCAGGTGCCGCTCGATATAAGGCAACATGGCCCGCGCGATGTCCTCAGGCGCCTGCGGCGCGCCGTCCTCGCCCCAGATCGCCTTGTCCGCATCAGCCAGGATATCCCACGGCCGATGATAGGCCGCGCGCCCGATCATCACCCCATCCAGGCCGCTATCCAGCAAGTCTTGCGCCTCTGCCAGGCTCTCCACCCCGCCATTGATCGAGATGTGCAGATGCGGGAAAAGCTGCTTCATCCGCTGCACCAGATCATAGTCAAGCGGCGGAATATCGCGGTTCTCCTTCGGGCTCAGCCCCTGCAACCACGCCTTACGCGCGTGGATCGTCACCCTTTCACAGCCCGCCGCCACGATCTGCGCAAGGAACTCGGGCAATACCTCTTCGGGGTCCTGGTCATCGACGCCGATGCGGCACTTCACGGTGACATCCACATCTACCGCATCGCGCATCGCCCGCACACACTCGGCCACCAGCGCGGGCGTCTTCATCAGCACCGCCCCAAACGTGCCCGATTGCACGCGATCCGACGGGCAGCCGCAATTGAGGTTGATCTCATCATACCCCGCCTGCGCCCCGAGCCGCGCCGCCTGCGCAAGTTCCATTGGATCATACCCACCCAACTGCAAAGCGACAGGATGCTCTTCAGGGTTATACGCCAACAAATGCAAAGCCCCACCCCGCACCAACGCAGGCGCCGTGACCATCTCGGTATAAAGCAACGCATTCCGCGACAGTAGCCGATGCAGGTACCGACAATGCCTGTCAGTCCAATCCATCATCGGAGCTACGGAAATACTCGCATGCCGGTGTACTTGCATCTTCCTTGCACCATTGCGTCTTTTGCTTTCGAGCCCCCTGCGCTGGAAATTACAGGGTCATCACAAACGCCCATACGACCCATTTCCTGCACAAGCAACATGCGACAACAGCAGTTCGCCACGTTTGCACCTGCTGCCCAGCCGTACGCTGGACCAACCACCAGGCTATTGAGCACCGCATTACAAGTTTGGGTCGCAAAAGACCTGCGAAACCGGGAAAGATAGTGAGCGGAGTGATTTAGTGCTTCCGCGACCCATTCTGTTCTGCGCAGGAAAGGTGGCAGCCCGTAGGGGAATCGAACCCCTCTTTCCAGGTTGAAAACCTGGCGTCCTAACCGATAGACGAACGGGCCATGCCTTGGCGTGGGGTGCGTTCTAGGCAATGCGCTGCGGGCTTGCAAGTGGAAAATGCATTGTCATGTTTGCGCATTTTGCTGGCCAACACTGCGCCATTTTGAGTGTGATTTCATCAATGGAGCCAGCTGGTTGCGAGCTTGGCCTCAGTCGTTGTCCGACGCCGGCGCAGCGTCTTCGAGGCGCAGTTGTGCGCTTCGGCGGCCGTTCCATTCATTGATCTCCAGCCGCCCGGCGAGGTGGAATCGCTTGCCGCCATGTTGCGAAAGCGCCTGGCCCAACGGTCCGTCGAAGGCGCCAAAGCAGATCCCGTCCAGCCGCCCCCCAAGCCCGTCATCGCAGCCGATCTTGAGATGCCCGGTACCCACCTCGCGGGCAAAGCTGATCCGGGCGTCGGGAATGGCAAAGCGCGGCGCTCGCGCGCCTTGGCCGAAGGGGCCAGCACGCTCCAACTCATCGATCAACTCGGCGGTGGCCGCCCCTGGCATTAGCACCGCGTCCAGGCGCAGATCGGCCGCGCCTCCGTCGCCTGCGCCCTGCCGTGCCAAAAGCTCAGACAGCCGCGCCATGGCCGGCTCAAGCCCGTCTCGCGCCACGGTCAGGCCCGCGGCCATGCGGTGGCCACCGCCCTTGAGCAGCAGGCCTGCCGCCGCCAGGCGCTGCACGGACGCGCCCAGATCAACCCCGCTGACCGACCGACCGGAGCCCTTGCCCTCATCACCCTCCAGCCCGATCACCACGGACGGGCGATTGGTCAGCTCTTTCAGGCGCGAAGCAACTATGCCGACCACGCCGGGATGCCAGCCCTCACCCGCCGCCCAAACGAGCGGCGCGTCGAGCCCGCGCTCTTCGGCCTGCGCCAACGCCGCGGCCCGCACCGCGGCCTCGATCTCCCGCCGTTCGGTGTTGAGCTGTTCAAGCCGTTCGGCCATGGCCTGCGCCTCGGCCGCGTTGTCACTCGACAATAGCCGCGCACCCAGATCGGCCTGGCCGATGCGCCCGCCGGCATTGACCCGCGGCCCGAGCACAAAGCCCAGGTGATAGGGTGTCGGCGCTGCATCCAGCCGCGCCACATCCGCCAGCGCCACCAATCCGGCCCGCTGCCGTTGCGCCATCACCTTCAGCCCCTGCCGGACAAAGGCGCGGTTCACACCCTTCAGGGGCACCACATCTGCCACGGTCGCCAACGCAACCAGATCTAACATGGCCATCAGATCCGGGCTTGGCCGACCCGCCTCCCGCGCCTGCCGGCCGCATTCGACCAGCACCAAGAATACCACCGCCGCCGCACAGAGATGCGCCAGATCGCCGGTTTCGTCTTGCCGGTTCGGGTTCACCACGGCCAGCGCATCGGGCAAGGTTTCACCGCCCAAATGGTGGTCGAGTACAACAACCTCGGCGCCCTTGGCAGCCGCGATCGCCTCATGGGACAACGTCCCGCAATCGACGCAGACGATCAGGTCGTGCCGCGCCGCGAGGTCCGCCATGGCCGTGGGATTGGGGCCATAACCTTCGTCGATCCGGTCCGGCACATAGAGCGTGGCCCGGATGCCCTGCTGGCGAAACCAGTCGATCAGCAACGCCGCCGAGGCGCCGCCATCCACATCGTAATCGGCAAAGACGGCAACGCGTTCCCGCTGCGCAACGACCTGCAACAGCCGCGCCGCTGCCCGTTCCATATCCAGCACGGTACGCGGGTCAGGCAGCAGGTCCCGCAGCTTGGGGTCGAGATAGGCCTGCACCTCCTCGGCCGGCACCTCCAGCCGGGCCAGCACGGCGCAGAGCGACGGCGCCAGGCCGGTTTGCTGCTCCATGGCCTGCGCGCGCCGGGCAACCTCGGCCCCGGGTCCCACCCAGCGTCGCCCGGTCAGGCTACTGTTGACGCCAAGAAAGCTCACCAAGTCCGGCCCTTCTCTGGTTCAAAAACACCTCGGGGAGTCCTTGCCAAAGGCAAAGACGGGGCAGAGCCCCAAACCCCGTCAGAGGCTTGGATTGCGATAGACCATGCGCCGCACCGATCCGGTTTTCGAGCGCATCAGGATGGTTTCCGTGGTCAGCCAGCCGATCTCACGCTTGATCCCCGGCAGGATCGAGCCGTTGGTCACCCCGGTGGCGGCAAAGATCACGTGATCGGTCACCATCTCGTCGCGGGTATAGATCCGGTCGAGGTCGGTGATCCCGGCCTTGGCAGCCCGGCCCCGTTCATCATCGTTGCGAAACAGCAACCGGCCGAACATCTGCCCGCCCATGCATTTCAGCGCCGCCGCGGCCAGCACCCCTTCGGGTGCGCCGCCCGAGCCCATATACATGTCGATGCCGGTGATCTCAGGCTCGGCGCAATGCATCACGCCCGCCACGTCGCCATCAGTGATCAGGCGGATCGCGGCGCCGGTTTCGCGCACCGCGTCGATGATCTCGGTATGGCGCGGCCGTTCCAGGATACAGACGGTGATCCCACGCGTGTCGCAGCCCTTGGCCTTGGCCAGCGCTTGAACCCGTTCGGCCGGGCCCATATCCAGCGTCACCACGCCGTCGGGATAACCCGGGCCGATGGCGAGCTTGTCCATGTAGACATCCGGGGCATGCAGCATCGACCCGCGTGGACCCATGGCGATCACGGTCAGCGCGTTGGGCATGTCCTTGGCGGTCAACGTGGTGCCTTCGAGCGGATCAAGCGCGATATCTACACCGGGGCCATCGCCGGTGCCGACCTCTTCGCCGATATAGAGCATCGGGGCCTCGTCGCGTTCGCCCTCGCCGATGACCACCACCCCGTTGATATCGAGAAGGTTAAGCTGTTCGCGCATCGCATTGACCGCCGCCTGGTCAGCGGCCTTTTCATCGCCGCGCCCAATCAGGTCAGCGGACGCAATGGCGGCTTGTTCGGCCACCCGTGCCAGGCCCAGAGACAGCATGCGGTCATTGAAATCGGTCGGGGTGTGGGTCATCGCGGGCGTCCTTGAAAATAGCTCTCCCCGCCGTCTAACGCGTCCCTGCCCTTCGGGGCAAGGTCCGCGGACAACTGTCAGCGCTCACACTGCGCCTTAGGGCAGCATGCGCTTCCGAATGGCCCGTGTTTTCACCGTAAACCCGGCAAATCTTCAGAGGATGAAGTACAGGTCGTCCATCACAAAGCGACCCAAAGACGAGAAATCGGTTGAGAAATGCACCTCATCGACCTCGTCAAAGATGTCATCGTCGAAATCCGCCTCGGTGACCTCGGTGGTGGACAGGATGAAGGTCTGCGAGCCGGTGACTTCGCCATCCAGATAGCCCGTGGCAGTCAGTTCCATCCCCTCGCGTGAGGTCGAGATGAAGCTGGCGCTTTCCAGATCAAACGCCTCGTCCCGCGTCATCACGATGTCAGCCGAATTGGCGTTCAGCACCACATTGTCGCCGCTGGTGGCGCCGGTTTGATACGGCGTGCCTTCGCCACCGCGGAACTCGTCGGTTTCCAGCACGGTGGCCGTGGTCGACCATTCGAACCCGCCATAGCCCTCGGGCACGGGCATCAGCGCGCCAACCTCGACCTCCAAATCCTCGAAATCCAGCGTGACCTGTTCCCCCGTGCCGTTGACCGTCACATCGAGGGCATAGCTGTCGCTGGCGCCCGCGCTGTCCGTGGCGGTGATGACAAAACTGTCGACCGCCGACTCGCCCTCCAACAGCGTCTGGACAGCCTCGTCCGCGTTGTCGAGCGTGTAGGTCCAGACGCCGTCTTCGTCGACGCTGAGCGTGCCGTAGATGCCTTCACCACCGCCTTCGATGCCGTAGCTGACCGTGTCGCCGTCATCGACGTCACTGGCGGTGACAGCCCCGGTGGCCTCCAGCACATCATCCTCTGTCACCTGAGCGGTGCCCGCGTCTTCGGTGAATTCGGGCGCGTCGTTCTGGCCGTGGATGGTGATGGTCTGGGTGTGCGTGGTGGTGTTGCCCTGGCCGTCGGCAATGACTGCGGTGACCGTTTCTTCGGCCGTCTGGCCTTCGGCAAGGGACTGGTAGGCATCGCCGGGGTCGAATTGCAGGGCAAAGTCGCGGCCTTCCGCCATGTCACTGGCGTCGTTTTGCGACGTGCCGGTCAGGGTCAGTGTCCCCGCCCCGGCGACCGTCGCCTCGGAAAGCTCTGGCGTACCGCCGTCGAAATCAAAGGCAGAGAGGGTCAGCGTACCGCCATCATCCTCAAAGAAATCACCCTCTTCTTCGGCAACACCCTCGGCGAGCGCTCGGTCAACCTCCTCCTCCGGCGACATCACCAAAGGCGCATTTTCGTCAAAGAAATAAAGGGTATAGTCGTCGAACTCCAAGACCTCGATCTTGTTGAGCGTGTCGGTGCCACCGTCGCCAGCCTCATCTGTCACCGTCATCCGATGGCCAAGCTTGCCCGCCCAGGTGACGTCAAAGACCGAGCCGCCGAAGGCGGCGGTGTCTTCACCTTCACCGCCAACAAGCCGGTCATCGTCGGCGCCACCTTCCAGGCGATCATCATCGCGGCCACCGCGCAGCGTGTCGCTGCCGGTGCCGCCGAACAGGGTGTCGGCGCCTTGCCCGCCGTTCACCCTGTCATGGCCGTCTTCCCCAGCCAGCCAATCATTGTCCTGTCCACCGCGCAAGAAGTCGTTGCCCTCGCCGCCCATCAGCGTATCGGCACCTTTACCGCCCGATATCAGATCATCCCCTGCCCCGCCGTCCATATTGTCGTCATCCTGGCCACCGCGCAGCGTGTCATTGCCGGCACCGCCGAGGATCACGTCCGCCCCGCGCCCGCCAATGACCATGTCATCACCTTCACCACCCGAGAGACGATCGTCGTCCCGGCCGCCGCGAACCGTATCGTTGCCAGCGCCGCCCTCAGCCAGATCCATACCTTGACTGGCCTTCAGCAGATCATCCCCGGCATCCCCAATCAGCGTATCGTCGCCCTGGCGCCCAACCAGCGTATCGTCCGCAACACCACCCTGCAGCGAGTCGTCCAAAGGGCTCCCGACTTGCGCCACAGCCTGCGCCTGCGCATCGGCGGCGGCCTCATTCGGCTTGGTGTGGCGTTGCGGGTCGGCAGCGGTCGCTTCGCTGGGCATTGGCAGTCTCCTCGGTACGGCGCATCCGGGCAGATCGGATGCGGCAACAGGCACTGGCAAACGCAAAACTCGTGACAGCGAAGAGAAAGCCGCCGGAATTCGGCCTCAATTTGTGTCAAATCGGGCATGTTGCGGGCATACATGCCCAAACGGAAACAGAAAGACGGCGTTTCCGGCGGATTGTGGTTAAGGGATGGTTAATCGGCGGCACAACCGATGCGCGACTCAGACTTCTTCGATTCGCAGCGCCACCGGTTCACCAGACACCACGCCGGTATCGGCCATGCCGCCGATGGCGGTGTCGAGGGCGGCCCGCGTGGTCTTGTGCGTCACGATCAGCACTGGCGCGGTGTCGGCGGCGTGCTGGTATTGGCGCATCCGGTCGATAGAGACCCCCGCCTCACCCAGCACCGTGGCCACCTTGGCGAGTGCCCCGGGTTTGTCCAGAAGCGCCAGCCGCATGTAGTAGGCCGCGGGCGTCGTCGCCTTGGCGGACGTCGCCGCTACGAGGCTGGAGGCCGGCTGGCCAAAGGTTGTCACCCGCAGTCCGCGGGCGATATCCATCACGTCGCCCATCACGGCACTGGCGGTTGGGCCTTCGCCTGCGCCGGCGCCGCGCATGACGATCTGGCCCACCTGGTCGCCTTCGATCACCACCATATTTGTGCCGCCCTGCAACTGCCCCAGCGGCGAGGTGGCGGGCACCAGGCAGGGTGCCATGGATTGTTCGAGCCCCCGGCCCGTCATCCGGCTGACGCCCAAAAGCTTGATCCGGTAGCCCATATCGGCGGCCTGGCGGATGTCTTCGATGGTGACCTGGCCGATGCCTTCCAGCTCGACCGCGTCAAAGGCCACTTGCGTGCCATAGGCAATCGAGGCCAGCAGCGACAGTTTGTGCCCGGCATCGATGCCGCCCACATCTAGCTGCGGATCAGCCTCGAGAAAGCCCAGATCGTCGGCCTCGTCAAACGCCTCTTCGTAGCTCAGCCCGCCATCCTCCATCCGGGTGAGGATGTAGTTGCAGGTGCCATTCATCACGCCCATGACGCGGGTGATGTCATTGCCGGCCAGCCCCTCGGTCAGCGCCTTGATCACCGGGATGCCGCCAGCGACCGCCGCCTCGAACCGCAGGACCGACCCGTTGGCCTCAGCCAAAGCCGCCAGATCCTGACCATGATGCGCCAGAAGCGCCTTGTTGGCGGTCACCACGTCTTTGCCGGCCTTCAACGCGGCCTCGGTTGCGGCCTTGGCCGGGCCGTCGCTGCCGCCCATCAGTTCGACAAAGATGTCGACATCATCGCGGGTGGCGAGCGTGACCGGGTCATCCTCCCAGCCATAACTTGTCAGCGGCACGCCGCGATCCTTGTCGCGGTTGCGCGCCGACACGGCGACAACCTCGATCGGGCGACCGCTGCGCTGGGTCAGCGCGTTTGCCTTTTGCCGGACGATCTTGAGAACGCCTGCCCCCACGGTGCCCAGACCCGCAATTCCAAGGCGCAGAGGTTTGGTCATCGCGGGGCTCCTTTGGTTGCAAAACGTCCCTGCCCGATTAGCGACAACCGCAGCTTTGTGCAATGAGCCTTGAGGGTTTTGACGGGCGGCGCGTCACCGCTGACGCATGCTTCAAAGCGGGCCGGTCACCCCGCGGCGCATCCGCGCCTTGATGCGGGCCGGCACAACAGGCCCGCGCAGCCGGTCGGCCCGCGCCCGCAAGGCCGCGACGCGCCCTTCGATCCCGGCGACCACCGCAGGCGTGGCTGTGGCCACAGGCCCAACCAAAAGCCCGTCCAGCGGCAGCAAACGCGGATAAGGCGCCTGGGCAACCCCCGGTGTCTGGGTCGCGTCCAGCTCGGGGAACTGCGTGCAGGCGCAAAGGGCCAGCAGAAAGGCAAAGACGGCGCGGCGGCGCATGATCGCTCCGATAGACTTGGGCTGATCCAGTCTTGCCGCACACGGGCGCCGGGGGCAAGCGCGGGCCTTGATTTGAACGTATGTTCATATAATCATATTGCCATGGCGCGTACCGCAGGTTCCCATTCCGATATCACCGGCCCCAAGGTGCGCGACACCGCCCTTAGGCTCTTTGCGCGCCACGGTTATGCGGCGGTGTCGATGCGCAAGATCGCGGGGGAGGTGGGGGTGCAGGTCGGTGCGCTCTATAACTACACCAGCGACAAGCAGACGCTGCTGTTTTCGCTGCTGAAAGGCCATATGGACGAGCTGCTGGCCCAGCGCGCGGCGCATGCCACGGCCACGACCCCGATGGCGCGGCTAGAGGAATTCGTACGCTTTCACATCGCCTTTCACCTCGACCGGCCCGAGGCGGTGTTCATCTCATATATGGAGCTGCGGAACCTCGAGCCCGCGAATTTCGATGAGATCGAGGCGCTGCGGCGGACCTATGAGGATGAGCTGGAAACCATCCTGCGTGACGGCACTGCGGCGGCGGAGTTTGCGGTGCCCGATACGCGGCTCGCGACCTTTGCCGTGATTGCCATGCTGACCGGTGTGAACACCTGGTACCGCGCGGGTGGGCGGCTTTCCTCGGCGGACGTGCAGGACATCTATTGGAACATGGTGCGCCGGGCCGTCGCTGCCTAATCGTTACCGCGTGGCCTGGATCGATTCCAGGTATTCCAGCAGAGCCACCAGCTTGCGTGGCGTCGGCGTCAGAATTCCATCGCCGGTGTCGAGCGGGATCAGATCACCCTCCAGCAAGGCGCCGAATTCCGGCATGTCCGGCCCGTCCATATCGGACTTTGCATAACCGTCGATGACCGACAGCATCCTCGCGCGCGGAAACGTGTCGCCATTGCGCACCGCGATCAGCGTCAGGTTTGCCGGCGGTTCGGACATTGCGCGCGCCATCGGCCCTTCACCCTTTGCATCGGCCCCATGACACACCGCGCAGTTCTCCATGAACAAAGCCCGGCCATCGCTCGCCACCGGCATTTCTGCCTCAGCGCAGGCCCAAAGAACGGTCAAAGCCGCAAGGCTCAGAACTGTCGCACGCATCATCCTTGATCCTCCGTCCAATGTCCTCTTGGTGGCAAGCCCGCCCCGCCCGTGCAAGCCCTATTCCTGCAGCGTCTCAAGATAGGTCACCAGTTCCAGCAGCGCGACCGGGGTTGCGATCACCTCACCCGAGGGCGATGTCCAATCGGTCTTGGCGCCTTCCAGCACCGGGCCGAACTCCGGCATGATCGCCTGGTGATAGCGCCCGGGATAGCCGTAGATCTTGGTTAACACGTCCTCGGTCGGGAAGGTGCCGCCATTCATCGCACTCAGCTGCGTCAGGTCGGCAGGCGCCACAGCCAAATCGGCCGCAATTGGCCCGTCGCCCTGCCCCGTAGCCCCATGGCAGGTGGCGCAATAGCCGTCATAGGTAAACTTGCCCGGTGACTTGGCGCCTTCAGGCGCGCAGGCCACGCAGCCCAATGCCAAGAGAAGTGTCCATTTCTTCATTGCTCTGCTCCTTGCCTGATAGACCCTACCGTGCTGCGCCGGGCTGCCCCGATCCTTGATCTGCATCATGAGGCGTGACAGCGGGCCGCCGCAAGGTCATTAATGCATCACGAGGTCAGGAGGTGTCGCATGCAGGACGCGGAAGAGGCACAACAGGTGCTGCAGGACAATTTCGCCCCTTGGGTGCTGGCCCTCTCGCCCAAAGTTGTCTCGATCGGCCCCGAGGCCGCCGTGCTCGACATCCCCGTCACGCCTGAGATTGCCCGCATCGGTGGCATGGTCTGCGGGCAGGCGATCTCGGCCCTCGCAGACACCTCGATGGTCTTTGCCAGCGCCGGGCATCTCGGCGCCTTTCGCCTCGTGGCGACCACCAATCTGGAGACCCGGTTTCTGTCTGCGGCGCGTGGTGACACGCTGCGCTGCACCGCGCGGGTGATCAAGGCAGGCCGGGCGCTGATCTTTGCCGAGGCGCAACTGCAGAGCCTGCCCGATCACCGCGCCGTGGCCCATGCTTCGGCCACGATGTTCCTGCCCGACGGCGCCTGAGCCCGCGCAAACAAAGGACACACCATGCTGCACTATGCCCTTGTGATGCTTGCCGCCGGGATCGGCATTCCGCTTTTGGCCGCGCTGAATGCGGCTTTGGGCGTGCGGATTGGCTCGCCGCTGGCGGCGGCGATGGTGCTGTTCTGCGTGGCCTTGATCGCCAGCGCGTCGGTCTGGGCCATCACGGGTGGCGGCGGGTTGGCGCGCTTGCCGCAGGCGCCAAAGCACCTCTTTCTGGGCGGAGTGCTGGTGGCGTTCTACGTGATCAGCATCACGATGATTGCGCCTCGGTTTGGCGTCGGCAACGCGGTGTTCTTTGTGCTGCTGGGTCAGCTGATCAGCGCCGCGGCGATTGATCATTTCGGCCTCTTCGGCGCGCGTATCAGCCCATTGTCATTGACCCGGGCCGGCGGGATTGCCTTAATGGCGCTGGGTGTCTGGATGACCCAACGCGCCTGACGTCACTCCAGCCGCAACCCGCTGATGCTGGCCCGGATGCGGCTGTCGGTGTCGTCGCTATCGCCTGAGACGGCTAGGCCCACCAGCGCCTCGGGCTTATCGCCAAAGGCCCGCGCATAGTCCGCCGCCAGATCGATCCGCTCACGCGCCGAACCGGTGCCCGAGGGGCGCAGCACAACCGTCTTGCCCCGCGGGCCAAGATACGGGCTGGGCAGGATCGACCCGCGCGCATGATCGCCGCCCCAAACATAGACCAGCACCCGCACATCCTTTGACCGCAGCAGGCGCCGGATGTTGCCGCTGCGCAGGGTTTGTGCCTCTGCCTGAGGCAAGAAGACAAAATAGAGGGCCAGGTTGCGGTCATCACCGCCCTTCTGCCGCAGATCGGTGGCCGGCACACCTTCGCTCACCGCCCATGACCAGCTGGCCGCCCGGCGCGACCACAGCTCGGGCGCGAGGCTGCGGTAGGTCAGCGAGACCGAGCCATTGGAGGCCAGCGTCAGGCTCTGCCCGCCAAATCCGTATTTGTTCTGCGCAAAGAGCGAAAAGCGTTGCTGTTTCCACGACTGATCAAACGAAATCGGGCTGGCCGCCGCTGGCAGGGCGAGACCTAGGCCAAGGAGAAAGGCAAGGATACGGGACATAGCGGCTCTCCACACAATTGGCTGAGCGAGAGCTAGCGTGACGCCCCTGCGCGTCACCTCACGGTTGCGCGACGGCGTGTTCAGGCGCCGGCCAGATCCTGCAATTGCTGCCAGAGCGCATCCGGCACCTCGGCCGTATCCGCCGGCACCTTGCCCTGCCCCGGCATGCGGCTGCCCGGGTCGGTGGCGACCACTTCGGCCAGCTGCGCCATCCGGTCGAAAAACGCGCGCTCACCCGGATCGATCAGCACAAAATACTGCGCGAGACGGTGTGGCTCCCCCTCGGGCGCTTTTAAGGGTTTGACATCTCGGCTGAGCACACCGCCGGCCAGGCAGGCGGCAAGGATCTCGGCCATCAGGCCGAACCCCCAGCCCTTGTAGCCGCCGGCGCTGGTCAATGAGCCTTGCAAAGCGGCTGCCGGGTCGGTGGTCGCGGCGCCCTCGGCATCCAGCGCCCAGCCTTCGGGGATCGGCTCGCCCTCGGCCTTGGCCATGGTGATCCGGCCCAGCGCCACGGTGGTTGTTGATTGATCAAAGATCATCGCCACCCCGCCCTGCCCGTCCGGTACCGCGAAGGAGATCGGATTGGTGCCAATGACGCGCGTCTTACCACCGGGTGCTGCCACAATGGGCGACGCGTTGGTCAGCCCCAGGCCCAGCGCGCCGGCCTCGGCAATCTGTTGGCAGAAATAGCCCAGCGCCGTGCAGGTATGGGCGTGGTGTATGGCGAGACTGGCGATACCGTTTTCGCGCGCGGCCTCTAGCGCCTCGGGCAAAGCGGCGGCAAAGGCGGGTTGGGCAAAACCATCAGCGGCGTCTACGCAAATCTCGCCCGGGCGCGGGCGGGTGACCTTTGGCGCAGCGTGACCTTGCACCCGTCCGGTCTGCAACTGCTGGCAATAGCTTTCGAGGTAATAGAGCCCGCAGATGCGGTTATCCCGCGCCTCGGCCCAGGCAATCGCCCGCGCCATTTCCGCCGCAATGCCGGGCGCGGCGCCATGGCGTTCCAGCGCCGCCTGCGACAGCGTTTCGATCTGCGAGATTTCGATGATGGGCATGGGACCTCCGCGCGCGTTTCGCCGGAGCCTAGGCGCATGGCTTGGGCTGCTCAAGCACTTGACGCAAGCGCGGTGGTGCCGTCGCAGGTGGCCGTGGTGTCGATGAAGACGAAGTTGTCAGCCGGGACAACCTAGGTCAGCCCGGCGAGCGTGGCGCCGGCCGCGGAGCCGGTCAGCTTGTTGCCACCAGGGACACCGGCGGCGACAAAGGAAAAGGGACATCGGTATCACCAAAAGCGCGATCGACATGGACGCCTCACATGGGTGTCACGCCGGGCGACCGGAGAAAATTCGCAGATAACCATGCAAAACCGCGTCGGCGTGCAGCGTGTCAGTCGGCCGCTAAGAGCATCCCCCCCTCAAGCCGCACTCGACGGTCCATGCGGGCGGCAAGCTCGAGGTTATGGGTGGCCACTAGCGCCGATAGCCCGGTGTCGCGCACCAGGGTCATCAGTGCGTTGAAGACCTGATCCGAGGTGTCAGGATCGAGGTTACCGGTGGGCTCATCCGCCAAGAGCAGGCGCGGCTGGTTGGCCATCGCCCGGCAGAACGCCACCCGCTGCTGTTCGCCACCCGACATGGCCGCGGGGCGATGATCAGCGCGCGCAGCTATGCCGACGCTGTCGAGCAGCGTACGCGCCCGCGCCTCGGCCTCGGACGCGGCAACGCCATTGGCGTATTGCGGCAAGGTGATGTTCTCCAGCGCCGAGAACTCGGGCAACAGGTGATGGAACTGATAGACAAAGCCGACCTCGCTGCGACGGGTCGCGGTGCGCCGTCGGTCAGAGCGGCCCTGCATCGGCTCACCCACGATCTCGACCGTGCCATCATCTGGCGCATCCAGCAGCCCGGCAATGTGCAAAAGCGTGGATTTGCCCGCCCCCGAGGGTGCGACCAGAGCCACAACCTCGCCCCGGCCCACCGTCAGATCGACCCCGCGCAGCACCTGCACCTCGGAGGGCAGACCGCGGTTATACGCCTTGGTGATACCCGAAAGGCGCAAAACGGGGGCGGCGTCACTCATAGCGCAGCGCCTCAACCGGGTTCAGCCGTGCCGCACGGCGGGCGGGAAAGAGCGTGACGAAAAAGCTGAGCCCCAGGGACAGGGCCACGGCGCTGAGCACGTCCATCAACTGCAGCTTGGCCGGCAGGGCGTAGATGCCGCGCACCGCCGGATCCCAGACGCCGCCACCTGAAAGGTAATTCACCGTGGCAAAGATCGGGTCGATATAGATCGCAAAGACGCAGCCCAGCACGACCCCCATCGCTGTGCCGATGATCCCGGTGAACGACCCGCAGATGAAAAACACCCGCATGACCGAGCCTTCGGTCAGGCCCATGGTTCGCAGGATGCCGATATCGCGGCCCTTGTTTTTCACCAGCATGATCAGGCCCGACACGATGTTCATCGCCGCGATCAGTACCAGCACCGACAGGATCACGAACATCACGTTGTCCTCGATCTCAAGCGCGCGCAAAAACCCGCCCGAGGCGTCCTGCCAGGTCCAGACCAGCGCGCCGACCCCCGCCGCCTGGGCCACCGGGCCGGCAAGGCCGTTGACGTCCTCGGGGTCGGTCACGATGACCTCAAGCTCATCCGCCACCCCTTCGCGGTTGAAATAAAGCTGCGCCTCGGCAAAGGGCATGTAGACGCGGGTGCGGTCGATGTCATAGCGCCCGGCGGTAAAGATATAGGTGATCTCATAGGCCTTGACGCGCGGCGAGATACCAAAGGCCGTGCGCACGCCGTTGGGGGAAATCAGCTTGACGCTGTCCCCCAGCCCAACGCCCAGTTGCAGCGCCACGCCTGATCCGATGGCGATCCCCTGATCAAACATCTCAAGGCTGCCGCGCGCGGTCTCTGGGTCAGCGACGCGGGTGATGTCGGCCAGATCCTCGCCGGCGATGCCAAACACCTCGACCCCGGCGTTGCGGTCATTGGCGCTGGCCATGACCTGGCCTTTGACCAGCGGCGCCACCCGAACAACCCCCGGCACCTCGGCCACCCGCGCGGCCATACCGGCGTGGTCCGGCAACGTACGGGTCGCTTGCCCGGCCTCGTTGACGCGCTGTGTGTGATAGACGGTGATATGGGCGTTCGATCCCACGATGGTGTCAACAAACTCCGCCCGAAAGCCCGAGCGCACCGCCAAGGTCGCAATCAGCGCAAACACCGCCAAAGTGATCCCAATGAGGCTGATCCAGGTCATCACGCTGACACCACCCTCGGCCCGCCGGGCACGCAGATAGCGCCAGGCGATCATCCACTCAAACGGGGCAAAGGGGGCGGGTGTGCGGGGCATTTCTTGCCTCTCTCTGGCATGCTCGGCGCGAAACTGGCCTTTTGCCGGAACGGGGTCAAGCTATGTGGTCTTTTGCGACGGCGGTTTCGGCGGAAAAGAGGCGCAGGATGAAGGTATTGGTGATCGGGGCAAGCCGGGGCATCGGCAAGGCCTGTGTGACAGCGGCTGTGGCGGCAGGGCATGAGGTGCGGGCCATGGCCCGCAATGTCGACACTGTGCCTGAGGCCGCAGGGGTCGAGCGCTTTGCCGGCGACGCGACCCAGGCCGAGGATGTGGCCCGCGCACTGGAAGGAGTCGACGCGGTGATCCTGGCGCTGGGTATCCGTGAAAGCATCGCGATGCTCTGGCAGCCGGTGACGCTCTTTTCCGAGGCCACGGCGCTCTTGATCCCGGCCATGCAGGACGCAGGCATCCGGCGGCTGGTCTGCATCACCGGGATTGGCGCAGGCGAGTCCGTCTCGGCCTTCAGCGCGATCGAGCGGCTGGGGCATCGCATGGTGCTGGGCCAGCCCTACAAGGACAAAACCGTGCAAGAGGGGATGATCCGCGCCTCGGACCTCGACTGGACCTTGCTGCGCCCGGTGATCCTGACCAATGGTGCCGCGACGGGGACCTACCGGGTGCTTCACGACCCGTCGGAATGGCGCTTGGGCCTGATTTCGCGCGCTGATGTGGCCGATTGCGCGGTAAAGGCGCTGAGCGACGAAAGCTTTATCGGCGCAGCCCCGGTGCTGACGCGCTAGCGGGCTGCGGGATCCTGCGCCAGCTCAGGGCACAACCCGGTCAATGGCGCGCATCGCGCCCAACGCCTTGTCGTAAACCAATGTCAGCACACGCTTTTCCCTTAGGGCGATGCGCGGCACGCCGCGCAGCGATCCAGCTGCCAAAGTGGCCGCGAGGAATCCGCGGCGGGATAGGTTGGGCATAACAAGCGCCCCCAGTTGCGAACCATTCTCATATAGTCAAGCGACCGCACCGCCACAAGGCTTGCGCCTGCAGCACCCGTGCGCATAGTGCAGACCATGACCGGACCCAGATATCCCGACCTGATCGCCCGCCTGCCCGAAACCGTGCCCTTTGTCGGACCCGAGGTGCAGGAACGCGCCCGGGGGGCGGCCTTTCGCGCGCGTCTCGGCGCCAATGAGAGCGTCTTTGGCCCCTCGCCCCGCGCCATCGCCGCGCTACAGGATGAGGCGTCAGAGATCTGGAAATACGCCGACCCCACCAATCACGATCTGCGCCACGCGCTGGCCGACCATTTGGGCTGCACTGTCGAAAACGTGATTGTCGGCGAGGGGATCGACGGGCTCTTGGGTTATCTCGTGCGCCTTCTGGTCGAACCGGGGGATGCGGTTGTCACGTCGGACGGGGCTTATCCCACCTTCAACTACCATGTCAGCGGCTTTGGCGGGGTGCTGGACAAGGTGCCGTACCGCGACGATGCCGAAGACCTGCCCGCACTGCTGGCCCGCGCGACCGAGCTGAACGCCAAACTGGTCTATTTCGCCAATCCCGACAATCCGATGGGCAGTTGGCATCCAGGCCACGTCATCGAAGAGGCGCTGGATCAAATCCCGGACGGCACGCTGTTGGTGCTCGATGAGGCCTATATCGAGTTTGCCCCGCAAGGCACCGCCCCGCAGATCGATCCGGAAGATCCGCGTGTGATCCGTTTGCGCACGTTTTCAAAGGGATACGGGTTGGCGGGTGCGCGTGTGGGCTATGGCATTGGGGCGCAACCGCTGATCCGCGCCTTTGACAAGATCCGCAACCATTTCGGCATGAACCGCGCGGCTCAGGCGGCGGCGGTGGCGGCCTTGGCCGATACCACGTGGCTGGAAGAGGTCCAGCAGCTTGTCACCGACGCCAAGACGCGCATTGCGCAAATCGCGGCAGAGAACGGCCTCACCGCCCTGCCCTCTGCCACGAATTTTGTTGCCGTCGATTGCGGCCGGGACGCGGCCTACGCCAAGCGCGTGCTGGATGGGCTGATCGCCGAAGGGGTGTTTGTGCGCATGCCCTTTGTCGCCCCGCAAAACCGCTGCATCCGCGTCAGCGCGGGCACGCCCAGCGATCTCGATGTCTTTGCCGAGGCCCTACCAAAGGCCATCAAGCAAGCAAATTCGGTATAGATCTGCGCAAATTTGCGCCAGTTAAGGCAAAATTCACCAAGACCTGCGCATCCTAAGGCTGACAGGGGGCAAAACTGCGCTATTATGTCACAGCATGTGGCGACGCGGCACTTGGTGGAGGGTTTGATGAACAGCCAGCACCCCAAACGGGTAGAAGACTATACTAATGCCAATCTCGTGCTGATTTTTGTAAATCTGCTGTGGTTCTTTGCCGTGCTCTGGGCGAATTGGGGCCTGGGCGCGGTGATCATCGCAGGCGCATTCTTCAACCACCTGATTACCCGGCTTGCGGTCAACAAAGCCCGGCGCGAGGCGCGGTTTCAGTCCTGATCCCGCGTCGCCTCGGCGATGATCTGCGCGGCTTTGGTCACACCGCCTGTCGTGTGCGGAATGCCCAGCGCGTCAAGCCCGGCCTCGACCGTCCCAACAAGCCCCAGGATCATATGCGCGTTCACATGCCCCATATGACCAAAGCGGAAAAAGCCCGTGCCGTGGGGGTCTTCCGGCTCCGACATGCCGAGGCCAATGCCCAACGTCACCCCGGCCTGGCCATCCGACCATTGCCGCAACTGTTCGCCGTAAGGCGCACCGATCCGCAAGGCGGTGACCGCGTGGCTGCGATGCGCAGGGTCGGCCACCGTCAGTCGCAAAGGCCCGCCCTGCCCCCAATGTTCCACCGCGGTCCAGATCGCGCGGGCCAGAACCTCGTGCCGGGCCCAGATCGCCTCGATCCCCTCTTCGCGGATCATGTCCAGCGCGACGCGCAGGCCATACAGATGATGTGTCGGCGCTGTACCCCCAAAATACTGGTAAAACCCATCCGGATTGGCCCGCGGCGCCCAATCCCAGTACCACGACACCCGCGGCATCCCGGCACGGGCCTGCGCCGCCCGGTCGTTGAAAAAGACAAACGCCAACCCCGGCGGCACCATCAACCCCTTTTGTGAGCCTGTCACCATGATGTCCGCGCCCCAGGCGTCCATTTCGAACCGGTCACAGCCTAGCGAAGCGATACAATCCGCCATCAACAGCGCCGGGTGCCCGAGCTCATCCAGTACCGCCCGCAGGGCCGCGATGTCGCTGCGCACCGAGGTTGAGGTGTCCACATGCACCGCCAGCACCGCCTTGATCTTTTGGCCTTTATCGGCCGCCAAGGCAACACGCACGCGCTCGGGATCAATCGGCGCGCCGCGGTCGTGATCGATGATCTGGCTTTCGATTCCCAGCCCATGCGCCATGTCGGCCCAGCCGTGGCCAAACCGCCCGGTCGCCGGCACCAGCACCGTCTCACCCGAGGCCACGGTATTGGCCAATGCCGCCTCCCACGCGCCATGACCGTTGGCGATATAGATCGCCACCTCACCTTCGGTCTGCGCGACATACCGCAGGTCGGGCATCAGGCCGGCCACCATCTCGGGCAGCGCGCCTTCGTAGATGTTGGGCGCGGCGCGGTGCATCGCGCGCAGGACCGCTTCGGGCATGACGGAAGGGCCTGGAATGGCCAGATAAGGGCGCCCATGGGCCAGCGACATCTGCGACTCTCCTGAAAAGGCGCCCTTGCAATTGGGCGCTGCGGGCCAAAGTAACCGCCAGCCCGCGCGCGTCAATGGGCGGCACCGGCTTACCTTGCCAGCGCCGCCCGTGGCGACTACACCGCGCGCACGACCCGAATGGAGCCCGAATGCTGCCGAAACTCTGGACCCGCATCGAAGAGGCCGAGCGCCGTTTGCGCCACTCTTTCGGCACGGACATCACCGAGCCGCACGCCCGGGCCTGGTCAAAACTCCATTACCACGTGTTCGACCACGCGTTTCTGCGCGTCTTCTGGACCAATTTCTGGCCTGTGGCGCCCGGCGTCTGGCGGTCGAACCAGCCCACCCATGCGCGGTTCGAAAAATACGCCCAGATGGGGATCAAGACGGTGATCAACCTGCGCGGCGAGGATAAGCACGCGCATTACCTCTTTGAAAAGGAAAGCTGCGATCAGCTGGGCCTGACCCTGGTCAATGCCAAGCTTTGGGCGCGTAAGGCCGCCCCGCGCAAGGCCATCCTCGCGGTGATCGAGGCGCTGCGCGACGCGGAAAAGCCATTTGTCTTTCACTGCAAGTCCGGCGCGGATCGGGCGGGGTTTGTGGCAGCTTTGTACCTGATGGTGTTCGAGGGACGCAGCGTGCAAGAGGCGCGCAAGCAGCTAGGGTTGAAATACATCCACCTCGAGATCACCGCCACGGGCGTGCAGGACTATGTGCTGCACGTCTATGAGGCGCGGCTGGCGCAGGGGGAGATCTCTTTCGAAGAGTGGATCCGCACCGAATACCGCGCCAACGAGATGCAGGAAGGGTTTGACGGCAAACACACGCCCGATCAGACCGCGGCGAAACTGGTGGCGCGCAAGAAATGAGCACGCCGAAACCCCCTCAGCCGCAGCTCTTCCGCTGGCTCTGGCGCAACTACCTCAAGCGCTATCTGGGGCCGATGGCCGTGGCGATGGTGTTCATGGCGATCGAAGGGTCGATGTTCGGCCTGCTCAGCTACATGATGAAGCCGATGTTCGACGATGTCTTTGTCGGCGGCAATGGCGATGCGCTGGTCTGGGTGGGTGCGGCGATCATGGGCATCTTTATCGTGCGCGCGGTGGCCAGTATTATTCAAAAGGTGCTGCTGACCCGCATCTCGCAAAAGACGATCCGCGACATACGGCTGGATCTCTTGAACCACGTCATGCGACTCGACAACAGCTTTCACCAGCTGCACGGGCCAGGCTATCTGATCCAGCGGGTCGAGGGCGATGTGAACAGCATCGCCAAGGTCTGGAACACGCTGGTGACAGGCGCGGGGCGGGATGTGGTGGCGCTGATTTCGCTCTTTGCGGTGGCGATCTATATCGACTGGCTCTGGACGCTGGTCGCTTTGGTGGGCGCGCCGTTGCTGATTGGTCCGGCGACGTTTTTGCAGCGCTTTGTCCGTGGCAATGCGCGCGAGGCACGGGACATCGCGGCGAGCCTGTCGTCGCGCCTGAACGAGATTTTCCATGGCATCACGCCGGTGAAACTCAACCGGCTCGAGCGCTACCAGGCGCGGCGCTACGGCGACCTGACGAAACGGCGGATCGAGGTGGAGACCCGGTCGATGCTGGGACAGGCGTCGATCCCCGGGCTGATCGATATCATGTCGGGCATCGGGTTTATGGGGGTGCTCTATTACGGCGGGTCGGAAATCCTGTCGGGTGAAAAGACGGTTGGCGATTTCATGGCGTTCTTCACCGCGATTGGGTTGGCGTTTGAGCCGCTGCGCCGGCTGGGCACGATCAGCGGTGTCTGGCAGGTGGCGGCCGCCAGTATCGAGCGGATCAAGGAAATGCTGGGCACTCCGCCCAAGCTGGTTGATCCCAATACGCCGTTGCCCCCTCCCGACGGCGTGCCGCAGGTGGCTTTGCAGGACGTGCATCTGAACTACGGCGAGGCACCCGTGCTACGCGGCGTGAGTTTCACCGCTGAGGCGGGCAAGACCACTGCTTTGGTGGGTGCTTCCGGCGCCGGCAAATCCACCGTTTTCAACCTGCTGGCGCGGTTGGTTGATCCCGACAGCGGCGAGGTGAGCGTCGGCGGGGTGCATGTGGATCAGATGGCGCTGAAGGATCTGCGCGGGCTGATCTCGGTCGTCAGCCAGGAGGCTCTGCTGTTTGACGAATCCCTGCGTGAAAACATCCTGCTGGACCGCGAAGATGTCAGCGATGCGCAGTTAGAGGCGGCCCTTGTCGCGGCGCATGTCAGTGACTTCCTGCCCCGCCTCGATAGCGGGCTCGACGCCCCTGCCGGGCCGCGCGGGTCGAACCTCTCAGGTGGGCAGCGTCAGCGCGTGGCGATTGCCCGCGCGGTGCTGCGTGACACGCCGATCCTGCTCTTGGATGAGGCGACCTCGGCGCTGGATGCGCAGTCCGAGGCGGTGGTGCAAACCGCTCTAGAAGAGCTGTCGCAAGGCCGCACAACGCTGGTCATCGCGCACCGCCTCTCGACCGTGCGCAACGCCGACAAGATCGTTGTGATGGACCACGGCCGCGTCGTCGAGGAAGGCACACATGACGATCTACTGGCACGCGGCGGCGCCTATGCAGAGCTTTACCAGCTGCAGTTTGAGAACGAATAGCCTCTAGCGCCTGTACCGTTCCGCCAAAGCCTCGGGATCGGCCCCGAGAAGGTACCGCATCAACGTGCCCAGATTGCGCGCCCCGCGCAGGATCCAGCCTTGGCGTTGGTATTTTTCTGCACTGGTGATCACGGTCACAGGCAAGGCGCGCAACCGTCCGCGCAGGGCACGGGCCAGCGCCACATCCTCCATCAGCGGCAAATCGGGATAGCCGCCCACGGCGTCATAGCTGGCCCGGTCGATCAACAGACCCTGATCGCCATACGGCAGACCAAAGAGCCATGACCGCAGATTGGCCCAGCCCGCCACGATGCGCGGTGCAAAACCTGCCGCGTCAAAGGCCAGGCGAAAGTGATGCGCCCCCTTGGTGGTCAACGCGGACAGGACCACCTCACCCCACCCCTCCAGCAAGACGCTATCGGCATGTATCACCAACAGCCACTCCCCCTGCGCCGCCGCCACGCCGCGCCGCAGCTGACCGCCTCGCGACGCCGGGCCCGTCACGATCACCGCCCCGGCCGCCTCAGCCAGGCGCAAGGTGGCGTCGGTCGATCCGCCATCACTGACGATCAACTCGCGGATCAGCCCCTCGTGCAGCCCCTCCCCCAAAGCCGCCAGACATGGGCCCAGCGCGGCTTCGGCATTCAGCGTCGGAATGACCACGGAAATCGGCGCGCGCATGGGGGAGGACCTGTTGTGACTGTCGATAGGTCCTATATGACAGGGAAGCACGAAAGGGGAGGTCTCATGACAAGTGACAGGGTGGTTTTGCAGGTCAGCGGCGCAGAGGCGCGCGACTTTCTGCAAGGGCTGGTGACAAATGACGTCACCAAACTGGATCAAGGGCTGGTTTATGCTGCGCTGCTGACCCCGCAGGGCAAGTATCGCGCGGATTTCTTTCTGGTCCCGCGCGGCGAGGACGTGCTGATCGATGTCGCCGCGCCGCTGGCCGACGATCTGACCCGCGCGTTGATGATGTACAAGCTGCGCAGCCCGGTTGAGATCAGCCGCACCGACATAACCGTGACACGCGGGCTGGGCGATGCGCCCGAGGGCGCTTTTGCCGATCCGCGCGATGCCTCGCTTGGCTGGCGCGGTTATGACGGCCAGCCCGGGGATGAGGCGGATTGGGACGCGCTGCGCGTCGCCGCCGGCGTTCCCACCAGCGGGATCGAGCTGACGCCTGACACCTACATTCTCGAGGCGGGGTTCGAGCGTCTCAACGGCGTCGATTTCCGCAAGGGCTGTTACGTCGGCCAGGAAATTGCCGCGCGGATGAAGCACAAAACCGAACTGCGCAAAGGCCTGGTGCGTGTGGCCGTGGTGGGTAATGCTCCGGTTGGCACAGAGATCACGGCAGGCGGCAAATCCGTTGGCGTGCTTTACACACAGTCGGGTGGCGAAGGGATCGCGTATCTCCGCTTTGATCGCGCGGAAGGTGAGATGACCGCGGGCGAGGCCACCGTTACGCGGCTCTGATAGCGTCAAACATCATTTTGCCGGATCCCCGTTCCGGCAAAGAAGGCTGATTCAAAGGCCTGCTTGATCGCTAATCAACACGCTTCGTTTACCGTGCGTGGGGCGTTTCGGTTGTTCAAGCCAAATGCCCAGCAGGCGCGATTGCCGAAATGGCCACTGATGATTTGCGACACGCCCAACGTTCAGTTGATTGAAAGAGGGACCAAGCCGCTACACAGGTCAGGTCGCATGTCCGCGCTCTTAAACCAAGTGCGGGAACTGCCAGGCACGTAACCACAGCGGTCGGATTGAACAGGCAATCCGATTTCATGGCGGCCAAATTGAACTTGTCGTTGCTTGAACCGCCAACGACCAAGCGGCGTACCAAATCCGCAGCCGTCGCACCGCGCCCGCGCGTTTAGCGGACGACGCGCTGTCAGGCGCGCTCGGAATATTCCATGGTTTCGGTGTTCACCACGATCGCCTCACCTTGCGCGATGAATGGCGGCACCGAGATGCGCACGCCGTTGTCGAGCACGGCGGGTTTGAAGCTGTTGGCGGCAGTCTGGCCTTTCACCACCGGTTCGGTCTCTTCGATGGTGCAGGTCACCTTTTGCGGCAGGGTCGCGTTCAGCGCCTCGGCCTCGTAGAATTCCACCACGATGGTCATGCCGTCCTGCAGAAACGGCCGCCGGTCGCCGAGGATCTCGGCTGGCAGTTGCACCTGGTCATAGGTTTCGGTGTCCATGAAGATCAGCTGCCCGGCATCCTCGTAGAGAAACTGCATGTCTTTTTGCTCAAGCCGCACGCGTTCGACCTTGTCGGCGCTGCGAAACCGTTCGTTAAGCTTTGACCCGTTACGCAGGTTCCGAAGCTCCACCTGAGCAAAAGCGCCGCCCTTTCCGGGCTTTACGTGATCGACCTTCACCGCGGCCCAAAGCCCGTCATTGTGCTCGAGCACGTTGCCGGGGCGGATCTCGTTTCCGTTGATTTTAGGCATGTGGCAAAACCATGGCAAAAAGTTGATATTTTGTTGACGCCTCCTATATCTGGCGGGCTGTCCCCATGCAAGACAACGATATCTCGTGCTGCAGATGCAGAAAGATATGCAAAATTTGCATGAGAGGCATGCGAAAACAGGGTACCCGAATCGCGTGGAATAGGTCATAAGGGCCTTCACGCCGAAAAAGACAAGAGCAATAACAAAGGTCGACACATGAAAGATTTCGTGGATGGTACAGCGTTCAATGCCGAACAGGGCAATCGCGCGCGCAAGCTGTTTGCCGCCGTTGTTCTGGCTGCGCTGGACGACGCCATTGCAGATGACAAGAAGTACGGCAACGGCCCCGAGCAGATCGCTCGCTGGGCGCGCTCGCGCGATGGCCGTGAGGTTCTCAGCTGTGCCGGCATCGACCCGAACGAACGCGTTGTCGTCGGGCTGATGGACTTTGTGTCCAAGGGTGTTCGCACCTCTGTCGCGCTGTCGCGCGAGGAAAGCGAGCGCCGCAACGCCGCCGCGCAACAGGCCGAAGCCGCCTGATCCCAACGCCATATTCAACAAAAAGCGCGTCCTTCGGGGCGCGTTTTTTGTTTTTGCGTCAGGCTGTGGGTGTCAGAAGAAGAGCAGCCATTGCCGCACCACCCAGAACTCCGCCGCGATCAGCAGCACCGAAAAGCTGCGCATGCGCCAGCCTTGGAACCGTTGCCAGAGCACAATGACGGCGACACAGGCGAGGACCGCCTCGATCGGGGCGATGATGCTGGCGTGGTGGTTGCTGTCCCAATAGCTGAGCGGGCTTTCAAACACCCAGCGGGTCAGCGGGTAGAAATGCGCCCGGGCGTCGTCATGGTGCAGCGGAAAGTCCAGCGCCAGGTGCAAGAGCGCCGCGCCACAGAGCGCAATCGCCCCCATCCACTTGCGCCAGATCGCGACGGCGAGGAACAGGCCCCACAAGATAAACGAGTTATCGATGGCAAAGATCGTTTGCCAGGTGTCGGAGAAGTAAAGCTCATCAAAGACGCGCTGGGGCGGGATGTTGAGCACAAAAAGCGCCGTCCCGGCCAAGAGGTAAAGCGAAGTATCGGGAAGTACCGCACCGATAAAGGCATAGCGCGTGATGCGCATGGATCCGGGCCGCCCAAACGCCGCTGCACCAAGCAGAAGGTGCGCCGGCGTGTTCATCGGCGCGCCCCTGTCACTCGTAATCTTGGCTCATCAGCACGCGGTGCACTTCGCGGCGTACGAGTTTGCGGACGTTGCGGGTGATGCGTTCACCTAGCACGCCTTTGAGTTCCGAACGCACCATTTCCGCAACGATATCGCGCAGCATGTCTTCGTCGATCTGCGGGGTCAGTGCCGGCGCGGTGTCGGCCTCGGCCTGCGCCACCGGTGCCAGATCGTCTTCTTCCAAGACGTCTTCGGTTGCGGCCGGGGTGTGGTCTTCCCAATCCATCGGCTCGGGCCGGCGGTGGAAAAACGCGGCCTGGCTGGCCTCATCGGCGATCTCGGGCTCCCACTCATCGTCCTGGGCCCCGACCATCTGCTCCAACTCGCTGATCTTGCTTTCGAGGCTGGAAGGCTCGTCGGTAGACGCGTCTTCGATCTCGGGCTGCACGTCAACGGCCTCGGGCGCATCGGCAAGCTCGGACACCGCGTCGACAATGGTCACATCAGGCAGCTCTGCCGGTTCCGGCTCGGTCTCTTCTGCCATGTCGTCTACGACAGGCGAGTGCTGCATGGCCTCGACTTCGTCAGGGTCGTCCGTATGTGGCTCAGCGATTCGAGTTTCCGGCCAGTGTGCGATGTCCGCCGCCGGGTCGTCCGGCACATCTTCGACCATTGGCGCGGCCTCGGCGGGCTCAAACGCTTCAGGCGCATCAGCCGCGGGTTCTTCGGCAAGGGCCTCATCCGCGGCCTCTTCCGCCTCGGTCATGTCGAGCGCCTTGGCGATTTCCTCTTGCACCAGCTGACCCAGCAGGCCGGAGGTCTCCAGCTCCGCGTCCTCATCCGCGTCGACCTCAGCATCAGCCGCCTCCAAGGCAGCCTCCTCGGGCTCCGCCACCTCGGGCTCGGGATCGGGCTCCACGGGCGCGGACAAGTCGGGATTGGTCAGCATCATCGGCGCGGGCGCCTCATCCGCCGCGTCCTCATCCGGGTCGCTGACCCGCAGGGAGGGCGTCAGGACAAGCCGCTCAACCTCGGCCGGTTTGGCCTTGGGCGGGTTTGGACGGTCCCCTTCGGAGACAAGTCTGCGAATCGAAGACAACACGTCTTCTATTTCGACATTCGTCACGGGATCAGACATTTTTGTTTTCCACTCAACCTCGCGGCAGAGTGTAACCGCACGGACGATTCCGCACAACAGATCGAGAAAATACTATTCTTTTCCAAGGGCACGCAGGACACGGTTCAACTGTTCGCCCTGCCGGCTGCGCACCGGTGCGTCCTTGACGAGGTTGTAGTATTCCGCCGGATCATAGCGCGGCACGTCCAGGTGCAGATCCTCTGCCGTCAGCTGCCCGATGGTCGCCAAAACGGTGTAGGCGGCGATGGTTTCGTCCACCTGCGCCGAGATCAGGCTGGCCTGCGCATCGAGCAATTCCTGTTCGGCATCGAGCACATCCAGCGTTGTTCGCGCGCCGAGCTTGGCCTCTTCGCGCACGCCGCGGAAAGCGACGCGTGAGGCCCGCACCTGATCGCGCGAACAACGCTGGATGTGCTCGATGCCGAACAGGAATTGCTCGATGCGCAGGCCAGCCTGATCTCGGCGCAGGTGGACGAAACCATCGCCGCCTACACC
>JASJCC010000099.1 GCA_030066175.1 Paracoccaceae bacterium | reverse complement strand
CTCATCCCTTCGGAGCCAAAAGTTTCAGGGCGGCGCGGATCAGGGCGGCGGTGTTAGCGTCGGGGGTTTCGCCGGCGGCTTGGGCGACGGCGCCGGCGGCTTCGCCGGGGGCGTAGCCGAGATTTCCGAGCGCCGACAGTGCTTCGGCCTGGGCCGAGGGTGTGGCGGCGGATGGAGCCGCGGTGGGGGGCGGTGACGCGGCGGGTTCCAGCACGTCGTCAGAGGGTGCAGCGGTGGGGGCGCCGGTGCCCATGGCCATGACAACCGGGGCCTTGTCCTTGAGCTCATTCACGACGCGTTGCGCCGTTTTGGGTCCGACGCCCTTGGCAGCCTTTACTGCGTTCCAGTCACCCAGGGCTATGGCGCGCCCGACACCCTCCGGCCCCAAAGCGCCCAGGATCGCCAGAGACGCCTTGGCGCCGATCCCCTGCACGCTCATCAGCAGCCGGTGCCATTCCTTTTCCACCAGCGTGGGAAAGCCGAAGAGCTGCAGCAGATCCTCACGCACCAGAAGGTCGGTATACAGGGCCACGGCCTCGCCCGGGCCGGGCAAAGAGGCCAGAACCCGGTCCGAGCAATGGACCACGTAACCGACGCCCCGCACGTCGATCAGCACGTGATCGTCCGCCTTGTATTCCACCCGTCCGGCGATGCGCCCGATCATGCCCGCACCCGCATGCGCTGTGCGCCCAGGTGATGCGCGTGGCAAATGGCGATGGCCAAAGCATCAGCGGCGTCCGGTCCGGCGATCTCGGCCCCGGGCAACTGCATGCGCACCATGTGATCGACCTGGCGCTTGTCGGCATGCCCAACGCCCACCACGGTCTTCTTGACGCTGTTGGGGGCGTATTCGCCGATCTCCAGCCCGAACTGCGCGGGCACCAGCATGGCAATGCCGCGGGCCTGGCCGAGCTTTAGCGTGCCAGCGCCGTCGCGATTGACAAAGGTCTGCTCCACCGCCGCGGCCTGTGGGCTGTATTGGCGCAAGATCTCGGTCAGCTGGCTGTGCAACGACAAGAGCCGGGCCGCCAGATCACCCCCACCGGACGGGCACAAGCCATTTGCAACATGCCTGAGTCGGCTGCCTTCAGCCTCGATCACGCCCCATCCAAGGGTGCGCAGACCCGGATCGATGCCCAAAATCCGCATCACTGCCCGCCGTTGTTGCTTTGGCGACACGGTTAGCACGAAAGGCGAACATAGGCCAAGCGAAAACACGCCAAGGTCTGATTGCGACACGAGTTTTCCACAAGCGACCCAGATGGCGCAAAAACGCCCCGGAATGGTCTGGGCGCGACATTCCCGATGTCGCAATTTCGCCAAGCTTTACAGAGTGTTAACGCTAAATTCTGCTATGCAGAAAATGCATATAACTTATGCAATTTCGCGTCTTGTTCGGTGCGCAGGACGGGCCTATTTGCCGATCAGAACGAAGACCAAACCCAACCCCTAATCGTGGAGACCAGAGATGGCCGCATTCGACACCACCCGCCCCCTTGCCGCCGCCGGCTCCGCAGGCCGCATCGGCAACTTCTTTGCCAACGCCTTCGGTGCCCTCGCCGCTTGGAACGACGCCCGCGTCACGCGCAACAGCCTGGAAAAGCTGAGCGATCGTGAGCTGGAAGACATCGGTCTGATCCGTGGCGACATCGACAACGTGGCGCGCCGCTAAGACGGTTCAGCAACGAAAAAAGGGCCGCGTTCCTAGATGGAGCGCGGCCTTTTTTCATGTCTCGGAGAGAGATAATCAGAAGAACAGGGCCGTGATCTGCGGGGCGGCCCAGGCGGTCACGGGATCGATCTGCATCAGCCAGGCGCCAATCTGCTCCATCCGGTTGCCGGCCTCGAGAAGCGCCACGCGCTCCAGATAATCGGCTTCGCCCAGGGCAGCGAGCATCAGGCATTTGAACGCCATGAAGGCAATCGCGGTGACCAGCAAGAGACGGGTGAAAATGCCGCCGCTCTTATTGTCGGGCCTTTGTTCGATCAGGCCGTCCTTGCCCAGTTTGGTCACATAGCCGCGGGCCATGCGTTGATGTTTGCGGCGCACGGCGCGCTCGCGCTTCTGAAAGTCTCGGATCGTTTCGTCCATGACAGCCTCGAATTCCGGCCCCCACCGGATGTGATGGAGGTATCAATGGAATGCGGCAAAAATGGGGCAACTGGGGCAGATTGCGCGCAAATGCGTCCGGGATCGGGCTTATTTCCGCAGCGTTAGTGTCACCCAGTCACCAATCACGTCCTGGCGGACCAGATTGATGCCGTTTTGGCGATAAACCTCGATCACCTCGTCGGCCTGCCTTGTGAGGATGCCCGACAGAATCGCATGCCCGCTATCGGTCAGGCTACTGGCCATTTGCGGCGCAAGGTCGATCAGTGGCTGTTTGAGGATATTGGCAAAGATCAGATCATAGGGCGCCGCCTGCGCGAGGGCCGGCGCGTCAAAGCCCGCCGCCTCGACGCAGGTCACCCGGTCATGCAGATCGTTTGCGTCCACGTTGGCTTGCGCCACCTCGACCGCCACGGCGTCGATATCGCTGGCGATCACCGGGTTGGGCCAGATCCGTGCGGCCGCCATCGCCAGCACCGCGGTGCCACAGCCGATATCGGCCACCGACTTGCCGCGGAACCCGTCAGCGTCCAGACGGTCGAGCGCCTCAAGGCAGCCCTGGGTCGTGCCGTGATGCCCGGTGCCAAAGGCCATCGCCGCCTCGATCAATAGCGGTTCAGACTCTTCGGGGATCTTGTCGGCGTCGTGGCTGCCATAGACAAAGAACCGCCCGGCGACGACCGGCGTCAGCTCGCGCCGGACCTTGTCGACCCAATCGGTGTCGGGCACTTCGGACACCACAAAGGGTTTGGCCTGAAACGCCACCGCCAACAGCGCCAGTTCCACCGGGTCGGGCGTTTCGGTGAAATAGCCGCCCACCTCCCAGATGCCGCTGCCATCCTCGATCTCGAACACGCCGACGCCGGTGGGTTCGGGCCACATGTCTTCCATCGCCTCCCCCAGCGCCTCGGCGGCGCGTTGCGAGGGCAGTTTGGTGAACGCGGTGAAGGTGGGCATCAGCGGTCCTTATTCGGCGGGCGCGGGCATGTAGGGGCTAAAGATCGTCTCGTTCCCCGGCTCGGGGTGGCGCGGGATCATCAGGGCCAGGATGAGGCTGATGCCCGCCATGGCCGCCGCCAGCGCGAAAACCCCGGCGGGCGAAACCAGCCAGAAATATCCCAAAAGCGCCGGCAGAAAGACCGCCGCAATGTGGTTGATGGTAAAGGCCACGGCGGCGGTGGGCGCGATATCCCCCGGGTCGGCGATCTTCTGGAAATAGGTTTTGATTGCTAGCGCGAGGGCAAAAAAGATGTTGTTCGCCACGTAAAGACAGGCCGCCATCAGCGCGCCAAAGCCGAACCAGTAGATCCCGCCATAAAGCACAAAGACGATGATCAGCCCGACATATTCAAACGCCATCGCGTTGCGTTCGCCAAAGCGATGCACCAGCCGGCCCAGCACCGGCGCCAGCACCATATTGGCCACCAGCGTGACCAGCATCAGCTTGGTGATCTCATCGACGTCATAGCCGAAATGCTCGACCATCATGAACGCGGCAAAAACCACAAAGATCTGCCGCCGCGCGCCGGACATGAACTGCAGAGCGTAATAGAGCCAGTAGCGGCGGCGCAGGATGAACTTCTTGGTCTGCGGATTGGGCGACTCGAATTGCGGAAAGGCGATCACGCAATAGGCCACGATCAACAGCGTCAGCCCGCCCGAGGCGAAATAGACGAAGTTGTAGCTGAGATCAAAGGCATCCCAGGTCGCGACAATCGCGCCATAGGCCACCAGCGTCGCGGCGGAGCCTGCCGCGATCAACAACCCCAGCACCTGCGGGGCACGGTCTTTGGGCAGCCATTGCAACTGCAGGCTCTGGTTCACCGTCTCGTAGTAGTGAAACCCGATCGAGCTGAGCATGGTGATCGTCAGCAGCCCGCCCATGGTGGGAAACTGCGCCGTCAGGGCCGTCGCCACACCCAGCAAGGCCAAAGACACCATCGCCAGCACCTGTTCACGCATAAAGACGATGATGGCGATCACACCCACGGCGAGAAACCCGGGGATTTCCCGCACGGTATGCAGCCAGCCAATGTCAGAGCCGTCAAACCCCGCCCGCTCAATGACAAAGTTGTTGAGCAGCGCCGACCATGTCGCAAAGGACAGGGGCATGGCGATGGCCATCAGGAACAGCAAGGTGACGGGGCGGCGCCAGATCGGCAGGTGCCGCGCCTCTGACAAGGCAAGGGTTTTCATGCCCGCGCAATACGCCTTTTGCCCGCGCTTGGCGAGCGCTTTTGTACGCTGCGCGGCGGCTGATCTGAATCAAGGCGCGCATTTTGCAATTGCAGCATAAGAGCCCGCAAAGGGACAGTGATGGGCGTTTAATGATGGATATCGTTCCTCTGATCGACCGCATCGGCGAAAGCCCGACGGCGGCGCTTTTTGGCTTGCTGACGGGGCTTGTGTTTGGCGTGGCGGCACAACGGTCGCGGTTCTGCCTGCGGGCGGCGACGGTGGAGTTTGCGCGCGGCATGATGAAGGACAAGGTGGCGGTCTGGCTGCTGACCTTTTCCACCGCGGTCGTCTGGGTGCAGGGCGCGCAGCTATTTGGGCTGATCGACACAACCGAAGCGCGGATGATGGCGGTGCCCGGTAGCTGGTCGGGCGCGGTGATTGGTGGGCTCTTGTTTGGCGCCGGCATGGTGCTGGCGCGTGGCTGTTCGGGGCGTCTGCTGGTGTTGGCGGCAACGGGGAATTTGCGGTCTGTCGTGTCGGGGCTGATCTTTGCCGTGGTGGCGCAGATGAGCCTGACGGGCTGGCTCGCCCCGCTGCGCGATCAGCTCGCCGCGCTGTGGATCACCGAGGGCGGGCGCAACATGGATCTGCTGGCCGCCCTGCATCTGCCGCGTGAGGCGGGGCTGGTCATGGGCCTGGTTATCGCATTGATTGCATTGGAACTTTCGCGCCGGCACAAGATCGGCGCGTCGCGGTTGATCTTTGCCTCGGGCGTCGGGTTTGCCGTCGCGATGGGCTGGGTGCTGACCTATGCGCTGTCGCAGGTGGCGTTTGATCCGGTGCAGATCGAGAGCGCCACCTTCACCGGACCCTCGGCCAATACGCTGATGTTCTTCCTCGATCGCTCGTCCGTGCTGGAGTTCGATATCGGGCTGGTGCCGGGGGTTGTGCTGGGCTCGTTCCTGGCTGCGGCCGTGAATAAAGAGCTGAAATTCCAAGGCTTTGAAGGCCCCAACCCGATGCGCAACGCGATGATCGGCGCGGCCCTCATGGGCTTTGGCGGCATGCTGGCGGGGGGCTGTGCGATTGGCGCTGGCGTTACGGGTGGGTCGATCTTTGCCGGCACGGCTTGGCTCGCGCTCTTTGCGATGTGGATCGGCGGGATGAGCATGGATGTGATCCTGGGTGGCCGGGGTCAGCCGGCGCATATCTAGGCCCGGCATGGCAGAGCTTGGCTAACCCTAAGCACCACAGCGTACGCTTCGTTAATCCAGGGGCGTTAACCCATTGGCAACCAGCAATACGTCCTGAATCCCTCGATTTCGGGACGTTTTGCTGCCGGCGTTTTGGCGCTCCAAAAGGCCCGGATTGAGCAATACGTCCGATTCGCCCCAATTTCGGTACGGATTGCTCGGACGCCGGCCCAAGACCTCAAAAGCCCGGCCAAATCCCCTCTCACAATCCCGCGAGACGGTAAAAGAAATCCGGAAAAGATATGACCCGCGACAGGCGACGCGCCCGCGGCTATGGTGCCGCGATTGCCTTTGAAGATGCCGTAGGAGAGTTCCCCATGAGCAGTGACGCAGATGCCGTGCGTGATTGGTGGCGCACGTCGATCATCGACATGGCACCCGGCAAGATCGCCTTTCGCGGCCATCCGATTGAAGAGTTGATCGGCAACGTGAGCTTTCCGCAGATGATCTGGCTGATGACGCGGGGGGATTTGCCGACGGCGGATCAGGCGGCGCTCTTGGAGGCGGCTTTGGTGGCGGGGGTGGATCACGGCCCGCAGGCGCCATCGATTGCCGCAGCTAGGATGGCGGCGACCTGTGGGGTTGGGCTCAACAACGCGATGGCCAATGGGGTCAACATGCTGGGCGATGTGCATGGCGGCGCGGGGGAGCAATGTGCCGAGCTTTATTATGACATCGCCACGCGGATGGAGGGTGGCGCGGCGTTGGAGGGCGCGGTGCAAGCGGGGCTCGATGCCTGGCGGGCAGAGCATGGCAAGATCGTCAGCGGCTTTGGCCACCGCTTTCACAAACCGGTTGATCCGCGGGCGCCGCGGCTGATGGCTTTGGTCCGTGACGCGGCGGCTAAAGGTGCTGTGACCGGCCGCTTTGCCGATATCGGTGAGGCGGTGCAGGCCAGCCTGAGCCAAAAGCGCCCCTTAGCGATGAATATCGACGGCGCGACGGCGGTGATCTTTTGTGAGCTGGGCTTTCCCGCGCCGCTGTCGCGGGGTTTGTTCTGCCTGTCCCGCTCGGTCGGGATCTTGTCGCACGCATGGGAGCAGATGCAGCAGGGTGGGCGCAACAAGGGGCCGATGCCGCCGGCTTACCTGCCGACTTATGAGCCGCCCGAGACGTGACCTACGTCAGGCGTTGGTGACCTGCCCCGAACCGTTCTCCAACCACGCACGATCCTCTGGTATCAGATGGGCGTCCATCATGGCGTCATAGGCGGCGAGTTCGGTGTCGCTCAGTTGGCCGTGCCACTTGCCGCTGCTGCCGCTGTGAAAGAAGTCGGTATCGGATTTGAAGAACCCCTTGCCACCCGAGGGGGCGAAGCGTTCAGCGTTGTCTCGCATGTTTTCGAAGGTTGCGGCCTGGACAAGCTGGGCCGTGACGTCCGCAGGGTGGGTTATGCCCAGTTGACCTGCGACCTGGGCAAACACGCCCGCCAGATCGCGCTGCATATCGGCGTAGTGAAAGAGCGTCACGTTGGGCTGGCTCTCCAGCGCCTTGGCGGCTTTGTAGTGCTGCAGGATATGGGCGAGCGGCATGGCGTCGCCGTCAAAGCCTTCGGCCCCGCCATCGAGGAACCGGCGGAAGGTGATGCGCTCGGGATCGTCCTCGGGATACCAGTGATCAAACCAAGGCATCGGGATGTTGCGGACGTGTTTGCGGTAGGAGAAATGTGCATCCAGCGGATGGCGGAAGACGCAGAGGTATTGCGCCTGCGCATCCAAGGGCAGGCCGTCCATCGGCGTATGGCTTTTCATGCTGCGCCGGTGGGTCATGGCGTTGAGCCGTTCGGCGACCTCGTCCATCTCGCGGATGCGGATGTCGACCCAGGGCATTTTGACCGACAGCTCGGTCTCGACCTCGGGATCGCCTGACAGCAGCAGCGCGACGATGGTCTGCATCCAGGTGGTGCCGCATTTGGGCGGCGTGACCACAAAGACGTCGTCAGGCCGGATGGTGACCATATCCCAGCGCCGGTTGTCGGTCAGCGGGCCGAGATAGAGCTTGCGTTGGGTCATGGTTGGCGGTTCCTTCAGGTGCGGATGCGCCAGCCGGTTTTGAAGATCCACCAGATCACCGCAAGGCAGAGCAGGGTGAAGCCGGTGATCGCCAGGAGGCTGAGGCCGATGGGCACGTCGGCAAGGCCAAAGAACGACCAGCGGAAGCCCGAGATCAGGTAGACCACCGGGTTGAAGAGCGTGATCGTTTGCCAGACCGGCGGCAGCATCGAGATCGAGTAGAACGAGCCGCCTAGGAAGACGAGCGGGGTCACGACCAAGAGCGGCACCAGCTGCAGCTGTTCGAAATTGCCCGCCCAGATGCCGATGATAAAGCCCAGAAGCGCAAAGCTGAGGCAGGTCAGCATCAGAAAGGCGAGCATGGCCAGTGGGTTCTGGATGGTGAGATCGACAAAGAAGGCCGAGGTGACGAGGATCACGATGCCGATGAACAGCGCCTTGGTCGCGGCGGCGCCCACGTACCCCATGACGATTTCCAGAAAGTTCACCGGGGCGGAGAGCAGCTCATAGATCGTGCCGATGAATTTCGGGAAGTAGATGCCGAAGGAGGCGTTCGAGATCGCCTGCGTCATCACCGTCAGCATGATCAGCCCGGGCACGATGAAGGCGCCATAGCTGACGCCCTCGACCTCGTCGATGCGCGAGCCGATGGCGGCGCCGAAGACGACGAAATAGAGCGAGGTCGAGATCACCGGCGACACAAAGCTCTGCGTCAGGGTGCGGAAGAAGCGTGCCATCTCAAAGCGGTAGATGGCGGCGATGGCGCCCCAGTTCATGCTGCGCCCTCCTTGTCGCTGACCAGCCCGACAAAGATATCCTCAAGCGAGTTCTGCTTGGTCTGCATGTCGCGCACCGCGAGGCCCGCGCCGTTGAGCGCCGACATGACCTGCGCGATGCCGGAGCGGTCGGCCGAGGTGTCATAGCTGTAGATCAGGGTGCAGCCTTCGTCGCTGAGCGTCACGTCAAAGCGCGCCAGCGCCTCGGGCAGCGCGGTCAGGGGGGCGGTCAGTTCGACGCGGAGTTCCTTCTGGCCCATGCGGGTCATCAGGTTGTCTTTGGCTTCGACCAGCAGGATTTCGCCCTTGTTGATCACGCCGATGCGGTCGGCAATCGCCTCGGCCTCTTCGATGTAATGCGTGGTCAGGATGATGGTGACACCGTCGCGCTTCAGCTCGGCCACGGTTTCCCACATGTCGCGGCGCAGCTCGACATCGACGCCGGCGGTGGGCTCATCGAGAAACAACACCCGCGGTTCGTGGCTGAGCGCCTTGGCGATCAGCACCCGGCGTTTCATCCCGCCCGACAGTTCCATGATCCGCGCATCACGCTTGTCCCAGAGCGAGAGCTTGCGCAGCACGTCCTCGATCAGCGCGTCATTGCGCGGCTTGCCGAACAGGCCGCGGGAAAAGCGCACCGTGTTGATCACCTTTTCAAAGGGTTCGAGGTTGATCTCTTGCGGCACCAGGCCAATCAGGTTGCGCGCGTGCCGGTAGTCGTGGACCACGTCATGGCCGCCCACGGTGATCTGGCCCGAGGTCGGCAAGGTGATGCCGCAGATTGTCGAGATCAGGGTGGTTTTGCCCGCGCCATTGGGGCCGAGCAGGGCGAGGATCTCGCCCTCTTCGATATCGAGGCTGGCCCCCTTGAGGGCCTCGAACCCGCCGGCATAGACCTTGCGCAGGTCCCTGATTTCCACCATCGCGGCCATGTCCGGCCCCTCCGTTCCCGTTGCGCAGGCGGGCAATCTAAACGGCTTGGTTCAGAACGCAATGTGCAAATGCGCATAGCTTTCATGCGGATGTCGCATTCGGGATGGCAACGTGGCCTGCCGGGCGCTAGGGGCAAAGGTATGAGTGACAGTGCCAACCGCCCGGGCCTGGGCATCCTGTTCATCTGCGCCGGGATCGTTGCGATTTCGGTCAACGACATGCTGATCAAGCTTTTGTCGGGCGGCTATCCCTTGCATCAGATCGTGTTTGTCCGCTCGGCGATCGGGCTGATCTTTACCTTTACGTTTTTGCGGATGGAGGGGGGGCTGGTGCTGTTGCGCACCCGGACGCCGTTTCTGCATATGCTGCGCGGGCTCCTGGTGGTCTTTGCCAATCTGGCGTTTTACGCCGCGTTCGCGGTGATGCCGCTGGCGCAGGCCACGGCGCTGTTCTTTGTGGCGCCGCTGTTGATCACGCTCTTGTCGATCCCTTTGTTGGGCGAAAAGGTGGGGCCGCTACGGCTGGGCGCGGTGGCGGTTGGGTTTCTCGGCGTGCTGGTGATGCAGCAGCCCTGGCGCGCGGATCTGGAGCTTTCGCGGCTGGTGTTACTGTTGCCGGTGGTGGCCGCGCTGCTTTACGCGCTGATGCAAGTGCTGACCCGTCGGCTGGGGGTGAGCAGCAAAGCCTCGGCCATGGCGATCTACATCCAGACGACGTTCCTGGTGGTGTCGGCGGGGTTCTTCGTGGTGGCCGGTGACGGGCGCTTTGCCGAAGGGGTCGAGAATGACAGTGTGCAATTCCTGCTGCGCGCCTGGGTGGTGCCGCCGGCCGAGGATCTCTGGGTCTTTGCCCTGATCGGCTGCGCCGCGGGGGTGATCGGCTACGCTTTGAGCGCCGCCTACCGCCTCGCCGACGCCGCCACCATCGCGCCCTACGAATATCTCGGCCTGCCGCTGGCGATCCTCTGGGGCTGGCTCTTCTTCGCCGAATGGCCCGTGCCCTCCACCTGGATCGGCTGCACCCTAATCATCGGCGCGGGCCTCTTCGTGTTTCTGCGCGAACAAGCCCGCGCCGCGCCGTCGCCGGGGAGAAGAGCGCGTTGGGGGCGGCGGTAGGGAGAAGGTTTGCTGTCGAGCAGACTGAGAGTAAGTGTTGTTTACAGCGAACCTAAGGCCATTCATGTCATTCTTCTGAAAGGTAACTTGGGTCTCTGCCGGCAACATGGCCCGACAAAAGCCTATGTGAAGCGTGTTCAAAAGCGAAATTGTTGGTGGACTAAGGCAAGTGCATGGTAGACTGCGATAAAACCGAATTTAGGTGAATAAAGGATATTGGACGCTATGAGCAAATCGGCAGCTACGCAACAAGTTATTGGTATTTTCGCAACAATAGCAGCTATATTTGCGGTGACAGGATCCCTTTTTTCTGTCTTCTTTGCAGGCGACTATCTAAAACTTGAACCAACACAGGATTTAGCCGAACTCCGCAAAAACATCATTGCTGTACAACAAGAAGAGCTGGACGGACTTCGTAGGGAAATTTTGGGTGATGTATCGGCATTTCTTGAAAGCGTACCGATTCCCGAAGGTACCGAAGTAAACGCGCAAATCAAGCGCTTGGACGGAAGAATTGATGAGGCTATCGAGAAGTTGCGAATAGTAGATACTATCGCTACAGCAATTCAAGAAAGTCCAGAGAGAGCAATGTCGATACCCATACTTCGCCGTGACGTTGATGCAATAAGCGAGGAAGTATCAGAAGACCTGCTTTCAATCAGAGGTGAGATAGATAGAATTTACGACTTAGGAAAATGGTTCCTAGGATTGATTGGAACTATGGCGATTGGTGTATTGGGGCTTGCGGTTGGCAACCTACTCAAGGGGCGTGAATAAACAGAGGTCCGTAGAAGAATTATAATTGTTATTAGTATATGATCTTCCACTGTCATAGGATAGTCATTTTCAATGTTCTTTTGGTCTGAAAGTGGGCTTATGGGCGCCAAGCAGTCAACCGGTAAACGGCATGAGAGTACTAAACCACCCCGCACCGTGTCGATCATCAACTGCACATTGTCCGGGTCAGCATCCGGTGTGATCCCGTGGCCGAAGTTGAAGATGTGGCGGCATGGGAGAAGGCTTTGACCACGCAGCGGGTCTCGTCGACCAGGGCTTGGCCGCCGGTCACCATGTGGGAGGACGCCAGGTTGCCCTGCACGCAGCCGCCCGGTTGCACGTGTTCGGCGGCCCATTCCGGGATCACGCTGTCGTCGAGGGCGACGCAGTCGGCTTGGTCTCTTCGTGTTCCCAAGAGACAAAGCCCGCGCGGGCCCTTCCCTGGGAAGAAGAGCACGTTGGGGGCGGCGGTGGGTGGGCGTCGATGTGGCGAAAACCGAGGATTGGCGGCTATGCGGGTTTTGCAGCCATTCGGTTGTCATTTTTGAGCGCAACGCGCCCGCCCCGTGGGGGCGGTTCGGGCGCTGCCCGTGCAGGGCACGGGCATTGTGGGTCGAATGCAATAGGCTAGATCGGGATGCAGGGGATCCCACACATGATGCAGCGACGCCGCATCCCGGTGAAATCAGGGTAAGCTGCAACGCCGCGGGCCGGAGTGGGCTATAGACCGATCGAGACAGGGAATTGCTTGGACACTCTTTCAACGTGGCGTTACCATCCTGACAAAGCGGCCGCACGGGTAGCGCGGAACTGGTGTGCAATTCGACGGTCGCACATCCGGCAATCTCAAAGCGAAAGGACAGGATTATGCGATCTATCTTGGCGGCTGTATTGGTGTTTGGGCTTGCTATGATGGCACATGCCGAAACAGCCTTTCCGACGGGTCGGGTCATTCTTACAGTCGGCGGCGACCTCGGCGTTTCGAACGGACCTGGCGCCAACGAGGAGGACTACAACTTTTTTGGCTATCTCGACCTCGAATTCAAGAATTCGATGTCCTTTGACGAGGCCATGCTCGCCGCCCTGCCGCAACACGAGATCCGCGCCACCCTGCTCGATTTGGGACGCGAGATCGCCTATACTGGCCCCCGCCTCAGTGACGTCATGCGCGCCTCCGGCGCCGAGGGCAAACGCGCCATGCCGACGGCTTTCGACGGCTATGTCGCCGAGATCGAATGGGACATGATCCTGCAATACGAGCCGATCCTGGCCACTCATGGCGACGGCGAACCCTTGGTGGTCGGCAAACTCGGCCCCTTGATGGTCGTGTTCCCGGTGGTAGAGGACAAGGAGCTCTATGACAGTTTTGAGGCGTTGCAGGTCTGGGCGATGTTCTTCCTAGGTGTCGAATAGCGCGCCACTCACTCTTTGGGGCGGCATTTCTTTGTCAACCCATCGCTCATCACACTGCATCCAATTGACAGCTTGGGCTGCAAGCTGCCGCTGATCAGCCTTTCGGAAGACGCTTACCCACCCCGCACCGTATCAATCATCAGTTGCACATTCTCCGGGTCGGCGTCCGGGGTGATGCGGTGGCCGATGTTGAAGATGTGGCGGCATGGGAGAAGGCTTTGACCACGCGACGAGTTTCGCCCACGAGGGCTTGGCCTTGACAATGTGGGAGGACGCCAATTTGCCCTGCACGCAGCCGCCCGGTTGCACGAGTTCGGCGGCCCATTCCGGGGTCACGTTCTCGTCGAGCGCGATGCAGCCGGCGGCGGTCGCTTCGTGTTCCCAAGAGACCAAGCCCGCTCGGCCCCTTCTCCGGGGAGAAGGACAAAGTGGGGGCGGCGGTAGGTGGGCGTCGATGTGGCGAAAGACGAGGAATGGCGGCTATGCGGATTTTGCTGCCGTTCGGTTTTCATTGAACGCAACGCGCCCGAACCGAGGGGTGGGCGAGAAGCGCCCG
>JASJCC010000094.1 GCA_030066175.1 Paracoccaceae bacterium | reverse complement strand
GCTCTGCCCGCCGATCTGGATCGGAGAGCCGACCTTGCCGGGCCCCTTGCCGAAGGGCGAGCCGGGGTTGAGGCCGGTGCACCAGGACGGCAGGCCGACCTCCACCAGCCCCGCATAGTCGCGCATCGGCCCGTCGGTCACGAAGCCCGCCGCACCGCAGTTCTTCATCATCGCCGAGACCCGGTCGCCGGCCGCCGCGCAACCCTGATGGCCGGAAAATGACGAGACCACCACGTCGCCCTCTTGTATCGAGGTCAGCGCGCCGAGAAGCGCCAGGATATCCGCCGGGCCGCACTCCACCGTCAATGCCGGTCCCGCCACTGCATGGTCCGGCCCGGACCCGCCTCCAAGCGGTTGGATCACCGGCGACAAGGCCCCCGCGCCGTACATCGCGTCGACGACAAAGCTCGTGGCCATGCCCTGGAAGGCGGCGATTTGGTCCGCGCTGGGCCGCCGCGACGGGCGTTTGACGGTGAGAAGGGGCGGTTCTTCGATCATGGGACGGCCTCGCTGTTGTCCGAGGGACCATGGCGGAAACCGCCCAGCCCGTCCATCGCGATCTCAGGACAGCGGCACCTGGAACCCGCAGCTGACCGAGGGCATCAACTCGCCGCTCACCACCTGGAAATCGACGCTGTAGATCAGCCGGCCATTGAGTTCCGCCGACATGCGCCAAGGACCGGTGACAAGCTCGTAGCCGTGCTCGAAGGCGAACCCGACATAGCTTTGCTCGATAGACGACAGCGTCGTGGTGAAGCTCTGCCGCGTCTGGCCGTTTGGACCCATCGGCGGGTTCTCGGTGATCGCAATCACCAAGCCTTCGTATTGCGGCTCGACCTGGACATAGACACCGAAGCCAATGCCGATCACCGCCGGCACCAGCGAGCCGTGTTCGATGAACTGCGGCGCGCCCTCGACCTGGCGCACAACGCCCGAGACGGTGTCCTGCGCCTCACGCTCGCCCACAGCCTCGAGCGCGCAGAAATAGCCATATTCGATCTTGACCACGCCGGGCAGCGCGGGCGCGGCGCTGGCCGGGCCGAGAACCACGGCAAGCGCCGCCGCGAACATGAAAACCGGTATGGCCTGACGTCTCATGCGACCACGCTAGCCGCGCGCCACCCGGGGGAAAAGCCCGAACTCAGCCGATGGCGACGGCAAGCACGTCTTCGTCGATATGGGCGGTGTATTGCTCGAAGTTTTTGGCAAACATGCCCACGAGCTTTTCCGCCTGCGCATCATAGGCCGCCGCATCGTCCCAGGTCCGCCGGGGTTCCAACAGGATCGAGGCGACACCCGGCACCGCCACGGGTACCTCAAAGCCGAAATTCGGGTCCTTGCGGAACTCTGCCTCGGCGAGGGATCCGTCGAGCGCCGCCGACAACAGGGCCCGCGTCGCCTTGATCGGCATCCGGCTGCCCGTGCCATAGGCGCCCCCGGTCCAGCCGGTGTTCACCAGCCAGCACGTCGCGCCATGCTTGGCGATCTTCTCGCGCAGGAGGTTGCCATAGACCTCGGGCCGGCGCGGCATGAAGGGCGCGCCAAAGCAGGTGCTGAACGTGGGCTCGGGCTCGGTCACACCACGCTCGGTCCCGGCGACCTTGGCGGTGAAGCCCGACAGGAAGTGATACATCGCCTGCGCGGGCGTCAGCCGTGCGATCGGAGGCAGAACGCCAAAGGCGTCGCAGGTCAGCATGATGATGTTCTTGGGATGCCCGCCCAACGCCGTGGACGACGCGTTCGAGATGTAGTTCAGCGGGTAGGCGCAGCGCATATTGGCGGTCAGGCTGTCATCCTCGAAATCCAGATCGAAGGTTTCGGGATCGTAGACCATGTTCTCGATCACCGTGCCGAACATCTCGGTGGTGGCGTAAATCTCGGGCTCGGCCTCGGCGCTGAGCTTGATCGTCTTGGCATAACAGCCGCCTTCGAAGTTGAAGGTGCCGCGATCCGACCAGCCGTGTTCATCATCGCCAATCAACACACGCTCGGGATCAGCCGAGAGGGTGGTCTTGCCGGTGCCGGAAAGGCCAAAGAAAACAGCGGTATCAATGGGATTGCCCGGCGCGTGGTTGGCCGAGCAGTGCATCGGCATGATGCCCTTTTCGGGCAGCAGGTAGTTCAGCAGGGTGAAGACCGATTTCTTGTTCTCACCGGCGTATTCGGTGTTGGCGATCAGGATCAGCTTGCGGTCGAAATTCATCGTGATGACGGTTTCAGTGCGGCAGTCATGCTTGGCCGGATCGGCCTTGAAGCTGGGGCAGTTGATGATCGTCCAATCCGCCTCAAAGCTGTCCAGATCCTCGCGATCCGGGCGACGCAGCAAGTGGCGGATGAAAAGGTTGTGCCAGGCCAATTCCGACACCACACGCACGTCGATGGCGTTGGCGGGATCAGCACCACCCACCAAATCCTGCACGAAATAGTCGCGGCCCTTCATATGTGCGACCATGTCGGCATAGAGCGCGTCAAAGCCTTCGGGCGACTGGGCGGCGTTGTTGTCCCACCAGATTTCGTCGACGACGCTGTCGGTCTTGACGATGTGCTTGTCCTTGGGTGAGCGGCCAGTGAACTGGCCGGTGGTCACCAGGAACGAGCCACCTTTGCCCAATGCGCCTTCGCCGCGCTTCAGGGCGGCCTCGATCAGCGCGGGTTCCATGAGGTTGTAATAGACATTGCCCAGCCCTGTGATCCCTTGATCTTCAAGCCGGAATTGCGGGTTTACCCGTCCAGATGTCATTGTCCAAACTCCTGTGGCAGCGCTGGAGCGGCTGCGATTGCTGTGTTTGGGGCGCCTTTCTTTGCCCCGCCGGACCCCCTCACGTCGCCCGGTGAAGCCGTCCTTAACATGCTGATTTGGGCCGTGAACAGGTCGCATCCGCGCAGTTAGCGCAACCAAGCGAGGTTTAGCGCAACCAAGTTTCGCAAGCTGACCAAGGGGAAGGCATTTTATCTGTTCATTAGCGAAGTTGGGCTGGAATGACACAGTGGTTTGTGCCTGATTCGTTAGGGATTGTTGTAAAGCGAAAAATCCCGCATAGTGGCGAAAAAAGCAGGCAACAACAAAGAGCAGTAGAGGGAATACCCCATGTCGAAAATCGCCCTTGTGGACGATGACAGGAATATCCTGACATCGGTTTCGATGACTCTCGAGGCAGAGGGTTTCGAGGTTGAAACATATAATGACGGTCAGGCGGCGCTGGATGCGTTCAATCGCAAGATGCCCGATATGGCCGTGTTCGATATCAAGATGCCGCGCATGGACGGGATGGACCTGTTGCAGCGCGTGCGGCAGAAATCCAAGATGCCGGTGATCTTCCTGACCTCGAAAGACGACGAGATCGACGAGGTGCTGGGTCTGCGCATGGGCGCCGACGACTATGTGAAAAAGCCGTTTTCGCAGCGTCTGCTGGTGGAGCGCATCCGTGCGCTGCTGCGCCGGCAAGAGGCGGTGGCCGGTGACATCGTCGGCACCACCGAAGAGACCAAGCTGATGACCCGCGGGTCGCTGACCATGGATCCGCTGCGCCATGCCGTGTCCTGGAAGGGCAAGGACGTGTCGCTGACGGTGACGGAATTCCTGCTGCTGCAGGCCCTAGCGCAGCGCCCGGGTTTCGTCAAATCGCGCGATCAGCTGATGGACGTGGCCTATGACGATCAGGTCTATGTCGACGACCGCACAATCGACAGCCATATCAAGCGTTTGCGCAAGAAGATGCGCACCGTGGATGATGAGTTTTCGGCCATCGAAACGCTCTACGGTATCGGATACCGTTACAACGAAGAATAACCTATGGCGCTGGTTGAGCGGGCGCATATCGGCGGCGATCCAGAGGAAAATCGCCGCGACGCCGATGTGGTTCTGGGGGACGATTTCGTCGCCCCGGATAGCACGGTGGAAAAAGAGCTGCGCGACAGCCGCGCGCGGCGCAGCCTGTTTTCGCTCAACCGTTCCCCACTGACCCGCAAGATCATCACGTTCAACCTGATTGCGTTGAACGTGCTGGTGGCGGGGGTGCTGTGGCTGAATTCGTCACGCGATACGCTGGCGGTTCAAAAGGCCAACGCTTTGCAATCCGAGGTCGAGCTGATCGCCGACGTGTTCGAGGCGCAGATGCCCGACGGTGTGCCGGTCAGCCTGGGCACCTCGGGCGGGATCGACGTTCCGGCCACTGTCGCCGGGATCGACCTGCGGCAGGGTGTGCAGCTCTTTGTCTTTGACAATGCCGGGTTCCTGGTGGGCGAGGCCACGGGCTCGATGGCGCCGGCGCTGGAAATCTCCACCGACGAAGACAAGCCAACGCTGATTTCGGATTTCCTGACCGCCGTCTGGGGCGGAGTTTCGGGGCTTTTTAGCTATTTTTCCTCTGAGCCGGACCTGGTGGTCGAAGATCGCCTGCGCCGGATGATCGAGGCGGGGGATCCCTCTGCCACGCGGGTCGAAGCGGGCACGGGCGACAATGGCGAGACGCTCTTTACCGCGCTGTCGCCGATTGTGCAGGCCGACAGCATCCAGGGCACCATTGCCATCGTGTCGACCGCGCGGGAGATTGACGCCGCAGTCAGCGCCGAACGCGAACGCGTGTTGCAGATGTTCGTGATTGCCACGCTGGTGTCGATTGGGCTGAGCCTTGTCTTGGCCTCGACCATCGCCAACCCGATTTCCGACCTGGCCGATGCTGCCGAGATCGGCCGAGACCGCAACAGGCGCAACGTGGCGCCCGGGCGCATCCGCATCCCCGACCTGACCGCGCGGCCCGATGAGATCGGGCGCCTTTCCGGCGCGTTGCGGGGCATGGTCAGCGCGTTGTACGACCGGATCGACAGCAACGAACAGTTCGCCGCCGACGTCGCACATGAGATCAAGAACCCGCTGGCGTCGCTGCGCTCGGCCGTGGGATCGCTGCGTATGGTCAAGCGCGATGACCACCGGCAAAAGCTGCTGGATGTGGTGGAGCACGACGTGCGCAGGCTCGACCGGCTGGTCAGCGATATTTCCAACGCCTCGCGGCTGGACAGTGAGCTGGTCAAGGAAGAAGAGCAGGAGTTCAACCTGCTGGAGATGCTGGGCAATATCGGCCAGTTCCTGGGTGACGAGGCGCAGAAAAAGGGTATCGAGTTCATCGCCGACCTGCCCAAACGCCCGATCCGGATCAACGGGCTCGAGCCGCGATTGGCGCAGGTCTTTGTCAACCTGATCTCGAACGCCATCAGCTTTTGCGAGGATGGCGACGCGATCCGCGTCTGGGCGCGCCGGCGTGACAACCGGGTGCTGGTGGTGGTCGAAGACACCGGCCCGGGCATTCCCGACGAGGCGCTGCAAAAGATCTTCAAACGCTTTTATACCAGCCGTCCGAACGACGATTTCGGCAACAACTCCGGGCTGGGCCTGGCGATCTCGAAGCAGATTGTCGAGGCGCATGGCGGGGTGATCTGGGCCGAAAACATCCGCCCAACCGAGGCCGATGTGACGTCGGAGCCATTGGGCGCCCGCTTTGTCGTGGGTCTGCCGATCTGACCCATGTCCACCGCGCCGCTGATCCTGCACGCCACGGCCGTTTGCATGGGGGACCGCGGGCTGCTGATCCGTGGGGCGTCGGGCAGCGGCAAGTCCAGTTTGGGGCTGCAGCTTATGGCGCTGGGGGCGGAGCTGGTGGCGGATGACCGGGTGATTGTCACGCTGCGAGGAGACCGTTTGGAAATGACCTGCCCGGAGGAGATCAAAGGTATGATCGAGGCGCGTGGCATGGGCCTGTTGCATGCTGAGCCGCGCGAAACGGCAGACCTGAGCGTGATCGTCGATCTCGATCAGACCGAAACGCAGCGTCTGCCGCCGCGGCGCAGCGAAGACCTCCTCGGACAATGTGTGCCCGTGCTTCACAAATCTGCGTCTGCCACTTTTCCCGCGGCGCTGCAGCAATATCTAAAGGCCGGACGCAAGGAATGACCATGGCCGAGGCCCGTGTAAAACCCAGCCAGCGCATCGTGCTTGTCACCGGGCCCTCGGGCGCCGGGCGCTCGACCGCGATCAATGCGCTGGAGGATGCGGGCTTTGAGACCATCGACAACATCCCACTCAGCCTGATCCCGCGCCTGGTGGAAAGCGCACCGGAGGCGCCAATGGCCCTGGGGGTGGACGTGCGCAACCGCGAGTTTTCCGCCCAGAGCCTGCTGGCGCTGCACAAGCAGTTGGCGACACAGGGCGATCTGATCGTCGATCTGCTCTATCTCGATTGCGCGCCCGAGGTGCTGAGCCGGCGCTATTCCGAAACCCGCCGTCGCCACCCGCTCGCACCTGACGAGGCGCCGGATGACGGCATCCTGCGTGAGCGGGCGATCCTCGAAGACGTGCGCACCCGGGCCGATATCCTGATCGATACCACCGAGCTGACGGTGCATGACCTCAAGGCCGAGATGCTGGGCTGGTTTGGTCAGGCCACGGGCCAAAGGATGGCGATTTCGCTGCACAGCTTTTCCTACAAGCGGGGCATGCCGCAGGGGCTGGATATCGCGCTGGACGTACGGTTTCTGCACAACCCGCATTGGCAGGCCAGTTTGCGCCCGCTGACCGGGCAAGCCTTTGAGGTGGCGAAATACGTCTCGGAGGATCCGCGCTATGACGGGTTTGTCAGCCGGACGCTGGAGCTCTTGCTGTTCATGCTGCCCGGCTGCGTGGAGGAGGGCAAGATGCACCTGTCGATCGGCTTTGGCTGTACCGGCGGGCAACACAGATCGGTTGCCGTAACGGAAGCCATCGCGGGTGCCCTTGCACAAGAAGGCTGGCAGGTGTCAATTAGGCATCGCGAGCTGGAGCGCCGGGGCCTGTCCGACGCTGCGGCTGTGACCCCAGAGCCCCTTGGAAAGGCCTTGTCGTGATCGGGATCGTGATCGTCGCACATGGCGGATTGGCCCGCGAATACCTTGCCGCTGTCGAACACGTGGTGGGCCGGCAGCCGGGTGTGACGGCGATTTCCATCGAGGCGGATTGTGACCGGGGCGGCAAGCAGGCGGAGATTTGTGCCGCTGCGGATGCGGTCGATACCGGGCAGGGTGTGGTGATTGTGACCGATATGTTTGGTGGTTCACCCTCGAACCTGGCGCTGCGGGCCTGCGCGCCCGAAAACCGCCGGATCGTCTATGGCGCCAACCTGCCGCTCTTGATCAAGCTGGCGAAAAGCCGGCATCTGACGGTGCCCGAGGCGACGCGCCGGGCGCTGGAGGCGGGGCGAAAGTATATTGACAGTCAGAACGTAACGGTCGAACCCTCCTGACGGGGGACGCCACGCGCGGCCTGCTGACTGTTGAAGTGAAAGCCAGACCATGACCGAGACCACCGTGCGCCGCGTGCTGAAGATCATCAACGAGAAGGGTTTGCATGCCCGCGCCTCGGCCAAACTGGTCGAAGTGGTGGAAGGGTTTGACGCCCAGGCCGAGGTATCGCGCGATGGCATGTCGGCCCTGGGCGACAGCATCATGGGGCTTTTGATGTTGGCAGCCGCCAAAGGAACCTCTATTGAGGTCCAGTGCACGGGCGCGGATGCCGAGGCCCTTGCCGACGCGGTAGAGGCCTTGGTCGCCGATCGGTTTGGAGAAGACTGCTAGCTCTGGTATAGGCGGCAGGAGAACGGAACGGGACAGGATTATCGGGCGCATGGTGGACAGCTTTCAGGCGGCAGCCGCGCAGGGCGTGAAACGCCCCGAGCCCGTGCCTTATGACAAGCGCAAGCTCAGCTATGCCAATACCTTTACCAATCCGTGGAAGGCCAACACCATTCGCGCGATGGAGTGGCTGACCGGCAAGCTGCCGCTGTTGCGGATGGTGCGGCGGTTCGAGCGGATGGGCCCGGCAGAGGGGCAGAAGTTCTGGAGCCAGGCGCTGGGGATCATGCGGATCGAGCTGCAGACCCCGGCCGAGCAGATCGCGCGCATTCCCAAGACCGGGCCGGTGATCATTGTCGCCAACCACCCGCATGGGCTGGTCGACGGGATGGTGCTGGCCGAACTGATCGGGCGGGTGCGGGAGGATTACAAGATCCTGACCCGGTCGCTGCTGACCGGTGTCAGCGAGATCGAGGAATTCATGATCCCGGTGCCGTTTCCGCATGAGGAAGACGCCCGGGAACAAAGCCTGGAGATGCGCGCCAAGGCGATGACACATCTCAAGGCTGGCGGAGTTATTGTGGTGTTCCCGTCTGGGGTGGTGGCGTCGAGCGACACCTGGTGGGGGCCGGCGATTGAGCGGGATTGGAACCCGTTTACCGCCAAGATGATCCAACGGTCGGGCGCGACGGTGGTGCCGGTGTTCTTTCCCGGTCGGAACTCCCGCGCCTACCAGATCGCCAATCAGGTCTCGGCGACGGTGCGTCAGGGGTTGCTGATTCATGAGGTTGTGCATGCCTGCGGCCACCCGCAACGCCCTGTGGTGGGGGATCCGATGGGTCCGGAAGAGGTGAAGGCTTTCAGCGGCACGCAGCGCGAATTTGTGTCGATGTTGCGCGACCGCACCATGTCTTTGGGTGATTGATCCGTAGCGGGACGTGATCCAAAGGTGCGCTTCCGCGCGCTTTTATTCAGCAGGACGGCTTGCGTGACGCGTCGACCACGGGTGTGTGCGGCGTCGCCGTGGAGGGGGCTCTGCCCCCGCGCCTGCGGCGCCCCCCGAGGTATTTGCAAACCAGAGAAGGGGGCGGATCAGCGCGTCGGCACCGGGGCGTCGCCGCGGTAGTCGTAAAAGCCGCGGCCGGTTTTGCGGCCGAGCCAGCCGGCCTCGACATACTTGGTGAGTAATGGGCAGGGGCGGTATTTGGTGTCCGCGAGCCCGTCATGCAGCACGTTCATGATTGCAAGGCAGGTGTCTAGGCCAATGAAATCGGCAAGCTCAAGCGGGCCCATCGGGTGGTTGGCGCCAAGCTTCATCGACTGGTCGATCGACATCACGTTACCGACGCCTTCGTAGAGCGTGTAGACCGCCTCGTTGATCATCGGCATCAGGATGCGGTTGACGATGAAGGCGGGGAAATCCTCGGCGCTGGCGGCGGTTTTGCCGAGCCGGTCGACCACGCCGTGACAGGCCTGATAGGTGTCCTGATCGGTGGCGATACCGCGGATAAGCTCGACCAGCTGCATCACCGGCACCGGGTTCATGAAGTGGAACCCCATGAATTTCTCCGGCCGGTCGGTGCGTGAGGCGAGCCTTGTGATCGAGATCGACGAGGTGTTCGAGGTCAGGATCGTGTGCGGCAGCAGATCGGGCAGCAGGGTGTCGAAGATCTTTTGCTTGATGTCTTCGCGTTCGGTGGCCGCTTCGATCACCAGATCGGTCTGGGCGACGGGCGGCAGGGCGGTGCCGGTGCTGATGCGGGCGAGGGCGGCATCGCGATCGGCGGCCGAGATCTTTTCCCGGCTGACCTGACGCTCCATGTTCTTGGCAATCAGCGCCAAGGCCTTGTCGAGCGCGTCCTGGTCGATGTCGTTGAGGATCACATCATAGCCTGCCAGCGCCATCACATGGGCGATCCCGTTTCCCATCTGGCCCGCACCGACGATGCCGATCGTCTTGATATCCATGCCCGTTTCCCCTTTGTCGCTGGTCGCACAATAGGGCGCGGTGCGGGGCGGCTGCAAGGGCAGGTCGTGTCAGTTTTAGACGCATTCACGCATTAGCGAATTCGCAATTGGTTTGGCTGATTCTGGGCATGGGTGAGAATTTGAGGTGGGTAAGATGACCTATGTCGCAGGGGGCGAGAGCGCCCTGGAATACTATCCGTGTCGCTATGGCAATTCCCGCGTGTTGTTTCGCGGGCCGCGCAAACAGCTGAAAGGCAAGTATGTTGCCTTTCTGGGCGGGACCGAAACCTATGGCCGCTTTATCGCGGAACCGTACCCGGCGCTGGTTGAGAAACAGTTGGGCACAAGCTGTGTGAATTTCGGTTCGGTCAATGCCGGGATCGATCTTTACCTGAACGACCCGGCGGTGCTGGAGGCGGCCGAGGCGTCGGCGGTGACGGTGATCCAGGTGATGGGCGCGCAGAACATGTCGAACCGGTATTATTCGGTGCATCCGCGCCGCAATGACCGGTTTTTGCGCGCGTCTGAACGGCTGCAGGCGGTGTTTCCAGATGTGGATTTCACCGAGTTTCACTTTAACCGGCATATGTTGGGCCGGCTGGAAGAACTGTCACCTGAACGTTACGGCGCGGTGGTGGAAGAACTGCGGATGGCGTGGCTGGCGCGGATGAAGCACATCCTGACGCTGCTGAGGGGGCGGGTGGTGCTGCTCTGGTTTGCGCAAAAGCCCCCCAGCGAGGGGCCCGATAGCGGCCTCAGCGACGATCCGCTTTACATCGATCGCAGCATGATCGACGCCCTGCGCCCGCGCGTGGCGGATGTGATCGAGGTGCCGTATTCCGAGACGGCACGGCAAAACGGTACCAAGGGGATGGTGTTCAACGCGTTTGAGGCTTGTGCGGCCGAAGAACTGATGGGCCCCGTTGCGCATCAGGAGGCGGCGGGTCAGTTGGTGGATGTGCTGGCCGTGCAGCTGCACCGCGGCCCTCGGTAACTGGACAAGCAAAAAGGCCCGCCTTTGCGGGCGGGCCTTTGCGTTCTTGGGGCCGGATCAGAGCTTGTCGGTCAGTTCCGGCACGGCGTCGAAGAGATCGGCAACCAGGCCAAAATCGGCGACCTGGAAGATCGGTGCCTCTTCGTCCTTGTTGATCGCGACGATGACCTTGCTGTCTTTCATACCCGCCAGGTGCTGGATCGCGCCCGAAATGCCTACAGCCACGTAAAGATCCGGGGCGACAACCTTACCGGTCTGGCCGACCTGCCAATCGTTCGGGGCAAAGCCGGAATCGACCGCGGCGCGCGAGGCGCCGACCGCGGCGTTCAGCTTGTCCGCCAGCTTCTCGATTATGGCGAAATCCTCTTCGGAGCCGACACCGCGGCCGCCAGAGACGACGACACCGGCGGAGGTCAGCTCGGGCCGGTCGGATTCGGCGACCTTGTCTTCGACCCATTCCGACAGCGCGGGGTTGTCGCCGCTGCCGATAGCCTCGACAGACGCCGAGCCGCCGGTGCCGGCGGCGTCGAAGGTCGACGTGCGGAAGGTGATCACCTTTTTGCCGTCTGACGATTTCACCGTCTGGATCGCGTTGCCGGCATAGATCGGGCGTTCGAACGTGTCGGCATCGATGACGGCGGTGACGTCGGTCAGCACCATCACGTCGAGCAGAGCCGCGACGCGCGGCAGAATGTTTTTCGCATCCGTGGTCGCGGGCGCCACGATGTGGCTGTAGTCACCTGCCAGCGATGCGATCAGCGCGGCGACGGGTTCAGCCAAGCGGTGACCGTAAAGGTCATCCTCGGCAACCAGCACCTTGGCGACACCGTCGATGGTGGCGGCCTCATCCGCGGCGGCCTTGGCGGTGGCGCCGACGGCCAGAACGGTCACGTCACCCAAAGACTTGGCGGCGGTCACGGTCTTGGCGGTGGCGTCCATCGACAGCGCACCATCGGTGATTTCGGCAATCAGAAGAACAGCCATTACACAGCTCCTGCTTCTTTGAGTTTCTCGACCAGCTCTTCGACCGAGCCGACCTTGATCCCGGCGGCCCGCTCTTCGGGTTCCGAGGTTTTCACGATTTCCAGACGCGGGGTGACATCGACGCCGTAATCGGCGGCGGTCTTTTCATCCAGCGGCTTTTTCTTGGCCTTCATGATGTTGGGCAGCGAGGCATAGCGCGGCTCGTTCAGGCGCAGGTCGGTCGAGATGATGGTCGGCATCTTGACCTTGACGGTCTGCAGACCGCCATCGACCTCGCGGGTGACGACGGCATGGTCGCCTTCCACATCCACCGCGTTGGCGTACATCGCCTGGGACCAGCCCAAGAGCGCCGACAACATCTGACCGGTGGCGCCCAGATCGTTGTCGATGGCCTGCTTGCCGCAGAGCACGAGGCCGGGGGCCTCTTCCTCGATGATCTTGGCGAGGATCTTGGCGACGGAAAGCGGCTCGATATCGGTGTGCACGTCATCGGCGGCGATCACCAGGATGGCGCGGTCAGCACCCATCGCCAGCGCGGTGCGCAGGGTTTCCTGGCTTTGCTTGACGCCGATCGACACGGCGATGACCTCATCGGCCTTGCCCGCCTCTTTCAGGCGGATCGCCTCTTCGACGGCGATCTCGTCAAACGGGTTCATCGACATTTTGACATTGGCGAGATCGACACCCGATCCGTCCGCCTTGACGCGGACCTTCACGTTGTAGTCGATCACGCGTTTGACAGGCACCAAAACCTTCATCTGCGCTTTTCTCCTATGGCTGGCGCGGTGAACCGCGCCCAAGACTATTCCCTGCGCATGTGTTATCCAGATGTGACCGGGCGCAACAGGGCAAAATCGTCACGTTAGCGCGTTGCGACGTCGCGTTTTGCGGAATCCGGCGTGGAACGAGAGCTTTGCCCGTGGTGATTGCGCCGAAAACGGAGGTCAGGATGACGGATGGCACGGAAACACCCGAGATCGTGACGATGCCGGAACGCTATGTGGTGGGCACGGCCGAGAGGTATACGATGGACACGCGGAGCCAGATTCCCGCGCAGTGGCAGGCGTTTTTCGGCGCGGGTCATACGATTCGGCACTCGGTGCCGGGGGCGATGTATGGCGTGTCGTTCGGCATGGAGGAAAGCGGCGTTTTTCGCTATGCGGTGGGGGTTGAGGTTGCCGGGGAACCGGAGACCACGGCAGAGGGGCTCTGCTCTATCACCCTGTCATCGGGGGATTATGCGGTGCTGAGCGCCTTTGGTCCGCCCGCGACGATGCCACAGCGATTCGACTGGATATTCGGGAGCTGGTTGCCATCGTCGGGACATTCTCAGCGGGAGGGCGCTGTGTTTGAACGCTACCCCGAGGACGCGCGCAACGGGCCGGATGGCATGGCCTATGAGATCTGGGTGCCGATCACGCGCGGGGCGTGATTTAGCGGCAGATCGCCTTCAACGCCTCCCACTCGACACCGGAGAGCAGCGGGCGCGCGGTCAGGCCCTCTGGCGTCGCGTCGCGCGCGGCCTGGATCCGGTCGCCCAGAGATGGGTGTGACAGGAAATGCGCAACAAAGCCCTCGGCATCGCCACCCATGTCGCGGAAGCGTGCGAACATCACGGCCAGCGCGTCGGGCGGCAGATCGGCGGCCAGCAGCGCGTCATGGGCAAAGATGTCGGCCTCGGCCTCGGCCTGCTGGCTGTATTGCGCGTCGATCAGCCGTTCGGCGAGGAAGAGCACAATGGTGCCGCCAGCGAAATCGCCGAACAAGAGGCCGAGCACCCCAATTGACCCAGCCGACCGCAGGGCGTGCCGCGTCGGATCGCGGCTGACTACGTGGCCGATTTCATGCGCAAAGACCGAAGCCAGTTCCTCGGGGCTGCCGGCCTTTTCCAAGAGCCCGCGGAAGAACACGATATTGCCGCCGGGCAGGGCAAAGGCGTTGACCATTTCATGGTCCAGCACATGCACTGACAAGGGCGTGGCAAGGTCGAGGTTTTCGGTCAGCCGCCGTTCCATCTTGGTCAGCGCCGCGGTGCCGCGGGTGGTTTCGCAGAACGGCACCGGATCAAGCCCGGTCTGATCCAGCGCGCTGCGGATCTGGTCGAGCGTGACGCGGCCCAGGGCGGCCTCTCCTTCCGGCGGGATAAAGAGCGCCAGTTGATCGGCCATCCGCGGCACCAAGACAAAGATGATCAGCGCGACCGAGGCGACAGCGGCCACCGCCCAGCCCGCCAGCCGGCCGCGTCTGGTGACCGGCGCGCGGCGGTGGCGGTTGGGCAGGTGCGGGGCGATGGAGCGGTCGGTCAGCACCAGCCGGGTCAGCGGATCGTCGCGCAGGCGCAGCACCATGATGTCACCGCCGGCCTGATCCGGCACTTCGCGGATATCGCCAAGTGGCCAATGCAGACCGGGGCCTTTGAGCAGCTGGTATTGCGCGTCGATTGTGACGGGGATGCGCTTTGGCACGGCGCTTTGGCCGTCATAAAGGCTTGCTTCGATGACAAACTGCGCTTGGGCCTGAGTGCTCATATCGAGGCCCCCACATCCAGCGCCTCGGCAAAACCTTCGGCCTCGGTATGCTCATCGCGCGGGCGCTGCCGGACCGAGTCGAGCGCGTCTGTACCCGTCAGGGTCAGCCCCTGCGCATAGTGCCGGATCACCGGCATGGTGATCAGCGCGTGGGTTAGCGCAGACCAGATCAGGAAGATGCTGAAATAAAGCGCGGCGCCGATGCCCAGCACAATCCAGCGGTCGAGCGCCTGCATGCCTTCGGGCAGGTTCAGCCCCATCTCGCCCAGCTCTTCGACAAACTGGATCGAGGCAAAGACCAGCCCCAGCAAACTCAAGGGGATCAGGATCGCGATGCCTGCCAGGGTGTAGCCAAAGACGTGGATCATCAGCACGCGGAATGGGCTGGCCTGCAGCGACAGGGATACGCCGTTTAACGTCTTGTGCGCGGTCAGCCGGCGCAGCGTGTCGACGCGGTAGTAGACGAGGCCAAAGAGCCCGAGGAACCCTGCGATGACGCAGAGCCCCGCCCCTGCGGCGATGTTGTTGTCCGACGCGATCAGCCCGACGCCAATGGCGGCAAGCCCTGCTGCGATCAGCATCCATTTCAGCGACGGAAAGAGCATCGTCCATCGGCCGCCCTGCACCATGCGCGCGTCGCCGAAATAGGTCCGGTCGGTCTTGTATTGTTCGAGCTTGAAGGTCATCCGCGGCCAGAGCAGCCCGGCGGTGACGATGGTCAGCAGCCAGTGCCAGAGCGCGCGAAAGGCATAGCCCCAGGCGCCTGGCGCCAGGCCAAAGCGCATACCGCGCCATCGGGTGCGGGCCAACACGTAACGCCGCGCGCGGTATTGCGCGTAGAACCAGATCGGGATGACGCCGATGAAGCTGACAAAATAGGCGTAGGTGTTGCCGTGAAAGAGCGTGAAGCTGGCAAACATCAGCAGAAGGTTCACCACGCCGATGTAGAAGGCGAGGATCACCACGGCGATCAGGAAACCCAGCAGCTTTTCCAGCGGGTCGCCGACATATTCCAGCGG
>JASJCC010000095.1 GCA_030066175.1 Paracoccaceae bacterium | reverse complement strand
GGACCTCAGCCGCGAAAGCTATGTCTGGACCGCCGGCCAGGACGGCTGGCTGCGCGCCGAAGACGTGCCGGAACTGGCCCAGCTCTTCACCGTGTTGCCACCGCCGCCGCCGGAGGCATGAACCGGCTCAGTAAGGGCAGATCGCACCGCGCACTAGGCTGCGCGCGACAAAGCCATTGATGATCTTTTCATCAAAATAGTAGCGAACGCGGACCCACTTTTCGAAGGGCTCAACCACCCACATGACGTGGTTACCCTCCAGCCGTTGGCCTGCGTAGGTGGTGTCAAGGCCTCGATTCTGGCGCACCGCGAGGTTGCCTTGCCCGGTCTCTTCGTTGAGTTTGCGCGCCGTGACGCAGCCCTGGGTTCCCTCTCTCAGCACTTTAACGACTTCAGGGTCGGGCGGCGTGACGGGAAGCACCGGAAAACACCCGGCGCCGGTCTTTTCCGGGTCCTTGACCGATTCTTCGTAATTCCCACGTTTGATCCAGCCCTCGCGCGTTGCGATCGTGGCACTTGGCGGAAACAGAGACAACTGCGGATCGATATACCTGACTCGCAGCCAGTCGGCATCCTGATCGACAACCCAGAGATTGGTGCCGTTCATGACACGGTCGGCCACGGTATGATCAGCATGAATACCGGGATGGAGCGGAACGCCGCGGAAATGGATTCTTTGCGTACTAAGGGCGCGGACACAGCGGGCGTAGTCGCGGGTCAGAAAGGCGGAGTCCTCGGCAGACGGCTGCCCGCCGTCGGGCGCGAGCAATGCTACCGCCCTTTGGCTGACCGCATGGCGGGCATTGGCCGGATCCAGCACGTAAACCGCGCCAAACGCCACCACAAGGACGCCGACAATCCAGACGAGTTTGCGCGGACGCCGCACTGGTTCGGCCTCGGACGGTTTGCGGTTGCGGCTTGGCAAGCCCCAGAATTCGGTTCCGTCCTTGCCGGTGAACCGCACCCCGCCGGCGATCAGGATCAGGTTGCGTAGTTCGTCGGGGGAATCCTTGTATTTCTGCAGACCGATGCGGTTGGAAATCGTTTCCAACGACCGCATGGTATGATCAGGGTCCTTCAGCAAGCTACGGATCGCCCGTATCTGGCGCACTTCTGACGCGCCTTGCACGGTGAATTTCAACAGCGCAAGCGCCCGGTCAAATATCCCGAATCCAACAGACATGCGTTAATGTTAACGGGTTGTTTATCATCCGCCTAGATGCAAGCTCTCGTTTTGTTTCAAAGGACAACCACCCGCTTTAGCTGTGCTATCCGCCCGGCTGCTGCGGGAAATCGCCGCTCAGCAAATCCGGGGCCAGGCAGGCGCCGGTGGGGAAGGCGTAGCTGTCGTCGCGGATGGCGGGGAACGGGCGGAAGGGGGAGACTTGGGAATCCCAGAGCGGGGTGTTGTGGCGGCAGAGGTCCTGGCCGAGGTTGCCGAGGTTGAAGCCAAACCCTTCGGGCCCGCAATTGTCGCCCGCCCCGTTCATGTTCCAGGCCTGCGGCATGCGCACGCCCTGCCCTTCGGCCAGGAACGCGCCTGCCACCGGATCGAAATGCAGCCGCCACGAGGTGTCGAGCGTCAGCTGGCCCAGATCCCAGCGGCCGATGGTGCGGCCATTCTGCGTGCCTGTGATCACAAAGCAGATGATGTCGCGCTCCCGTACGATCCGGCCGCGGGTTTCCGCACTATCAAACGACATCGCGCCGCGCATGACGTAGTCATTGGCGCCTTGCCAGACAAAGCGATAGCTCACCATCTCGGCCCTTGCGGCCAGCGGCAGAAACGTCAGCAATAGTCCGATCATCGCCAGCAGGCGCATATACATCCTCCGATCACCTTAGCGGAGCCTAATGCCCTGTCCCGGCAGTGCAAGCCGGCTGCGGCGTTCTCCCGCGTCTTGGCTGTTTCGGAGTCCCAGCACGGTCAGAAAATGGCCGTCCAGCGTGCTATGCGAGGCCAAATCCGCGCGGGGCTGCCGATTGCCGTAGGCGCACATAGAGGACACGATCCGACGCCTCAGTTCCGCTTTGTCCATCGCCACGTTCCAAGCTAGTATCGGGCCGAGCCGTGAACCGAATGATTACCAACAGCCACCATTGCCCTCAGAAAACCGTCCCACATGACCGCGTCCTCGACCGACCCCGCCGCGCCGATCAACGAACACCGCTTTCCGTGTGACAATTGCGGGGCGGATTATCGCTTTGACCCCGCGAACGGCCAGCTGATCTGTGATCATTGTGGCTCGGTCGGGGAGATCGCCGGCACCGGGCCTTGGGAAGGCGGTGTCAAAGAGCTCGACTTTCGCCGCGCCATCGACAACCTGCTGCCGCTGCAGGAGATGGAGGAAACCCGAGTTTCCCACTGCCCCAACTGCGCCGCCGAGGTGGAGTTCGACCCCAACCTGCACGCCGCCGAATGCCCGTTCTGTGCCACCCCGGTGGTCACCGATACCGGCACGCATCGGCATATCAAGCCGCGCGGGCTGTTGCCGTTTGCCTTGGATGAAGACCGCGCTAGAAATGCCATGACCGACTGGCTGGGCAGCCTGTGGTTTGCGCCCAACGGGTTGCAAGAATACGCCCGTAAGGGGCGGAAAATGCAAGGGATTTACGTGCCCTACTGGACCTTCGATGCCGATACCCGATCATCCTACAAGGGCGAGCGCGGCACGGTCTATTACGAAAGCCGCCGGGTTGTGCGCAACGGCAAGACCCAGACGATCCAGGTGCAAAAAATCCGCTGGCGCCCCGCCTCGGGCCGGGTAGCGCGGTTCTTTGACGACGTGCTGGTGCTGGCGTCGAAATCCCTGCCGAAACGGTTCACCGACGCGTTGGAGCCCTGGGATCTGTCGGCGATGGAACCCTACCGGCCCGAATTCCTCGCCGGTTTCCGGGCCGAGGGTTATCAGGTCGATCTCGATGCCGGCTATGACGAGGCGCGGATCAAGATGGACCGCATCATCGAGCGCGACATCAAGTTCGACATCGGCGGTGACCGGCAGCGCATTCACCACGTTGACACGCAGGTGTCCGACGTGACGTTCAAACACGTGCTGCTGCCGGTCTGGCTCGCCGCTTACAAGTATCGCGGCGAGACCTATCGCTTTGTCGTCAACGGCCGCACCGGACAGGTGCAGGGCGAACGCCCCTGGTCGGTCTGGAAGATCACCTTTGCCATCCTGATCGGCCTGATCGTCGCCGCCGGCGTCGGCTATGCCATCGCCTTGCAGCAAGGGACGGTATAGCGCCCCCGATCAGCCTTTCTTGACGTCGATCTTTTTGCCCTTGGCCGCGTCGGGCGCCTTGCGCGGCACGGTCACCGTCAGCACTCCATCGACGATCCGCGCCTCGGCCTTGTCGGCCTCCGCATCGCCGGGCAGGCGGAAAGACCGACGGAACGCCCCGTATTCGCGTTCGCTGAAATACCAGGTGTCGCCCATTTCCTCGCGCTCGGCCTTTTTCTCACCCGAGACGGTCAGCACGCCTTGGTCCACATGCAATTCGATCGCGTCTTCGGTAACACCGGGCAATTCCATGGTGATCCGATACGCCGCCTCGTCTGACGACGCATCCGACATCGGCGACAACCAGTCCGACAGTTTGTTACCAAGCCCCCGAAAAGGCGCGTAAATCTGCGGCCACAGGCTGCCGGTTTGTGACGATTCAACCATCGCTTCCTCCTCATTTCGCTCACCCCGTTTTCGGGGCGCATCAAGGCTGCCACAACTTGTTGGGCGCCGCTTTGATCCGGCTCAAATCCGGCTTGTGCGCCGGGGGCGCTTTGTGCAGGCTGCGCAGAGGATTTGGGAGGACACGATGATCCTGTGCTGCGGCGAAGCGCTGATCGACATGCTGCCCCGCCAGAGTGCCGAGGGCGCACCCTGCTTTGCGCCCCATGCCGGCGGGTCGGTGTTCAACACCGCCATCGCCTTGGGGCGGCTGGGGGCACCGGCGGGCTATTTCGGCGGGCTGTCGACCGATCTTTTTGGCACGCAACTGGCCGAGACTTTGGCCGCGTCAAAGGTGGATTACAGCCTGTCCGTGCGCAGCGACAGGCCCACAACGCTGGCCTTTGTCACCCTGACCGACGGCCAGGCGCAATACGCGTTTTACGATGAAAACACCGCCGGGCGGATGCTGACACCCGATGATCTGCCGGCTCTTGGGGATGACGTTCAGGCGCTGTTTTTCGGCGGCATCAGCCTGGTGTCTGAGCCCGCCGCAGATGCCTATGCCGCGCTCTCTCTCGCCGATGAATACCCGCCGGTGATGATCGATCCCAACATCCGCCCCGGCTTTGTCACTGACGAGGCCGCCTATCGCGCCCGGCTGATGCGCATGCTGGCGCGCGCCGATATCGTCAAACTCTCGGATGAGGATATGGCCTGGCTTGGCGTCACACCCGAGGGGCTGTTGGAAAACCAAACCGCGTTGGTCCTGATCACCAAAGGTGCCAACGGGGTCGAGGCGGTCACACGTGACGGGTCCCTGCACGTCCCCGCCGCCGCCGCGACCGTCGTCGACACGGTGGGCGCCGGCGACACGTTCAACGCGGGCCTGCTGGCCGGGCTTGCCCGCGACACGCTGCTGAGGCGCGACGCTTTGGTCGCCTCCTCCCTCGAATACTTCCGCCCCGCCATCGAACTGGGCGCCAAAGCCGCCGCGATCACCGTGTCGCGCGCTGGCGCCAACCCACCCTGGGCGGACGAGCTATGAGGGCGCTTTTGCAACGGGTCAGCCACGCCTCGGTCAGCGTCAACGGCGCCGTGCTGGGTGAAATCGGACCAGGCCTGATGATCCTCGTTTGCGCGATGCAGGGCGATACCGAGGCTGAGGCCGAAAAGCTCGCCGCCAAAACCGCCAAGCTGCGCATCTTCAAAGATGACGAGGGCCGGATGAATCGCTCGGTTCTCGATGTGCAAGGCGCCGTCCTGGTGATCAGCCAGTTCACCCTCGCCGCTGACACCTCCCGCGGCAACCGCCCCGGCTTCTCCCCCGCCGCCGCGCCGGAAGACGGCGAACGCCTCTACCAACACTTCGCCGCTGCCCTGCAAAGCCACGGCATCCCCATCGCCACCGGCCGCTTCGGCGCCGATATGCAAGTCAGCCTCACCAATGACGGCCCGGTCACCATCTGGCTCGACACCGCCACCTGACCTGCCTCTTCTCTGGTTCAAAAAATACCTCCGCCGGAGGCTCCCACCCGTCGCCACAAAACACAAAGCGCGGAAACCCGGGCGCACCACCCGCCAAAAGCGCCAGCGCGCAGTTCCGCCGAAGGCGGGGCTGCGTCATCCTGCGCGGCGCAGCCGCACCTTTTGAGAAAACCCCCGCCTAAGGCTCGCGGAACGCCTCGCGGGATTTGTAGAGCGGTTTCAGCAGGTATTGCAGCACGGTCTTTTCGCCGGTGTGCAGCTCCACCTGCGCCTGCATACCGGGGCGGATTTCGATCCGGGCCTGTCGGTCGGTCAGGCTGGTCATGTCGACCCGCAGCGTCACCTTGTAATGCGCGCTTTCCTCGGGCCGGCGCTCATCTTTGAACGTGTCGGCCGAAATCACGTCGACCCGCCCCTTCAGCGTCCCATAGATCGTGTAATCATAGGCCGACAGCTTGATCGTCGCCTCCTGCCCCGGGCGGATACCCGCGATGTTCTCCGGCCGCACCTGCGCCTCGACATAAAGCTCTTCGTCCAAAGGAATGATCTGCAGGATCTCTTCACCTGGCCGCACCACCCCGCCGATGGTCGTGACGTTGAGGTTGTTGACCACGCCATGCATCGGGCTGGTCAACACCGTCCGGTTCAGCTGGTCCTGGCTGGCTTTCAGGTTCTGCCGCAGCGTCGCCAGCTCTTTCAACGTGTCGGAGTATTCCTGCGCCCGCATCAGTTCGGTCTGCGTGACAATCTCGTCATATTTGATCCGCGCATCTGCATGCGCCTTGCGGGCGCGGGTCACCTCGATCAACGCGACGACCTTCTTGGCCAGCAGATCCTCCATCAGCTTCAGCTCAGAGGCCGCCTGATCCAGCACCCGTTTTGCCCCATCCCGGCGGCTGACGAAATCCGACTGCCGCGCCTGCAGCAAAGCGCGTTCCGAGGTCAGCATCGCCGGCAGCCGCCCACCCAAAGAAGCGGGGACGTCGAATGTGGACGCCCCCGCCAGTTCGGCCTCGAGCCGCAGGCGGCGGATCTCGAGGGCGGTGATCTGATCGCGCAAATCGTCGACGGAGGAGGCAAATTGCGTGCCATGCAGCCGCGCCAGCACGTCGCCGCGCAGCACTTCGTCGCCTTCCTTAACAAGCAACTCGGCGAGGATGCCGCCTTCCAGGTTTTGGATGATTTGCGGGCGGGAGGAGGAGATGATCTCCCCCTCCGCGCGGACAATCTCGTCGATCCAGGCATAAGACGCCCAGATGATGAAGAGCCAAACCGACGCGGCACACAGCCAGATGGTCAGCGACGGACCTTTGAGGTTTTGCGCCAGTTGGCTGGTCAGGTTGGTGGTTGTCGTCGTCATCAGGCGGCCCCCTGTCCGGCGGTGCGCAGGTGATCGAGCACCTGATCGCGCGGACCGTCGATCGCCATCCGGCCATTGGCGAGGATCAGCGTGCGCGAGGCGAGCGCAAGGATCGGTACCCGGTGGGTGGCGATCACCGCCGTGCGGTCATCCAGCCAGCGTTCCAGCCGCGAAATCAACGTCTTCTCCAGCGTCTGATCCAAAGCGGCCGTGGGTTCATCCAGCAGGCACACATCCGGGTCCTGCAGCCAGAGCCGCGCCCAGCCGATGCTTTGGCGTTGGCCCACAGACAGCCCTTCGCCGCCATCTCGGATGTCCAAATCCAGCCCTTTGGGGTGCGCCTTGACGAACTGGCCGAGCCCGGCGAAATCCAGCGCCTCGTAGAGCCGGTCGTCGTCGCGTTCCAGCAGGTTGAGGTTGAGGTTGTCGCGCAGGCTACCGTGGAAGAGCCGCACATCCTGGCCCAGATAGCCGATGCATCGCCGCAGGTCGCGGGGGTCGATCTGGGCCATTTCGGTGCCGTCGATCAAGAGCTTGCCGCTGCCGGGGGCATATAGCCCGGTCAGCATCTTCAAGAGCGTGGATTTGCCCGACCCATTGGCGCCCAGTACGGCCACGGTCTGGCCCGGCTGGATGGTCAGCGCGGGCAGTTCCAGCACCGTCGCGCCCTCGGGATCGTAGCGGAAGGTCACCTCGCGCAGCTCATACTTGCCCTCCAGCCCGTCGCGGCGCAGATAGCTGCGCGCCTCGGCGCGGTCCTGATCGGCATGCGCCACGCCGTCGAGCCCGTCCAAAGCGGATTTCACATTGCCCCAACGCGCCATGATCCCCGACAGCTGTGTCAACGGCGCCAGCGTGCGCGAGGTCAGGATGCCGACGGCAATGATCGAGCCCACGGTGAATTCGCCGGCAAACACGAGGTAGGTGCCGGTGATCACGGCGCCGACATAGGTCAGCTGTTGCAGACCCTGGCTCCAGAATGTCAGCATCGCCGCCAGACGGCGTTGTTCCGAGGATTTCAGCGCCTGCACGGCGGTCAGCTCTTCCCAGATGCGGGCAAAGCGATCCTCGGCGCGCTGGGTCTTGATGGTGTCAAGCTCAACCACGGTTTCCTGCAACAGCCGCGATTGCTTGGCGCTGGCGCCCTGCATTTCCTGGGTCAGGCGGATCATGTGCTTTTGCAGAAAGAACCCCGGCAGGACCATCAGGATGCCACCGGCGATCAGAACCCAGACGACGCTGCCGGCGATTGACCAGACGAGAAGCAGAAAGACGAAGATAAACGGGATATCGGCCAGCGCGCCAACGGTCGAGGCGGTGAAGAACTCACGCACCGAGCCGAATTCGCGCATCGCGGCAAAGAGTTGCGAGGGCGAGCGCCCGGCGATGTCCGAGCGCATCCCCAAGAGCCGGCCCATCAAGAGGCCCTGCACCCCCATCTCGATCTGCCGCCCGGCACCATCAAGGAGCTGAGAGCGGGCCACTTTCAAGAACCCTTCGAGCAGCAGGGCGAGGCCGGCGCCTGCGGCGAGCACCCAGAGTGTGCTTTGCGATTGATGCGGGATCACGCGGTCATAGACCTGCAGCGAAAACAGCGCGACGGCCACGGCGAGGATGTTCGACACGAAGGAGCCCAACGCCACCTCGCCGAACTGGCGGGAGAAACGATGGAACTGGCCCCAGAACCAATGATCGGTGTTGTCGGCCTTGGCGTGGGTGTCGCTGAGCGTCTGCACCGGGGCCTCGGCATGCAGGACGGTGCCGGAAAAGACCGGGGCGAACTCGGCCAAAGGCACCTCGCTGCGGCGGTCCGGGGTTTGTTTGTCGTAGATCGTCAGGACGCGGTCGTGTTGGTCGAGCACCAGCACCACCTGGCCATTGCGCATCAGCGCCAGTGCGGGCCAGAGCGCGGGGGTCAGCGTTTGCGGCTTTTGCGTTTCGGTGACCATGCCCGCAGCGCGCAGGCCGGCGCTAAGCGCGTTTGCGTCATAGCTGTCGCCGTCGCCTGCATGCAGCGACAGTGCTTCGAGGATATCCGGCGCCTTGGCGTCGACACCGACAAGGCCGGCGAGCACGCGGATCAACTCGGCCCGGTTGCGGGCGCGGTCGGAGTGGCGTGGAGCGCGGGTTGCGGCGTTGGCCGGGCGCGCCACAGGTTTCGGCACGCTGCGCAGCACGGCGTTCTTGGCGCGGTGGGCCATGGACAGGATCGGCGCTGCGGTCAAATCCGTGCCCCTTCGGCCAGGGCCCCTCGCAGGCGTGCCAGTTCCAAAGCGGCACGGGCGGCTTTGTATTTCAGCTCGATCTCTTTTTCGGTGGCGGCGGCGTAGGTTTCATAGACGCCGACCACGTCCATCACCTGGCGCTGCCCGCCTTCGTATTGGCGCTGGAAGAGATCGAGGTTTTGCTTGGCCTGAACGGTCAGCGTGCGCGCCTCGGCCGCCTGGCGCTGATAGGCCTCAAGCTGGCGGGATTGCGACTGGATTTCCCGCGCGGCGTCCTCGCGCGCCTCAGCGATGCGGCGTTCGGCGATCTCTTTCGTGGCCTCGATGGCCTTGAACTCGGCCATGGTGCCCAGGCCAAAAAGCTGATCGGTGGTCACCTCCAGCCCGTAATTGTCGCCGCTGTCGCCGACCGACCCGGTGGCGCTGAGCCCCGGCAGGTGGCTGGCACGGGCGATGCGCGCCTCGGCCAAAGCGCGGTCGCGTTCGGCGGTGGCGCGGATCACGCCCAGCGCCTCATTCGCGCTGCGCGGACCCAGATCGCCGAGGCCGCGCAGGGCCTCCAGAGACCGGTCCGACATGGCGCTAAGCTCGGCCAAGGCCGTGGTCACGCTTTCGCGCGCCTCACCGGAACGGGCGCGGATATTGGCGAGCTTCTGGTTCAGCACGTTGAGATCGGACATGTCCGACACGCCGCCTTTGACCCGTTCGTTCATAACCCATTGGAAATGCTGCATGTCATCCAAAGCGGTACCAAGATGCTTTTGCAGCTCGCGCCCCTGTTCGGCGCGCAGATAGCGGCTCAGCGCTTCATAGACGCGGGTGTTGCTGTCTTCGACGATGGCGACGGCGGCGATCTCGACATTGGCCTTGGCGAGGTCACGCTCGGCGCGTTTGCGGCCATTGTCAAAGAGCACCTGCTGCAGCACCAGATCGGCGATCAGCTCGCCCAATGAGTTCAGCGAAATCCGTGGCCCGATCTTGGGCAGCCAGTTCTTTTTCGCCGCCTCGGCCCGCAGTTGCGCGACCCGCAGCTCGGCCTCAGCCACGCGGGAGGAGGACGCCATGACCGCCTCGGCGACGCGGGCATAAGGCGTGCCGGGGATCAGCGCGGTCTGGCGCGTTTGCAGCGATGCGATGATCGGCGAGGCATCGGTGGGTTTGACCGCAACCGCCTTGGTCGCGCCCGGGCCGGGCGTGGCCGCCGACGGCTCACCGCCCAGAAAGCGCGAGACCGTGCCCTCGCCCATGTCTTTCATACATCCTGGAAGGACCGCGATGGCCGCGATGGCTCCCAGGCTCCGCCTGCTCAATCTCATTTCGTGCCCCCGTGACCGGCGCGATTATCGTTTTTCGGGATCCGGGGCCCGGTTCAGCCGGGCCTCCGGACGTTACTCGTACATCAGATCACGACATTGTTGATGTCGTCATCGATCAGAACCGTCGCGTCACCCAGCGAGAAGACGTTGAAGGTGTTGCCGTCCTGCGTGGTGGTGCCCACCGCCTGCGCGCCAGTGATCGTGACACCGTCATCCGCACCACCCAGAACAAGAAGCGTATCGGTGGTCGAGGACAGCGCCGTCAGCTGCGCTTCGGTGATCGTCAGGCGGCTGTCTTCGGCAAAGGTCAGGTCGATGGTGTCGATCTGGTGCTCTGACAGGGCGTCGGCCACCGCGTCACTCATCGTGACCTCAGAGGTGGTGAGATCGTCGGTCACCAGGTAGGTGCCCGCCATGTTGCCCGCCGCGTCGGTTTCGGTCACCACAAGGTGGGAGCCATCAGCCACCGGCCCTTGGGTAAAGAGATGCGTGGTCTGGCCGGAGAAGGTGTTGTCAAAGCTTTGCGTCTGCACCGCTTCGATCCCCGGAACACCGTTGGCATCAAAGACCAGGTGACCCAGTTCGACATCATTGCTGGTGGTGTCGATGGTGATCCCGGTAACCCCGGTGTGGTCGCGCGAATAACCTTCCCAGTTGATGCCCGAAGGCACATCAGTGTCGATCGACAGCGTTTCAGTGATGCTGCGGGTGTTGCCGGCGGCATCTGTCGCCTCGACCAGCACCTGTGCGTCGCCGGTCCCTTGCGGGATCGAGCTCGGTGGGATGTCGACGCTCCAACCGCCATTGGCGGAGACGGTGGCGACATGCTGTACCCCGTTGAGCGTGACCATCACGGTAGAGCCCGGTTCGACCTGGCCGGTCAGGGTGATGCCCTGCATTGCCTCTTCGGCGTTGACCACACCATCGCCCGCCACAGGCGTGCTGGAGGTATTCAGCAGGTTAACCTCGGTATCCACCACGAAGCTGGTGGTGGTTTGCGCGGTGTTGCCCGCCCGGTCGGTGGTGTTGATCTCGGCCGTGGCGGTGTATTCGCCCTGCGCAAGGGCGGCGGCGCTGAGATTGACGCTCCAATTGCCCTGGCCGTCGACCTGCGCATTGAAGGCCTGTCCGCCATAGACCACTTCGACCGTGGCCCCGGGTTCGGTGGTCCCCGTCAGGGTGACACCGGCGAGGATTTCCTGGCCGTTCACCACGCCGTCGCCGCCCACCGGGTTGGCGCTGGTGGTGAAGTTGTCGACCTGCGTGTCGAAGTTCAGCGTGTCGGTCCGGGTCAGCGTGTTGCCGGCGCTGTCGGTGATGGTGGCGGTGATGTCAGCGGTATAGGTGCCCTGCTGGATCTCACTCGCCGCAAAGGGCGCCACCCAGATACCCGCCGCATCGGTCATCACGTTGTGGCTGACGCCATTCATCGTGACGGTGACCATCTGGCCGGGGTTCGAGGTGCCGGTCAGCACCACACCGTCCGAAGCCTCGGCAAAGTTGACCATGTCGTCGCCTTCGACCGGCTCGGGGCTGATGGTCAGGATACCGGCATCGGTATCGACGCGGACGCTTTGGGTCAGCGTGTCGGTGTTGCCGGCGGGATCCGTCGCGGTCGCGGTCAGGGTGACAGTCTGTTCGCCCGTGGGCAGCTGCGATGGGGCCAGGGTGACCGTCCAATTGCCACCCGCATCGACGCTGGCGGGCATGGTGACCCCGCCAAGGTCGATCACAACGGTGCTGCCGGGTTCGGACGTGCCGGTCAGGGTCAGGCCCTGCGCGGCTTCTTCGGCGTTGATCACACCATCGGCCCCGCCCGGGGTCGAGGTGTTGGTGAAGTTGCGCACAAAGGTGTCGACCTGCACATCACCCGTGGCCGTGGCAGTGTTGCCCGCGGCATCCACGGCGGTGGCCATCACCGGCAGGCTGGTTTCGCCCTGCGGGATGTCTGAGGCGGGGAAGTTCACCGTCCAGCTGCCATCGGCGGCCACCGTGGCCGGGCGCGTGGCGCTGCCCATGGTGACGTTGACCGTGGCGCCAGGCTCGGCTGTGCCGGTGAGTATCACGCCGTCGGCATGTTCAGCGGCGTTGACCACTCCGTCTCCTTCGACACTATCGGTCTGAACCGTCAGCGCGGTTTCGGTGTCGACGACAAAGCCGTGCGAGGTGGTGTCCACATTGCCGGCCGTATCGGTTGCGGTGATCGTCGCGGTGGTGCTGTAGGTACCTGCGGGCAGGTCACCGGCGCCGAAGGTCACGCTCCAATTGCCGCTGGTGCCGACCGTGGCGGGGCGGGTGACGCCCTCGATGGTCACCTCGACGGTTGAGCCAGGCTGCGCGGTGCCGGTCAGTGTCAGGCCCGCGCTGTATTCCGCCTCGTTGATCACATCGTCGCCGGTCAGCGGCGTATTGGTCAGCTCGAGCGCGCCGACCGTGTCGATCTGCACCTCGGAACTGGTCGCGCTGGCATTACCATAGGCATCCACCGTCGTGGCGGTGATCGTGGTGGTGTATTCGCCACCGGGGAAGTCGACCGAGCTTACGTTCAGTGTCCAACTGCCATCGGCGCCGGTCACCACGTCCTGGGTGATCGAGCCAAAGCTGACCGTCACCGTGGCGCCCGGAGTCGATGTGCCGGTGATGGCAAAACCGGCCTCGGCCTCAGCGCCGTTGACCAGGTTGTCACCACCCACCGCGTCGATCTCAAGCGGGTGTGGGACCGTGTCGATGATGATCACATCGGTCGTCGTTGTGGCGTTGCCAAAGCTGTCGGTGGCGGTGATCGTCACCGTGCTTTCGTATTCGCCCGCCGGCAAGACACTGGAATCATACGTGAATGTCCAGGTGCCGTCGGCGCCGACAATCACCGTGTCGGTCTGCCCCTCGACGGTCACCTCCAGCGTGACACCGGCCTCGGCCGTGCCGCTGATGGTGACGCCGCCGGGATGGGTGTCGCCGTTAAAGAAATCGCCTGTGGATTGCGTACCGGCGTCGATATCGATCATCGGCGGGGTGGTGTCGATGATGATGTAGGGCCCGTCAAGGTCGGTCACCGTGCCATCCGGGTCGGTCACCACAACAACCGCGTCGCCGTGATCTCCGTCTTCGGGGAAGTCTTCGCCCTCGAACACCACTTCCCAGGTGCGGTCATCGTCGGCAATGCCGGTGACGGTTTCGTCACCGATGGTGACTTCGACAACCGAGCCGGGGTTGCCCGTGCCGGTGATTATGATCGTCGGATCGTCGCCGCCGACCGAGATGCTGGAATCGGGTTCGTCTACGGTAGGGGGGATCCAGGTGCCGCCATCGTCACCGCCACCATCGTCACCGCCGCCATCGTCACCGCCACCATCGTCGCCGCCGCCATCATCGCCGCCGCCAAATCCGCCGCTGCCGCCGCCATCGTCATCGTCGCCCCCCAAAAGGGCGGCGCCGCCCAGCAGGGCCGCGCCGGCGCCGGCCGCACCCAAGAGACCGGAGCCGCCCAGCGCTGCGGCGCCCAGCATGCTGACCTCTTCGTCGTCATAAGCGGCCGAGGCCACGTCATGCGGCGACATCACGGTTGGGTCTTCGACAAAGATCAGCGCGTCCGAGGGGCTCCACTTGTCCCAGGTCTCGGTCGGCCCGTATGCCGCGTAAAGCGTGCCGCCATCGGATTCCGGGAAGGTCACCTCGTTCAGCTGCCCACCAGAGCTGAGAAAGAGCCGGTTGCCGCCCTCTGCGCCGGCGGCGAAATAGCCTTCGAGCACCACCACCCGGCCGTCCGCCAGGGTGATCAGCAGATCGTTGCCGGCGCGGTCGTAACCTCGCAGGTCGGACGATCGGATATTGAGGGAAATGTCGTTGCCGGTTCCGGCCGGAATGACAAAGGTCTGGTCAGTACCGCCGACCTGGCCACGTTCAACTGCACCCGCACGGGTGCGGATTACGAAATCAATCGCATTCATGGTTACACCGCTCTACCTCTTGGCCACCTGGTTTTTTATTATTGGCGGCCTTGTTTCTTTTGTTTTGGGGTTAACTCATTTTCGCCACAATTCATAGGTTCTTTTTTCCGCGCCTTTGCGAATCGCCCGCGGGACGCAGATTTTGTTGTCGAAAATCAACAACTCACCCAGATCTGGCGTTTGTCCCTATAGCGCCACGGCCTGCCCGGTTTCGGCCGATTGCTGCGCTGCGAGGCCGATTTTTACCGCCCAGGCGCCATCCTGCAACGTGACTTCTGGACTGTGCCCATTTCGCACCACCTCAAGAAAGCGCAGGTGTTGGTAGAAGGTCGATCCATTGTGATCGCCGGCCTCCAGCAGGGTGGGATCAACCGGGATATCGACGGTCTGCGGCCCTTTCGGCTGGCGCGGGCTGACGATGACCTGTGCCACCGGTGGCGCACCCAGATGGGTGGGCCAGAACCGCCCGGGGCCGGGCACAAACGCCTCGATCTTGCCGGCGGGGCCGACGGCGCAGATCTCTTCCTGATAGCGGCTACCCTCGGCATACATGCACAGCTCGAGCATGGCGCGTTTGCCATTGGCAAAGTCGACGATGACAAAGGCGCTGTCCCAGATATCGGGGACCTCACCCGCGTAACGTTCATCGAGATGGTTCACCTCTTGCCCGGCGCTGGCCATGACGCGGACGGGATCCGCGCCAAGGATCAGGCGCATCAGATCGAAGAAGTGACAGCATTTTTCCACCAGCGTGCCGCCGGTGTTGCGGTTAAAGCGGTTCCAATCGCCAACCTTGGGCAAAAAGGGAAAGCGGTGTTCGCGGATGCTGAGCATGGTGACGCCGCCGGTGGCGCGGGTGACCTCGTCGATCAGGGTCTGGATCGGCGGCATATAGCGGTATTCCATCGCCACCCAGATCGGCGCCG
>JASJCC010000012.1 GCA_030066175.1 Paracoccaceae bacterium | reverse complement strand
TGGGCATAGGTCAGCCCGGCCTCGACCAGCCCGTCGGTGACGCGCTTTGTCAGATCCTCCGCAGCGCGGGCCTGCATGCGCGCGGGGATTTCCTCGGAAAAGAGTTCGATCAGAAGATCGGGCATCAGTTTTCTCCGTCTCGGGGCGGGCAGTCTTTGCCCAGCGGGCTGCCGTCATAGGCCTTGTCCCCGCATTCGTTCACTTCGTGCCAGACATAACCGCGGCCATCCTCGGTGATGGCGACCACGCGGTCGATCCCATATTCGAAATTGCGTTGCCCGACAAAGACTTGCGCGGTGCCATTGGCGATCTCGGCGCCGATGGCTTCGGCGTCAAAACAGTCAAACCAGCCGGGCGCCACACGTGGGACCGCGCCGGCATAGGCCTCGTAGGTGTCGGCAAAGGCCTGCAACGTCGTAGGCGTTGTGAAACAGGCGCGATAGCGGATCGGCGAGCTTTCGGAATCGATGGCGACGTAGTCCTGGTAAAGGATCGTCTCGGGTACCTCGGCCGCCTTGGCGGTCAGCTGCACATCAGTGCTGCCATTCGGCACGACCTCTTCGTAGAACGCGTAGATCTGCAGGTAGTACATGCCGATCCCGGCGCCAACGCCGCAGAGCACAAGCACAATGGCGAGGAACTTGCCCATCAGTCGGCATCCTGTCCAAAGCAGAGCCGGTTGCCGGCGGGGTCCAGCACCTCGATTTCGCGCATGCCGTAGACCGTGTCGCGCGGGCCGGTATCGACCAGCGGCCCGAGTTCCGCGGCCAAAGCGTCGACATCGTCACAATGGAAATAGGCGCGCCAATTTGGGGCAGGGGCCGCGTCGGCGCCTTGCCAGGCATCGACAAAAACCGTGGCCTTGTCCTTGTGAAAGATGCCAAAGCGGGGCGGATCACCGCCCTCTTCGCCAATGGTGAACCCCATCGGACCGGTCCAGAAATCGCGCGCCGCCGGGTAATCCGCCACACGCAGCACCGGGATGGACGAGGTCAGGGTCATACCGTGTAGCCCCCGGCCTCGGTCTGCACAAAGGCGTCAGCGCACATCTTTGTCAGGTGCCGCACCCGCCCGATATAGGCTTGCCGCTCGGTGACCGAGATCACACCCCGCGCGTCCAGAAGGTTGAAGATATGGCTGGCCTTGATGCACTGGTCATAGGCCGGATGCGCCATGACGATGCGCTTGCCGGTCTTGGGGTCTTTATGCTCGGCCGCGAGGATTTCGGCGCATTCGGCTTCGGCATCCTCAAAATGCCGTAGCAAGAGCGCGGTGTCGGCCACATCGAAATTCCAGCGGCTGTATTCCTCTTCGGTCTGGCGAAAGACGTCACCATAAGTCAGCGGAATGGCGGTTTGCGGATCGTTGAACGGCATGTCCATGACGTGATCGACACCCAGCACGTACATCGCCAGACGTTCCAGCCCATAGGTCAGCTCCCCCGAAACCGGGTGGCAGTCATGCCCGCCGACCTGCTGGAAATAGGTGAACTGGCTGACCTCCATCCCGTCACACCAGACCTCCCATCCCAGGCCCCAGGCGCCCAGGGTCGGGCTTTCCCAGTCATCCTCGACAAAGCGCACGTCATGCAGGCCCATATCGATCCCGATCGCCTCAAGGCTGCCGAGATAGAGCGCCTGCAGATCCGGCGGCGACGGTTTGATGATCACCTGAAATTGATAATAGTGCTGCAGGCGGTTCGGGTTCTCGCCATAGCGCCCATCGGTGGGCCGGCGCGAGGGCTGGACATAGGCCGCGGTCCACGGCCTGGTGCCCAGGGCGCGCAGGGTGGTGGCCGGGTGAAACGTACCTGCGCCAACCTCAAGGTCATAGGGTTGCAGCACCGCACAGCCCTGCGCGGCCCAATAGCTTTGCAGGCGCAGGATGATCTCCTGAAAGCTGGTGGGTTTTGCGATTGTTTCAGGCATGTGGATGGCCCCCGATTGACGCTCGCGCCTGCTTAGGCCCGGCGGCGGCAAGGGTCAATCAACCCGGCGGGCAATTTTCGGGTGCACGGGCAAAAGCTTCTGCTAAGAATAACGTCAGATTAATCTATTCAGGACGATCAAAGGGCCAATGGCAGGTATGAGCAAACGTTTTTGGGCAAGCGCGGTCACCGGGGTTTTCATGTTGCAGGCTGTCGCCGCGCAGGCGCAGGACGAGGCGGTGTATATCCAGCTGCTGTCACGGTCTTCGCTGGCATCCGCGCAGCAAAGCGTGCGGGATTACACCGGCACGTTTGACAATGTGAATGGCTTTGCTGCTGGCAATGGCTGGTATGTTGTTGCCCTTGGTCCCTACAACCGGGCCGAGGCGGTGAACGTGTTGGCGGGCCTGCGCGGCACCGGCCAAATCCCGGGTGATGCCTATGTCGAAGAGGCGTCGGATTACGGCCAGCAATTCTGGCCGGTCGGCGCACAGGCCGCGCGTGCGGCGAACGAAGCACAGGCCGCGGGGGCGGCGCCGCAAGTAGCCCAGGCGCCGGCGGCGGACCCGCAACCACAGCCCGCGCCCGTCATTCGTGACGAAACCCCGCGTGAGGCACGCGCCAGCGAACGGCTGCTCACCCGCGCCGAACGCGACGGGTTGCAGATCGCGTTGCAATGGGCGGGGTTTTACACCGCCGCCATCGACGGCGCCTTTGGCCCCGGCACCCGCCGCGCCATGGGGGAATGGCAGGTGGCAAATGGCTTTGACGTGACCGGCGTTCTGACCACGATGCAGCGGGCCGAGCTTTTGCGGCAGTACAATGCCGTGCTCGACGGGCTCGACATGCAGGTCTATGCCGATGCGCAGGCTGGGATTTCGATGCAGATGCCGATGGGGGCCGTGCAATTCGCCAGCTACGAGGCGCCGTTTGCGATTTTTGAGCCCTCCAGTGATCCGGCCGCGCGGGTGCTGCTGATCAGCCAGCCGGGCGACCGCCAGCGCATGAACGGCCTTTACGAGATCATGCAGACGCTGGAGATTGTCCCGCTCGAAGGTGAACGCCGCCGCGACCGCGACCGTTTCCTGCTGACCGGTGCCAATGACCGCATTGTCAGCCATACCGAGGTGTCCCTGCGCAACGGCGAGATCAAGGGCTTTTCGCTGATCTGGCCTGCCGGCGATGAAGAGCGTCGGAGCCGGGTTCTTGCGCTGATGCAGCAGAGCTTCGAGCGGCAGCCGGGTGTGCTCGACCCTGCGTCGGTCTCGGATAATGGCCAGGCGGTGGACCTCGTGTCGGGCCTGAAGGTGCGTAAACCGCGCGAAAACGGCTCGGGCTTTTTCATCGACCGGGCGGGTCATGTGATGACCAGCGCCGCGCTGGTGGAAAACTGTGCGCGGGTGACGTTGAACGGGGTCTACGAGATGGGCGTGCAAGCCATCGATGGCGCGCTCGGCGTGGCCGTGCTGCGCCCCGAAACCGCGCTTGCTCCGCAGCAAGTCGCGGCGTTCCAGTCCCAAACCCCGCGCCTGCAATCCGATGTGGCGGTGGCGGGCTATTCCTTTGGCGGGCGTCTCAGCGCGCCGACGATGACCTTTGGCACACTCGAAGACCTGCAGGGCCTGGGCGGCGAAGATCAGTTCAAACGCCTTGCCCTGTCGAGCCTTCCGGGTGATGCCGGCGGGCCGGTGCTGGATGCCGGCGGCGGTGTCGTGGGTATGCTCTTGCCGCGCGACACCAGCGGCAGCCGGCAATTGCCCGACAGCGTCAGCTTTGCCGCCAAGGCCGAAGGGATCCAGGCGTTCCTGCGGTCGCAGGGCATCGTGACCGTGGCCACGCCTGCCAGTGCCACGCTTGCGCCCGAGGATCTGACCGCCAAGGCCACCGCCATGACCGTGTTGGTGAACTGCTGGGATTGACGCCGCCCGCGCGGCCGACACCACGACAGACGAAAAGACAGGCCGGGCGCGTCAGCACCCGGCCTGTCTTTTCGTCAGAGCAACACCGTCACATGATGTCGATGGCGTCAGCCAGCCCATCGGTGTTGAAGACATTGCGCAGCAGGATCGTGTCGGTGCCGAATGTCATCAACATGCCGTCCGGCGTGATCTGCGCATCGGCCGCGATCTGTTCGGCGGTCCGGCCACCGGCCATGCCCGCGGTTATGTGGATCACGTCTTCGTCGGCATCGAAATCCATGATGGTATCCTGACCGTCGCCGGATCCAAACTTGAACTCGTCTTCGCCGCCGCCGCCGCGCAACGTGTCGTTGCCGGTGCCTCCAGTGATCTCGTCATCACCGCCGCCGCCATCAACCGAGTCGTTGCCCGAACCGCCATCCAGCGTGTCTTCGCCCTTGTTGCCATCGACCTTGTCGTTGCCGGTGCCGCCGCTCAGGCTGTCTTCACCCTTGCCGCCCTTGACGGTGTCGTTGCCGGTGCCGCCATCGACGGTGTCGTCGCCTTTGCCACCCTTGAGGCTGTCATCGCCAGCGCCACCGCTGATCGAATCGTCGCCCTTGCCGCCATTTTCGTTGTCGTTCCCAGGGGTGCCAGGGATGGTATCGTTATTGCCGTTGCCGCCGCCATTGCCGCCGCCGCCGCCATTGCCGTTCCCATTGCCACCGCCGCCACCAAACAGCAGGTCGTTGAGCGTGTCGATGAATTCTTCGTCAATTGAATCTTCATCCAGTAGTTCCTGCAGCGGGTCATTGGCGCCAATATCGATGCCAAGCAGGTCTTCCAACAGGCCGGCCAGCGGATTGTCGGCTACTGTATCGCCATTGTCACCCCCATCCGTGGTGTCTTCGCCATCACCCCCATCCGTGGTGTCCTCGCCGTCACCGCCATCCGTGGTATCCTCACCGTCACCGCCATCGGTGGTATCCTCACCGTCACCGCCGTCGGTGGTGTCTTCACCGTCGCCGCCATCGGTGGTGTCTTCGCCATCGCCGCCGTCCGTGGTGTCTTCACCGTCGCCACCGTCTGTGGTGTCTTCACCGTCACCACCATCCGTGGTGTCGTTCCCATCGTCCGTAGGCGTGTAAGGCTCATTGTTCAGAACGGTTGCCTCGGCCATCATCTCGTCAAAGCCGTAGGTCCCATCCAGCACTTCCTGCAGCGTCGGGCCGTCCGTGCCGATATACGTCGTGCGGATGACCAGCTGGGTGCCATCCGATTGCTCAAAGGTGAACACCAACAGCGTCGTCAGGGTCGACAGATCCAGGTCTGCCGTCGCAATCGGAGCGTCCGCGCCGCTGGCCGTGACCGTACCTTCGCGGTTGCCGTCGGAAATCGCCACCGTGACCGAGCCCGTATGGGTCAGGGTCTCATTGGTGATCGGATTGAAGAACGGAAATTCAAGTTCCGGGTTAATTTGCTCAACCGCGCCGGCCTCACCGGCAATATCGAATGTTTCAGCGGTTGTCGGATCGACGAGGGTTACAGTGTTACCATCCACAATGGACGCTTCTACACGAACAGTCATTCTTGGAATCACTCCGTTTTGGCTCAATGCGCGCACGATGCGGGCGCGTTAACCCTTGGTCAAGTAAGGCTATCCATAGCTGACGAGATAATCCGCGAAACTGTGTCCGCATAATCCACTTGCCGGCGGATTGACCTTTGGAGGGGTTTTGTGAATGCCCATTTATTGGGCGCCTCGCCCGGTATTTCATCAGGCAACCCGCGCTTCGGCCGAAGAGCCGGTCCCGGGGTTGCCAGCCCGCCACAGAGCCATAGCCTGACCGCGCATGTTGCTCAGGGAGGCCGCCATGGACGCGTTTTTCATTCTACCGATCTTCATCCTGCTGGTTCTGCTTGGCTGGTGCGTTCTGCAGCTCAAGGACGACTTCTAAACGAAAAAAGGGCCCGGTGACCGGGCCCGTTGATCTTTGCGCCTATGGCAGAGGTCAGTTGCGTTCCTTGTCGACCATCTTGCCAGCAGAAATCCATGGCATCATGCCGCGCAGCTTTTCGCCCACTTCTTCGATCTGGTGCGCGTCGTTCATGCGTCGGGTGCCCTTGAAGAACGGCTGACCGACGGCGTTTTCCTGCATGAAGTCACGCACGAATTTGCCGGTCTGGATGTCGCGCAGGATCGCCTTCATCTCGGCTTTGGTCTGGTCGTAGGGCAGGACCCGTGGACCGCTGACATACTCACCATACTCGGCAGTGTTCGAGATCGAGTAGTTCATGTTGGCGATGCCGCCTTCATAGATCAGGTCGACGATCAGCTTCACCTCGTGCAGGCATTCGAAATAGGCCATTTCGGGTGCGTATCCGGCCTCGACCAGCGTCTCAAAGCCCATGCGGATCAGCTCAACCAGACCACCGCAGAGCACCGCCTGCTCACCAAAGAGGTCGGTCTCACATTCCTCGCGGAAGTTGGTCTCGATGATGCCCGAGCGGCCGCCACCGATGGCCGAGCAGTAGGAAAGGCCGATTTCCAAAGCGCGGCCCGAAGCGTCGTTGTGAACAGCCACCAGGCAGGGCACGCCGCCGCCCTTGGTGTATTCGCCGCGCACCGTGTGACCGGGGCCCTTAGGCGCCATCATGATGACGTCGACGCCGGGCTTGGGCTCGATCAGGCCGAAATGCACGTTGAGGCCATGGGCAAAGGCAATCGCCGCCCCGTCGCGCAGGTTGTCATGTACGTATTTTTTGTAGGTCTCGGCCTGCAGCTCATCGGGCATGGTGAACATGATCAGGTCGGCCCAGGCGGCCGCTTCGGCGACGCCCATGGTCTTGAGGCCTTCGCCTTCGGCCTTCTTGATCGAGGCCGAGCCTTCGCGCAGGGCAACGACGACGTTCTTGGCGCCGCTATCGCGCAGGTTCAGCGCGTGGGCGTGGCCCTGGCTGCCATAGCCCAGGATGGCCACCTTCATGTCTTTGATCAGGTTGATGTCGCAATCGCGGTCATAGTAAACGCGCATGGAAGGCTCCCCTTTGTTTCCATCATTTGACTGCCGCGCACCATAATGATGGCGCGGCAAAGGCGATTGCGTTTTGCGCAGAGAATTGCGAAATGATGGCAGAGGTATTCTTGGTTTGGCTATGATGCGGGGAATTCATGCTAGATGACACCGACCGGCGCATCCTGCGTTACATGCAATCCGACCCGGATGCACCGGCGGCCGAGCTGGCCGATCGGGCCGGGGTGACGCCCACCACGCTGTCGCGGCGGTTGGAGCGGTTGCGCCATGGCGGTATCCTGCGCGGGGTGCGCGGCGTCGTGCATTGGCCGGCGCTGGGATACGAAGTCGAGGTGTCGCTGCGGGTCACCCTCGACAAGACCCAGCCGCGCGCCTTTGACGACTTCATCGCCGCGGCACGCGAGGTGCCAGAGGTGATCGAGATCCAGACCTTCCTCGGGTCAGTCGATGCGCGCCTGTCGGTGATTGCCCGCGACATGGCGCACTACCAGGGCCTTTATCGCGACAAGCTGCTGACCCTGCCGCACATCGCCGATATCGAGGCGCTGATGCATGTGGCACAGGTGAAATCCGACGAAAGGCTGCCGCTGTGATCGCGCTGGATGATCTGGATCGGGCGCTGCTGCGCGCCTTGTCGGCAGACCTGACCGCCAGCGCCGGTGCGTTGGGGCGCGAGTTGGGTCTCTCGCAACCCGCCTGCTGGCGACGGATCAAGCGGCTGCGCGACGCAGGGGTGTTTTCCGGTGCGCGGCTCGACCTCGATGCCGCCGCCCTCGGTTATGGCGTGACCGTGTTTCTGGGCATCAAGCTCGCCACCAAGGGCCGTGTCAGCCTCGAGGATTTCGAACGCGCCGTCTCTGCCATCCCCGAGGTGCAGACCGTCGAACACGTATTGGGCCTCTACGATTACCGCCTGCGCGTCGTGGCGCGCGACATTTCCGATTTCGAACGCGTCCTACGCCGCCGGATCATGATGCTGCCCGGGGTCGGCAATGTCGAAGCCAATGTGCTTTTGTCCGAGGAACGCCGCCCGGGACCGCTCTAGCCGTCCCTGCGGCAAATCGGATTTTGCCTCACACGCCGGTCAGCGGTATTCCTGAGCCAAACGGAGGAGGATCCCGATGGCTGCGTTGCTTGACACAATCGACCCTGAAGGCCTTGAGGAGTTTTCGGTGGTTTTCACCGACCGGTCGCTCAATCACATGTCGGCGGCGTTCCAGCAGGTGATGCGCGATATCTCGGAGATGTTGCGCGAGGTCTATCACGCCGACGCGGTGGCTTTGGTGCCCGGGGGCGGGTCTTATGGGATGGAGGCGGTGGCCCGGCAATTCGGTCAGGGTGCGCGGGTGTTGGTGGTGCGCAATGGCTGGTTTTCCTACCGTTGGAGCCAGATTTTCGAGGCCGGCGATTTTGCCGACGACACCCATGTTATCAAGGCGCGCCAGACCGGCAACGCGTTGGACGCCCCCTTTGCCCCGGCGCCGATCGAAGAGGTCGAGGCGCAGATCCGTGAGGTCAAGCCGGACATTGTCTTTGCCCCGCATGTGGAAACTTCGGCCGGGATCATCCTGCCGGATGATTACCTCAAACGGCTGGCGGCCGCGGCACATGAGGTGGGGGCCTTGATGGTGCTCGATTGCATCGCCTCGGGCTGCGCTTGGGTCGATATGGCCGAGACCGGTGTCGACGTGCTGATCTCGGCGCCGCAAAAGGGTTGGTCTTCAACCCCTTGCGCGGGGTTGGTGATGTTGTCCCAGCGGGCGCTGGATCGGATGGAGGACACCAGTTCGAACAGCTTTGCCGTCGATCTCAAGAAATGGCGGCAGATCATGGAGGCCTATGAAAACGGCGGCCATGCCTATCACGCGACCATGCCCACCGACGGGTTGCGCGCCTTTCGCGACACCATGCGGGAGACGCGGGAGTTCGGGTTTGACCGGCTGAAAGACGCGCAATGGGCGTTGGGTCAGGCGGTGCGCGACATGATGGCCGAGAAGGGCATCAAATCGGTCGCGGCCGAGGGCTTTGGCGCGCCGGGGGTGGTGGTCAGCTACACCGCCGACCCCGAAGTGCAGTCCGGCCGCGCCTTTGCCGCCAAGGGCATGCAGATCGCCGCCGGGGTGCCGCTGCAATGTGACGAACCGGCCGGGTTTTCGACCTTCCGCCTGGGGCTGTTTGGGCTGGACAAGCTATATGACGTGGACGGCACGGTCGCGCGGCTGCGCCGGGTGGTGGATCAGGTCCTGTAACGGCTACGGCTTGGCCGGTCTGCCGGCCCCCAGACCCAATTGCATCAGCGTCTGGCGCACCGGTTTCAGCGTATACAGCGCCTCAAGCCCCATTGCCCGCGCGTCCCGCCACAGCGTGCCCGAGACTTGCGAGGCCTTGTTCAGCGCGGTGATCCCAGCTACGCGCAGGCGGATGTCATTCATCCGCGCAGCGCTGTAATCGGCCAGCATTTTGGCATCACCCAACCCCTCGGGCCGTGCCACAGCCAGATCACGCAAGACCCGCAGATCGGCCAGGCTCATGTTCAGCCCCTGCGCGCCGATGGGCGGCACCACATGCGCGGCCTCGGCCATCAGCGCCAAGCGCTGGCCGTCGAGCCGCTCCGCCTCTTGCGCGATGATCGGCCAGATCGTCCGGCGCGAGGCGAGCTTGAGCGGACCGAACATCATGCAGGACCGTTCCGACATCGCCGCTTCAAAGGCCTCATCCTCCATCTCGTAGAGCGCCTGCGCCTTCGGGCCATCCTCCATCCAGACAATCGCAGAAGACGGCCGGCCCTCATGATCGGGCAGGGGCACCAGCGTAAACGGCCCGCCAGTGCGGTGGATCTCGGTTGAGACGTTTTCATGCGGGATCGGGTGCGTGACGGCGAAGGCCAAAGCCTTTTGGCCAAAGCGGGTGGTCTTCACGTCTATGCCAGCCGCCTGCCGCATCGGTGAGCCGCGCCCATCGGCGGCGATTACCAGACGGCAGGTCACCCGGCTGCCATCCGACAGCCCAACACGGGCGGAGGCATCGCGGGTGAAAAGCGACGTGGTTGCCGTGCCGGGGCGGTAGGTGACATTGGCCAGCGCCTCCAGATGCGCGGCAAATTCGCGGCGCAGCAGCCAGTTGGGCAGGTTCCAGCCAAAAGGTTTGTCCGAGATGTCGGCGGCGTCGAAATTCTTGATTACACGCGGCTCGGGGGCGGCCCCGCCCGCATCGACAATGCGCATCACCTGCAGCGGCATGGCATGATCGGCCAGTCGCGGCCACAGGCCGATATCGTCCAGAAGGCCTTGAGCGGGCTGCAAAAACGCGGTGGAACGCAAGTCCGCGCCCTGCGCGTCCCGCTCTGTCACCGGTTTGGCCGGATCGACGCAGAGCACGTCAACCCCGGCCGCACCAAACGCCGCTGCCGCCGCCAGCCCGGCAATGCCGCCGCCGGAAATGACGATATCATGATCCATGACCGCTCTCCCTTTACGCCATAGCCTATCGCGGCCACGCGCGGACAGCCATGCGGCTTACTTGCCGACGGTGATCAGCACCAGAACCGTCATCACCAAAGGCACCAGCGCCAAGGCAGTCATCGCCAAAGCGGGCAGGCCCCAAGTGATCACCGCGGTAACAACCATTGTCAGGAACACGGCGACGGACAGGTAGAGCGCGCGCTCCAGATCGAGGTCGGTTTTTGCGGTTTTTGCGGCCGCGGGGGCGGCGCTGGTGGCCATGGTCATGGAAACTCTCCGAAACTGGGGTGGTTATAGTTCGGGAGCTATGACTTGCTGCCCGATTTCCCACGCGCAAAATGTCACATCTTGGAAGTATCTTTACGCTAGAGGTCAGAGCCGCGACAGAAAGCCGTTGAGATCATCAGTATGGTGGTGAATGTGGTCAGCCGGCGTTGGCTCCGGCGCCACATGAACGGTGCGCAGGCCCATGGCGTGGGGCTCTTTCAGGTTACGCGGTTCATCTTCGAACATCGCCGCGGTGGCGCCGTCCACACCATCGCGCGCAAACACTGTCTCAAAGGCCGTGCGATCCGGTTTCGGGTGGTAATCCGCATGCTCGACGCCATAAATCGCATCAAACGACGCCTCGAGACCACGGGCGCGCAGTACCTCGGCGGCGTAAGGCGCGCTGCCATTGGTGTAGATGATCTTGCGCCCCGGCAGCTGGGCAATCAGCTCGGCCAGATGCGGATCTGGGGTCAGCGCATCGAACGAGATGTCGTGCACGTCATGCAGGTAATCCTCCGGGTCGATATCGTGTTCCCGCATCAGCCCGGCCAGCGTGGTGCCGTGCTCTCGCCAGTATTTCACCCGCAGGTGGTTGGCATGGTCCCGGTCCACCCCCAGCGCCTGCATGACATAGGCCGTCATGCGGGTTTCGATCTGATCGAAAAGCCGCACGGCAGGGTCATATAGCGTGTTGTCCAGATCAAAGACCCAGTGCCGGACATGTGCAAAATCAAGCTTGGCCATGCGCGCAAGCTAGGGCAGTTGCCCGGGCCCGGCAATGGGTGTGCTTGATCGTCTGGCCAAGGCAAGGCTATCGTGGCGCAACTTGTCCAAAGGAAGGCCGGAATGACCGATACACGAAGCTCGCAAAAAGATGCCTATACGTTGATCCTCGAGGCGATCGACAATGGCACATACCGGCCCGGCGACCGCCTTGTGGAAAGCGAACTGGCCGAACGGTTCGGTGTGTCTCGAACGCCAATTCGTGAGGCTTTGCAACGGCTTGAGACGCAATCCTTACTTGCCCGCGATGGCCGTTCGCTGATTGTGGCGTCGCTTGATCACAACCAGATGGCCGAGCTGTACGTGGTGCGGACCGAGCTTGAGGGGCTGGCGGCACGTCTCGCCGCCCGGCACGCCACTAACGAGGAAATCCAGGTCTTGCAAGAGATGATCGACGAGGATCGCGCGTTGCTCAGCGATCCCTCGGCGCTTGCGCGGGCCAATCGGCGGTTTCACAAGATGATCCATCTCTCGTCGCACAACCGGTATCTGGTGCAGCAGCTGGACCTTGTGCACCGGTCGATGGCGCTGATGGCCACCACCTCTTTGGCCGCGCAGGGTCGGGGAGAGATTGCGATGGCCGAACACCAGGCCATCGTTGATGCGATCAAGCGGCGCGACGAGGATGCGGCCTATACCGCCCTGCGTGATCACATTTCGGTGGCCTTCGTGACGCGGCTGAAGCTGGACGCGCAGGCGCAGATCTGACGCGGCACGCGCTGCGCTATTCCTCTGCAAGATCCGCACCGGGTTTGTCTGGCGCAGAGCGGCCATGTGAGGTCTTGTCCCAGTAGAACGGGTTGGTGATCGTTTCCCACAGCGCCTTGTAGATCGCCGCCGTGCCCAGAGGGAAATAGGCGATCAGCGTCGGCACCCAGGGAACCAGTGACCGGTGCGGGCTGCGCGCCACCGCAGCAACGCCGACCACAAGTGAGATCGCCTCGGCACTCAGGAAGACGGCGATCAGGGCCATCGTCATGGGGTTGTCCATCATCCCGGACAAGGGATGTGGCAGACCGAAGAGGATCAGCCAGAACGACCACAGCACCGGCGCAAAGATGAACTGCACCAGTGTTGTCAGGAACAACAATTGCATCCCCAGGAACCGCCACGGCCCCAGATCCCGCCAAAGCCGGCGCGGGTTGCGCGAATGCACCCACCAGGTGATGCCGTAGCCTTTCAGCCAGCGCGAGCGTTGCTTGATCCAGGGCCAGAACAGGTTGTTCGCTTCTTCGCGCGTGACACTGGGAACCAGCCGCGTGACATAGCCGTAGCGCGCCAGCCGAATGCCCAGATCGGCGTCTTCGGTGACGTTATGCGCGTCCCAGCCGCCGACATGTTCTAGCGCCTTGCGCCGGAAAAAGATCGTCGTGCCGCCCAGCGGAATCGCAAAGCCAAGCCGCGCCATCCCGGGCAACAGCACACGAAACCAGCTGGCATATTCAATCGCAAAACACCGCGACAGCCAGTTGGCGCGCGGGTTGTAAAAGTCGAGAATCCCTTGCAGGCAAGCGACATGCGGCGGGGCGCGGGCAAACTCGGCGACCACGCGGTCAATCTGGTTGGTGGCGGGCGCGTCCTCGGCATCGTAGACGCCAATGATGTCGCCCGACGAAAAGCCAAGGGCATAGTTCAGCGCCCGCGGTTTGGTCTTGATACTGCCCGGCGGCACTTCGACAAGCCGCATCCAGGGCGGCAGCGTGGTCCCGGCCAGGGCGGCCTGGGTTTGTGTATCGTCTGCCTCAAGCACCAAAAGCACCTCGAGCAGTGATTTGGGATAGCTGAGCCGGCTTAACCGCGCGACCAGCGTGTCGGCGATTTCCTTTTCGCGAAAGAGCGGTACAAGGATCGACACGGGTGTTGACGGTGATTGCGAGAGGGCTGCACGCGCGGGCGCGGGGCGGCCCGATGCCAGCAGGGCGGCGAGTTTCAAACCCTGCGCCAGCAGCAACGAGGTCACGGCCAACGCAAGCGCCACGGCAAAGAAGAGCTGCGGCGCAAGGGCAAGCGTGGCCAGGCCCAGCAGCGCAAACACGGCCCCGGCCCAGAGCCCGCGTGTTGAGGCCACGTTGATGTCGCGGCAGCTTTCGTCTTGCGGCACACGCGCTTCCGCCCGCTGCGCCAGGGCGGCGCCAAAACGGCTGGCGATTTCCGCGTGGATGTCAGTTTCCAGCGCCACCGCCATCATCACCGGGCCAAAATCCCCGGGCAGATGCGCCAACAAAGCGTCGAACTGGTCGGGGCGGGAGGTGGCCAGCACCACCGTCTCGCCAATCCGCATCCAGGGCAACACGCCGTGCTGCAGACAAAACTCCGGATCAAGCAGACCCGACAGCGCCGGATCAGGCGGCACGTCGGTCCGGCCAACAACCAAGGCGCCCCAATGATCGGCCTGCGCGTGCAGAATATCCTCACGCGAGGCCAGGGATTCGGCCTCCAACACACGCACCAGGGGGGCGTTCAGCCGCTCGCTTTCGGCCAGGGCGCCAAGCATGCTGCGCGGGGCGACCTGCCCGTCATCGATCAGCAGACGACTGATCGGCTGGCCGCGGCGGGATTGCGCCTGCGCCAGAACCGTCTCTCGGCTACGGATGTTGTGCGTGTTCATAACCTCGTCCCATTGGCTTGGAACGAGACCTCCCACACAATTCTTTAAGGCGAGGTTAATCGTCTCTTAAACCAGCGCGCGCCTCAGGCGGCCGCCATCGAGCTGGCAAAGCGTTCGAAGAGGTAAAAGCTGTCTTGTGGCCCGGGGCTCGCCTCGGGGTGGTGCTGGACCGAAAAAACCGGTCGGTCGGCCATGCGGATGCCGCAGTTCGAGCCGTCAAAGAGGCTAACATGGGTTTCCAGAACGCCTGTTGGCAAGGATTGACTATCGACCGCAAAGCCATGATTCATCGACGTAATCTCGACCTTGCCGGTCTCGACTTCCTTGACCGGATGGTTGGCGCCGTGATGGCCGTGATTCATCTTGATGGTCTTGCCACCCAGCGCCAGCGCCAGCATCTGGTGACCAAGGCAAATGCCAAAGATCGGCAGGCTGGTCTGGTCCAGTAGCGTCTGGATCATCGGCACGGCATAGGTGCCGGTGGCGGCCGGGTCGCCAGGGCCGTTGGAGAGAAACACACCGTCTGGTTCGTGCGCCAGTATGTCCTCGGCCGTCGCCGTGGCGGGCAGAACGGTGACGTCACAACCGGCGCTGGCGAGGCAGCGCAGGATGTTGCGTTTGGCGCCATAATCAATTGCGACCACCTTGTGCTGGGGCGCGGTCTGGCGGCTATAGCCATCCGGCCAGGCCCAACGCATCTCATCCCAGCGATAGCTTTGCGCGCAGGTGACATCCTTGGCCAAATCCAGCCCCTCTAGGCCGGGAAACGCCCGCGCGGCCTTGACCAGCGCGTCGATATCAAACTGGCCGTCGGGATTATGCGCCATCGCCACATGCGGCGCGCCCTGCTGGCGGATCGCCCGGGTCAGGCGGCGCGTGTCGACCCCGCCGATGGCAATCCTCCCGCGTGAGGCCAGCCACGCCGAAAGTTCCTGCGTCGCGCGCCAGTTCGAGCTTTGGGTCGGCATCCATTTCACCACCATGCCCGCGGCCACCGGATCGCCGGTTTCATCATCGTCGGGGTTGATGCCGACATTGCCGATATGCGGAAAGGTGAAGGTGACAATCTGCCCGGCGTAAGACGGGTCTGTCATGATCTCTTGGTAGCCCGACATCGCGGTGTTGAAGCAGAGCTCTGCCTCGGTCTGCCCGGTGGCGCCAAAGCCCTGTCCGTAAAACAGCGTTCCGTCGGCAAGCGCCAGGCAAGCGGTGGGGTGATCCGGGGCAAGGGACATGGCGGCGACTCCGGTGACAGGCAAATTGCGCGGAACCTAAGGTGTGTGACGGGTCCGGTCAAGGGGGTCAGCGTTTTTGGAATGTGTATGTATTTCATGGGGTTATGGCATTCGGCTTTGCTTGCGTGCCGGCCCGCGATTGGGTAGGTTCGGGTTTCGTCAAACACTTTGGGATGAGGGTTTCGATGGATTTGCGTGCGCGTGTCACTACGGCGGTGAAACAGGCTATGAAAGACAAGGCGCAACAGCGCTTGTCGACCCTGCGGCTGATCAATGCCGCCATCAAGGACCGCGATATAGCGGCCCGGGCCGATGGCAATGAAAACGGCGTCGATGAGGCCGAAGTGCTTGCCATCCTTGGCAAAATGGTCAAGCAGCGCCGCGAAAGCGCGCGCACCTATGAGGAAGGCGGCCGGCTGGACCTGGCGGAGCGTGAGCTGGGTGAGATCGAGGTGATCGAGGAATTCCTGCCCAAGGCGCTCAGCGATGATGAGGTCGCCAAGGCGGTCGAGACCGCTGTTGCCAAGGTCGGCGCCGAGTCGATCCGCGATATGGGCCGCGTGATGGGGGAGCTGAAGGCCAACTACACCGGCCAGATGGACTTCGGTGCCGTCGGGCCAATGGTCAAGCAGCGCCTGTCAGCGGCGGCAGGCTAAGGCTGCGTAAAGTCGCGGTTGATCTCGGCGAGGGTGGCGGGATCATCGATGCGAAAGCGTTCGACAAAGCGGGTCTTGAACCCGACCCGCCCGCGCCGCGCGCCGAAATTCTCGCCATGGTTCAGCACGTAGAGCACCGAGGGCCGTGACAGAGGCGTCAGCCTTTGCCCCATCAGCGTGGCGAGATAGGGGAACATGCGGTGCTCGTGCTGGGTCATTTCGCGCAGCGCCGCGGTGGATTGCGGCAGGTCGGGCGCATGGTAGAGCGCCGCACAGCTGCCGCAGAGCTTCCAGAACGGCTTGTTGAGGGGCTGGCGTAGGCCGGGGCGGTCGGCGAGCGCTGCGACACCCGTGGCGTGGTCCAGCACGTAACCGGACTGCACTAGGTAACCACCGCGCGCCTGGCGGCTGAGCATCTCGGCCACCGTGCCCTGGCGCAGCAGATCATCGGCGTCAAAGCTCATGGCATAGCCTGGGGCCTGCGCCACCTGGGGCAGGTGATCGTAAAGCGCGGCCAGCTTGCGCCACTTGTCATTGCCCGGAGTGGGATCGTCGAAGGGCAGGAAGTGTAACCGCGGGTCATCGGGCAGGGTGGGGCGTTCCTGACAGCAGATCACCGCCTGCCAATGCGCGTTGTCCTGCGCCAGCAGGCTTTGCAGCGTGGTTTGCAGCCGGTCGGTCACCGCCCTCCAATCCGTAACATGCCCAGGTCCCACCAAAGGGATCAGAAAAGTGACCTGTTCCGCTGGGCGCCATTCCCGCCCCTTGGCCGCCAAACGCAACTGCAAAGCGGTCCGTTCCGACGGCAGCAGGGCCGCACCCCCTGACGCGATCCGTGGCCCGACCACGGCGGTAGCGGCCCTTAGGGCGGCGCGTTTCAGCTTGGGGGCGGCGGGGGCCTGCGCCATAAGTCCAGGGCCTTTCGGTGGCTCAGCCGGCGGAGTGGCGCCGCAGGTGATCCTGCAGCTCGGCAAACAGCGCCTTGCGCTCATCCTCACTGAGGAAGGCGCCAATCTCGACCTCGCGGCCATTGCCCGACAGGGTCACGTAAAAGGGCACCGGCCCGCCGTTTTCGTGCAGGGCAACCTTGACCCAGTAGGTGTTGCTTTGCCAGTCCTGCACGTCGCCCTTTGGGTTGCGGCGCATAAGGCGGGTCTCATCCGGGGTGACGGTCAGGACCTCGAGGATCTGGCGGTCCCGCTCATTGCGACGCAGCGCATAGTAAAGCCCGGCCGTGGCCGCCAGCATGAAGGGCAGCAACCCCCAAAGCAGCACCGTGCCCAGCATCGCGTAAAGTGGGATCGAGGCGAACAGGAAAAAGCCCAGGATCATCGCGGCAAAGCCCTGCGGCGGCAGGGAGTTGTGCGGCCAAAGATGCAGCTCGGCGCGGGTGTCGGTGGTTTCGGTCCAGGAATGCGGCATGGCGGGCAAAATAGAGGCTTGGGCCCAGATGTTAAGAGGGAAATCCGCGCAGGTTTCATGGACCACTCGTTTGCGCCGGAAAGCGGTATCGGGTTGTGGCATGTCAAGGCGCCTTCCGTCCCGACCGGGTAGCGTGTGGCGCATCAGGCGGAGGGAAGATCGTGGCGAACCTAGAGGGCAAAGTGGCGCTGGTCACCGGTGGCACGCGCAGCGTGGGTAAGGGGATTGCCACGGGGCTCTGCGAAGCCGGGGCCACGGTTTACGCAACCGGCCGCAGTGTGACGGACCGCAAACTGGCCGAGGTGGCCAAGGCCGGTGGGGAGGCCATCGCGCTGCCTTGCGATCATGCCGACGATGCGGCGGTTGAGGCCGCGTTCCAGCAGATCGAAGCCGAGCAAGGCCGGCTGGACATCCTCGTTAACAACGCGTGGGGCGGCTATGCGCGGCTGCGCAACCGGTCGGCCAACAAGGGGTTTAAGTGGAAAGCACCGTTCTGGCAGCAGCCATACGCGCTCTGGGACGAGATGAACATCGTTGGCGTGCGATCAAACTACGTCGCGACTGCCTGCGCCGCGCCGCTGATGATCGGGCAGGGCAACGGGCTGATCGTCAACATCTCATTCTACGCGGCGCGGCGCTATTACGGCAACATGCTCTATGGCGCGGCAAAGGCGTCGGTGGATGCCATGAGCCGCGACATGGCGCATGAGCTAAAGCCGCACGGGGTCAGCGTCGTGTCGCTCTATCCCGGGCACGTGATCGACCGCAAACCCAAGCCCAACCCAAAACGCGAAACGGCGCAGTTTATCGGCCGGGTGATCGCGGCGCTGGCTCTGGATCCGGACCTGCAAACGCTGAGCGGCGCGGTGCTGGAAACCGCGCGGCTGGCGCAAACCTATGGCGTGCTCGACACAGACGGCACGCAGCCCATCCCCTACGATACCCTCTAACGCAAAAAGCCCCGGATCGCTCCGGGGCTTTTCAAATCTATGGTCACACAACGCTTAGTGCGCGTGGCCCTTGTCCCAGTCTTCCTGCTTGGGCAACTGCTCGAACGTGTGTTCGGGCGGCGGCGAGGGCAAGGTCCATTCCAGCGTGTCCGCGTATTCGTTCCACGGGTTGTTCTGGGTGACGCGGGCGCCGCGGAGCAGGGTCCAGAGGATCACGCCGAAGAAGAACAGGAACGACGCGAACGAGATGAACGCCCCCCAGCTGGAAACATAGTTCCAGTAGGCAAACGCCTCGGGGTAGTCGATGTAGCGCCGCGGCATGCCCTGACGGCCCAGGAAGTGCTGGGGGAAGAAGGTCAGGTTAGAGCCGACGAACATCGCCCAGAAGTGCAGCTTGCCCGCCCATTCGGGATACATCCTGCCCGACATCTTGGGCAGGTAGAAGTAGATCCCGGCAAAGATCGCAAACACGGCCCCCAGCGACATCACGTAGTGGAAGTGTGCAACCACATAGTAGGTGTCGTGGTAAGCGCGGTCGACGCCCGCCTGGCTGAGCACGATGCCCGTCACACCACCGACGGTGAAGAGAAACAGGAAGCCAAACGCCCAGAGCATCGGCGTCTTGAACTCGATCGAGCCGCCCCACATCGTGGCGATCCAGCTGAACACCTTCACACCTGTTGGCACCGCGATGACCATGGTGGCGAGCATGAAGTAGCTCTGCTGCGTCAGGCTCATCCCCACGGTGTACATGTGGTGCGCCCAGACGACAAAGCCCAGGGCACCGATGGCGATGATCGCCCAGACCATCGGCAGGTAGCCAAAGACCGGCTTGCGGCTGAAGGTGGCGATCACGTGGCTGATGATGCCGAACCCGGGCAGGATGATGATGTAGACCTCGGGGTGGCCAAAGAACCACAGGATGTGCTGGTAAAGCACCGGGTCACCGCCACCGGCCGGATCAAAGAATGTCGTGCCAAAGTTGCGGTCGGTCAGCAGCATGGTGATCGCGCCCGCCAGCACTGGCAGCGCCAGAAGGATCAGCCACGCGGTGACAAAGATCGACCACGAGAACAGCGGCACTTTGAAGAGCGTCATGCCCGGGGCACGCATGTTCAGGAAGGTGGTGATCATGTTGATCGCACCCAGGATCGAAGACGCACCCGAGACGTGCACCGCAAAGATCGCCAGGTCCATCGACATGCCGCCTTCGTTGGTCGAGAGCGGCGGGTAAAGCACCCAGCCCACACCCGATCCAAGCTGGCCATTCCCGCCCGGCGCCAGCACCGAACAGACCGCCAGAGTGGTGCCGGTCACGTAAAGCCAGAATGACAGGTTGTTCATCCGCGGGAACGCCATGTCCGGCGCGCCGATCTGCAACGGCATGAAATAGTTGCCAAAACCGCCAAACAGGGCCGGGATCACAACAAAGAACATCATCAGGATGCCGTGTGCGGTGATCAACACGTTCCACAAATGCCCGTTGGGCGTACAGTCGGCAACCGCTGCAGCGGTAAAGCGCGCGCCCTCGGCGCACATGTACTGCACCCCGGGCTCCATGAGCTCCATGCGCATGTAAACGGTGAAAGCCACCGCGATGAAACCCACGATGGCCGAGGTGATCAGGTAGAGAATCCCGATATCCTTGTGGTTCGTCGACATGAACCAACGGGTGAAGAAGCCCCGTTCGTCTTCATGTTCGTGGCCGTGAATGGCGGCGTCTGCCATGTCTGCCTCCTGCTGGTGATACACGAAGGGCGCAAGGAGGGAATCCGCCCGCGCCCCGATGTCTGATGCATGTTCTAGAATGCGTCACCTTTACGAGCAATGGATGGATTTGACGCAGATCAAACAATATTGTCGCAGGTTGGGGTCTGGGCTTGAAATCCTGGGGGCGATGACCGGGCGGGGTGGCGTGGGTGCCTGTTTTTCCGGCAGTGCCGTTCCCGGGCGTGTCGTTGGCCGTGCCGGTCGGTCTTTGGTCAAGGGTCAGGCTTTCCAGACTTACGCGATGTCGGCCGATGGCGCATTCTGGCGTCATCTGCTTTTGCTGCCTTTCGGAGCCTGACATGGCCTATTTCGACCCAAGTTTTGTTTCTGACCGCCCCACTCTGCGCAAGCGGTTTGCCCGCCTTTTTGACACGCCCTTTGATCGCCGCAGCCGCCGCATGGCGGCGCGGATCAAGACGTTGCGCGCCCTTTCCGACGCTGAACTGGCCAAGCTGGGCATCGGCCGTGACGACATTGTGGTGCACGTCTTTACCGGAACGATCCGCTGACAGCCGTTTAGCGCGGCTTGCGCCGGCCGGTGCCAAAGGGTTTGGCGGGTTCCTCGTCAAATGCCAAAGGCAGGTCGTCGAAAAGCCCGCCGGATGGGGCATACCGTGCCATCCAGGGCAGGGGCGGGGAAAAATCCACGGCTCTTTGCCATTCGAAATAGCCCAAAGTGCCGCGCGCCGGGATCGGCGCGATGGCTTTCGGGTCGGCCAGCGTCAGACCGGCCTCGCCGCCAAACCACTCACTCTCACTTTCGGTAATGATTCCGGTAACTTCCACGGTGCCGATGATCCCGCCGCGGATCAGGTCACTCGGCGACGGGCAGCGCACGCCGTGGCGCTCGAGCCGCCAGTATCCCCAACGATATTCCTTTTCCGTCATGCCTGCGGCGGCGTGGATGCAAATCCGCCCCGGTGTCATGCCACCAGACCGGATCGCCCCAAGTGAACGGTTCTCGATCACCTTGCCGCCAAAAATGATCGCCCAGGCCCAGGGCTGGCGGACGGAGAGGGCGAGGGTGGGCAGGGCGGTCATGTCAGGGAGCCTAGCGCGGCGAAGCGCTCGGCACCCGAAAAAACGGGACCGCCCAAAGGCGGCCCCAAAACAGGTGCTCAAAAAGGGCTTGGAAAAAATCCCGTGCCGGTCAGCCCACCGGCGCGTTGTCGTCACGCTTGACCGCGATGACCGAGGACCGCGGCAGGCCTTCGCCATCGGGCCAGGAGCCGCCGGGGTGCTGGATGCCGACAAACATGGTGCGCCGGTCCGCCGACCAGCACAGCCCGGTGACCTCGGACCCGTTCGGCCCGGTCAGGAAACGCGCAATCTCACCCGTGACCGGATCACCCACCAGCATCTGGTTGTTGCCCATGCCGGCAAAGTCACCTTCGTTGTCATCGTCGCCATCAGTCTGGATCCACACCAGACCGGTGCTGTCGATCGCCATCCCGTCCGGCGCGTTGAACATATTGCCGGGTGTGATGTTGGGCGATCCGGCGTAAGCATCCTCATGCACCGCGGGGTTGCCGGCCATGACATAGAGATCCCAGGCAAAGCTGTCGCTGGCGTGGTCGTCATTGTCGGGCTTCCACCGCACGATCTGGCCATAGTGGTTGACCTCACGCGGGTTGGGCCCATTGGCAGGCGTTTCATCGCCACCCGCATTGGGCTTGACGCCGCGGTTCTTGTTGTTGGTCAGACAGCAATAGGCCTCGACCGCGTTTGGGTTGGTGGCAATCCACTCGGGGCGGTCCATCGTGGTGGCGCCCACGGCCGAGCCGGCCTTGCGGGCAAAGATCAGCACCTCGGCGAGGCTCGCCATGCCGGAGGTCTCCGGGGTCAAAGCCAGCCATTCGCCGGTCTGGTTATCGTTGAACTTGGCCACATAAAGCGTGCCGTCATCCAACAGCCCCTCGGTCGAGCCACCCGGCTGGTAGGTGCCGTTCGACACGAAGCGATAGATAAACTCACCGCGCTCATCATCCCCCATATAGACCACCACGCGGCCATCAGGGGCCAGCACCACCTCGGCATTCTCATGTTTGAAGCGGCCAAGGCCGGTATGTTTGACCGGCGTGCTTTCGGGATCGGTCGGGTCGATTTCCACAATCCAGCCGGCGCGGTGCGGTTCATGGGGGTTCTTGGCGGTGTCAAACCGCGGGTCCCACTTGTGGTAATCATAGCCCCAGCCATCAGTGCCGATGCCATAGCGCGCATAACCGGCGTCCAGCTGCACCGGCTTCTGGTCCTGGCTTTCCTCGGTGGAGCCGAAGTAGCCGTTGAAGTTTTCCTCGCAGGTCAGGTAGGTGCCCCAGGGCGTCTTGCCCGACCCGCAATTGTTGAAGGTGCCCAGGCTTTGAGTGCCCGTCGGGTCGGCCTCGGTCTTCAAGAGGTCATGCCCGGCCGCGGGGCCGGCAATCGTCATCGGGCTGTTGTGGTGAATGCGGCGGTTGAAGGGGCTGTCGGTCACCACCTCCCAACCGGCATCGGTTTCGCGGATCTCCATCACCGACACACCCTGCAGGTTCTGCAGCTTGAGCACGTCACCGGCATTTGCGGGCGTGCCCTCCTGTGCCGCCGGCAGATTGGTCCGGCGATTGGTGTATTCGTGGTTCACGGCGATCAGCTCATGACCCTGGTAGAAAAACGACTCCATCCCGTCGGTATTTTCACCAAACACCATGTCCGAACCCTCGACCGGGCCGCCTTCGGTGATGTCATATCCCGCGGCCGCAGGCGCCAAAGGATCACCCCAGCGCGCCAGCACCTTCCAGCTGTAGCCCTCTGGCACATGCACGTCGAAATCGGTCTGGATATCGATCGGCGTAAACGGGAATCGGCCCGCGCTTTGCGCCTGGACCACGGTCGAAGACAGCAGACCGGTCCCCATGGCTGCTGCGCCCGACCCAAAGGCCAGCACACCGCCCAAGAATCCGCGGCGCGAAATTGCACGCTCGACCACGCCATCAAAGTCGTTTTCTTCTGCGCGCGGGAATGTCAGCTCATCCCAATCGTCGGCAGACAGGGTGACCTTGTCGATGTCTTTCATTGTGCGTCTCCTGTGGAACATGACTCGGGCCAGTTCAGGGCCCCGCACTCACGTAGTCAGCCTACATGACGGATTGACTGCCGCTGGATGAAGAATTTGTGACGGCGTCAGTCCGCGCAAGCGGGGCGTGGGGTGGCCATCACCGCCTCGAAACTGCGGCGCAGGGCGACATCCACGTCGTCCATCGTCACCGGCAGGCCCAGATCTACCAGCGAGGTCACGCCGTAATCGGTAATCCCGCAGGGGACGATGCCGTCAAAATGGCTCAGATCCGGTTCGACATTGATCGAGAGGCCGTGAAAGCTCACCCATTTGCGCAGCCGAATGCCGAGTGCGGCGATCTTGTCCTCGGCCATCCCGCCCGCAGGCAGGCGCGGCTTGTCGGGGCGTTCGATCCACACGCCGACGCGGCCGTCGCGGATATGGCCGGTGAGGTTGAACTCCGCCAACGTAGCGATCACCCAGGCTTCGAGATCGCGCACAAAGCAGCGTACATCACGCCCGCGCTTGCCCACGTCCAGCATCACATAGACGACCCGCTGGCCGGGCCCGTGATAGGTGTACTGCCCGCCGCGCTTGGTGGGGTAGACGGGAAAGCGGTCAGGGTCTTTCAGATCCTCGCGCTTGGCAGAGGTGCCCGCGGTATACATCGGCGGATGCTCAAGCAGCCAGACACACTCCTCTGCCTCCCCAACCTCAATCGCCGCCACCCGCGCCTCCATAAACGCCACAGCCTCGTCGTAATCGGTCAGCCCGTCTGTCGTGATCCATTCCACCATGTCGTCCGGATACCCCGAATCCGCGGCGGCTTGAAGCCAATTGGCCGAAAAGCGGGGCGGGGATCAAAAGGTGCGGCGACCATGGTCAGAGCCGAGCGCTTTTCGCCTTGCACACAACCAACCATTTTGTCCTTGAGGTAACGCCGGGCTTGGTCTAGAGACCGGCGCACCAAGTCACAGACAGTGCGGTCGTGGCGGAATTGGTAGACGCGCAGCGTTGAGGTCGCTGTGGGGTAACTCCCGTGGAGGTTCGAGTCCTCTCGACCGCACCATTTCTTAGATTGACCTCTGAGAGCGCCCCTAACATCCTGAACGGGAACGATAATTCCGGGGTTCTAGACCCTTGATTTCGGTCGTGTGCAATTCGCTCAGCAAAGGCCGATTTCAGAACCGCTCGGCGTGCAAAAATGATACACTTTCCCATCCTTTCAATGGGTTAGATAGGAATTGCAGCGGGGGTTCTAGCTGCTCTTCGATGGTTCCGGATGGCACGCTCTGAGCGTCGCGTTTTTCGGCCATGAGGGCTTTTTTGCGTTCAAGGCCGGTCAGCTTGGCCGCATAGGCAGCGATCACGTGGGTGTTCGTGGCGTTCATGATCCTGTCGAGCAAGGTGGAGGGTTCATTTTCGATTGCCTTGATTTGACGTGCTGCGGCGGTGCGGATGTCTTTGGCTTGACCGTAATGCGCGTCCCATGCCTTGCGGAACAGCGCGGGCCAATATGCGTCCAGCTTAGGCCGTACAATTCTAACGCGCTGCGAACGCGCGGGGTGCGGGCTCTTGGTCATAGAACTCATACCCGCCGCGGCCTTGGTTTTTGACGCGATAGAGCGCGGAATCGGCGTTTCTCATGATGGTGTCGACTTCGAAATCGTCGGCCGGTGACGCGTGCACTCCGATGCTTACCCCGATCGCCGTGATGTTGCCATCAATCTCAAAGGGGCGTTGCATTCTTTGGATCACTGACAAAGCGATCTCTTCGGCGAGTTCATATGTTTCGCTTTGGTCGCATTCGATGACGATGGCAAATTCGTCCCCGCCCAAACGGGCCACGAGATCGCTTTTCCGCGCACAATCCCGTAACCGTCTTGCCGCGCATGCCAATAGGGCGTCGCCGGCCAAATGGCCGAAACTGTCATTGGCGTCTTTGAAATTGTCCAGGTCCAGCATCATCAGGACCAGGCTTTGGTTCTTGGGATTGCGCTTGGTCTTGATCGCGTCCAACCGCGCGTTGAACGCCAATCGGTTTGGCAAACCGGTCAGTGGGTCATGGCGCGAGGCATATTCAATGCGTTCGGCTTCCAGAACTTGGGCGGTGACGTCGGAATGTGTTCCAACCCAGCCGCCGCCCGGCAAAGGAGCGTGGGTTGAGTTGATGATCTTTCCGGACGTGGTGCGAAACTGGCACTCGACCGAGCGACCCTGTCCAAGTTGGTGATAGAGATTGCCAAGATGTGCGTCGATGTCGCCTGGGAAATCGCCACGGGTTTTTTCGAACTCCAGCAATCGGCGCAAAGGCACACCTGCGCGCACTTCGCCCGGGGTTTTGTCAAATATATCAATGTATTTCTGGTTCCAGACGATCAGGTTTGACGCAGCGTCGAAGACGCTTACACCTTCTTCCATCGTATCAAGGATCGTACGCAGTTCTTGTGACCGGGCATGTGCGGCGGCTTCCGACTCCCTGATCCGCGTTTCGTTGCGCCGACGCTCAGTTATGTCCTGAAAGGCGCCAATGAGACTGACCATCGAGCCGTTCTTATAGGTCGGGCTGCCGACCGCGCGAACCCAGATATCGCGCCCTTCGGCGGTGACCATTGGCAGCTCAAGATCCCAGCTCGATCCGCTTTTCATGGCCTCCTCAACTGCGGCGGTGATCACCGGGCGCGCATCGGGTCCGTAAAACTCGATGGCTTGGTCCAGTTTCGGCTCAAAGTCCAAGGCGACGTCATGAATTCTCTTGGTCTCATTCGTCCATGTCAGGGCCCGTGGCTCAAGCTCCAGCTCCCAACCTCCGACGCCGGAAAGCTTTGTCACCTGCTCAAGCAAAGACGCTGTGCGCGCCAGCTCGCGCGCTTTTTCGGTTTCGCGCTCCCTGGCGCGTTCGGCCTGCTGTCTGCTTGTGTAGGCGCGAAGCAAGCCCTCGGCTGTTCGTGCCAAGCTGTGCAGTCGCTTCATCTGCAAAGCGGTCATTTGCCTGGGTTGGGTATCGATAACACAGAGCGTGCCGAGATTGTGCACACCGTCGATTGAGAGCGGCGCGCCCGCGTAAAACACCACTTTGGGATCGCCACAAACCAGCGGGTTTTCTTTGAAGCGGTCATCTTCCCGGGCATCGTTCACGATCAAAGGGTCGCGACCCAGAATTGTGTAGTTGCAAAACGCGACTTGGCGGGGCGACATTTCCGTATCAAGGCCACATTTTGCCTTGAACCATTGTTCATCCTCACCAAGGAGCGAGAAAAGCGCAATCGGGCATTCAAGAACATCTGCAGCCAAACTGGCAACGGCGTCAAACTCGGGTGAGCCCGTCGAATCCTGCAGCCCAAGGTCAAAGAGCGACTTGAGCCGCTCGGGTTCGTTCTCGGGAACGGGAAAGGACGATCTGAGCCCCAAAAATCCCACCTCAACTTAAACGCGTATCATGAAAGTGCTATTATGCCGTTAAATGCTAACAATCCGCTAACTCGGGCTGCGCAGACCTTTTGGCACCGCGTTATGCCTGTGTGACGACTGTGCGGCCAAAGCCGCTAAGGCAAAGCAGCAACCTGTCCAGTTCGTCCTTATCTGACACCTCCTGTCTCGCGATCCGTGCCGCGAGACAATTTCACTTTGGAAACAGACTGTTCACGAAACGCCTTTCTATGCGTCACATCTTGACCTGAAACCCAAGGTTGTTACGCTCGAATTCGAGATTGTTTTTCGCGTTAGGAAATTTTCGATGGGGGATACGGTCACGGATCGGTTGGCCGCTGAGCTGGCGGCGATGCGCGCGGCGCAAGGCTGGACCCTGGATCAATTGGCCGAACGCAGCGGTGTGAGCCGCGCGGCGCTCTCCCGTCTCGAACATGCCGAAGTCAGCCCTTCTGCCGATGTATTGGCGCGGCTTTGCGCGGCGCATGGCCTGCCGCTGTCGCGTTTGATGGCGCAGGTGGAGACTGGCTTTGACGCGGTGGTGCCGGTATCCGATCAGCCGCAATGGCGGGATCCGGACCGGCCGGTGAACCGGCGGGTGATGTCTCCGGCCGCCCAGGGCCTGTCGGGTGAGGTGCAGGAATGCCGGTTTGGCCCGGGCACGGTGCTGGATCTGCCGGCGCCGGCGCAGCCCGGTCAGGAACACCACATGATCATGATGCAGGGCCAGCTGCGAGTGACTCTGAATGATGAGACCCATGAGATCGAAAACGGCGACGCGCTGCGCTTTCACCTGATCGGGCCCATGCGCCAAGAGGTGCTGGGCGACAAGGGTGTGCGTTACTTCCTGTTCCAGACGCGCTGACGCGCGCGGACCGCATCAACAGTTGGGGATATTGACCGCCAGCCCGCCCAGCGACGTTTCCTTGTATTTCTCGCTCATATCGGCGCCGGTCTGGCGCATGGTTTCGATACAGGCATCGAGCGGCACCAGATGCGTACCATCGCCGCGCAGGGACAGCGACGCCGCCGACACCGCTTTGATTGCGCCCAGCCCGTTGCGCTCGATACAGGGCACCTGTACCAGCCCCTTGACCGGGTCGCAGGTCATGCCCAGGTGATGCTCCAGCGCGATTTCGGCCGCGTTTTCAACCTGTTCCGGCGTGCCGCCCATCACTGCGCAAAGCCCCGCCGCCGCCATGGCCGAGGCGCTGCCGACCTCGGCCTGACAGCCCGCCTCGGCACCGCTGATCGAGGCGTTGAACTTCACCAGCCCGCCGATCGCCGCGGCGGTCAGCAGAAATTCCGGGATCGCCTTGCGCGAGGTGCCGGGCACGTGATCCAGCCAATAGCGGATCGTTGCGGGCACCACGCCCGCGGCGCCATTGGTGGGGGCAGTCACCACCTGCCCGCCGGCGGCGTTTTCTTCGTTCACCGCCATGGCATAGACGCTCATCCAATCGTTGATGGTGTGCGGCGCGGTCAGGTTCATGCCGCGCTCGGCCAGCAGCGCGTCGTGGATGCCCTTGGCGCGGCGTTTCACCCCCAGCCCGCCGGGCAGGATGCCTTCGGTGGTCAGGCCACGGTCGATACAATCCTCCATCACCTGCCAGAGCCGCGCGACGCCCTTTTCCAGGCTGTCGGCACAGCCGCGGGCCACCTCGTTGGCGTGTTTCATCTGGGCGATGCTTTTGCCGGACCTCTGCGCCATCTCGAGCATTTCAAGGGCGCTTTTGAACGGGTAGGGGACGGGCGCGCCTTCGTCGGTGGCCTTGCCGGCGGCAAGCTCGTCCTCGGTCATCACAAAACCGCCGCCGATGGAGTAATAGGTCTCTTGCAAGATGACATCCCCTTGCGCGTCCATGGCCATCAGGATCATGCCATTGGCGTGGCCGGGCAGGTTGGGGCCGAAATCGAATTTCAGGTCTTGGCGGGGATCAAAGGCTAGGGGCGTCAAGCCTTCGGGGCAAACCTGATCGGTCTCGCGGATCGTGGCCAATGCCGCCTCGGCCGCGTCATGGTCGTAGCTGTCGGGCGAAAACCCGGCCAGACCGAGGATCGTGGCGCGGTCGGTGGCGTGCCCGATCCCGGTAAAGGCCAAGGAGCCGTGCAATGACGCCCGTAGCCCATGCGCGCGGAAAGGTGCCGCGCGCAGTTTGTCCAAGAACCGCGCCGCGGCCACCATCGGCCCCATCGTGTGCGACGAGGATGGGCCGATGCCGACCTTGAACATGTCGAAAACCGAAAGGAACATGGCCACTCCACGCTGATTGCCTCACAGATAGGGCCTATCCGCTCCGTCTGCACCCAATGAATGCGACGCAACGCACTGGGGATGCGTCTCAGGTGGCGCTGCCCTCGGGCGGTTGGGCGTGGCGCGGGAAGGTGAAAGGCGTGGGGCCCAACCCTTCGGCCTCTTGCACGGCGCGGACCGCCGGGCGCTGTTCGAGGTCGGCTGCAATGTCCTCGAGCGCTGGGTATGCGTTGATGTCAAACCAAGCGGTGTGGCCTTTGGGATAAAGCGCACACCAGCGTAGAAGCGACGCGATATAGTAGTCGAGCACCGTCGGCTTGGTCAGAGGCGCGTCGCCTGTCCGGGCGAAGGCCTCATCCAAAAGGGCCAGGGCGCCGGGCAAGGTAATGTGATCTGGGCTCGCCCGTTGTAGGTGCGTGCGCAAGGCGGTTTGCACGGTTTCCTCCGGCCCAACATATTTCTCAGGATAAAAGCTCATGCGCAGCTGCGCGTGCAGCGTGTTCGAGGTGAATAACAGCCATTTCAGGAAATCCGCGCGCGCTGGGTCGTCCGGACGCGGCGCCATGGCGCCCTGCCGGTCGGCCAGCCACAACAGGATCGCGGCGGTTTCAAAGATCACGCCCTCTGGCGTCTCCAGCGCCGGGATCAGACCGGCGGGATTGATGGCGCGATAGGCGCTGCCCCATTGTTCGCACGCGGCACGGTCCACCAGCCGCGTGCGGTAGGGCAGGCGCAACTCCTCCAGCACCAGCCGCACGATCAGTGAGGCATTGTCCGGGGCGTAATGCAGGATGAGATCACTCATGCCCCGGCTTTACCGGCATCCCGCCGCGGCAGATGGTTCGAAACCGTCATGGCAGGGCGAAAAACCGCAGCCTCGGCAGATTGACATGACGCTTGCACGCGTCAATGCTGCGCACAGCTAGAAGATGAGGGTTTTCAATGATTTCATTCCCGTTTCGCGCGGTGCTTGCAGCTGCAACTGTTATCCTGGGTACCGCGCCAGCACAGGCGCACGACTCGCCATCGCATGGCTCAGCGGCGCATCAGCACCGGTTCGAAGTGCCGGTGACCAAGAGTTTCCAAGAGTCCCAAATGACTTGGAACGAATCGCTTGGTGCCATGATCATGCGCTGGGACGTTCTTGTGTTGAACGGCACAGTCGTGGTGTGTGGCGCAATCACCAACGACAATGGCCGTATGCGCCGCCACAACAAAGCCGTGCTGAACAAGCTCTGGGTCAAGGTTGACGGCCAGAAACGCCTGCGCAACCTGAGCTATTTCACGGTCTACCCGGTAGGCCAAGACCTGATTGGTGTTGCGTCCAATTGCAAACCGCTGCCGGGGCCGGTGAAGTCCAACTCGTCCATCGAAATGGGCGCGGACACCATTCGGGTTCGCGACTGATTGCCGGCCCGTTTGCAGGGATTGTGTGTAAATGAGCCTCGCACTGCTGGCGCGCGCGTCTTATAACGGCGGCGCCAGGCAAAGGGGATCACCATGACCGGAGAACTGTCACCCATCGACAAGGCCAAGTTTGTGGCCGCCAAACGGGCCGCCGACTTTGTCGAGGATGGCATGCGCGTGGGGCTGGGCACAGGCTCGACCGCGGCATGGCTGGTGCGCTGCCTTGGTGAAAAGGTGCGTGACGAGGGGCTGCGCTTTCGCGGCATTCCCACCTCGACCCGCACCGCGCAGCTGGCGCGCGAAATGGGGATCGAGGTGATCTCGCTTGATGAGGCCAAGTGGCTGGACGTCACCATCGATGGCGCTGATGAGTTTGATGCCGATCTCAACCTGATCAAGGGCGGCGGTGGCGCTTTGCTGCAGGAAAAGATCGTCGCCACGGCGTCTGACCAGATGGTTGTGATCGCTGATGCCGCCAAAGAGGTCGAACATCTGGGCGCCTTCCCGCTGCCGATCGAGGTGATCCCGTTTGGCTGGCAGACCACTCAGGCGCTGGTCGAGGAAACGCTGGTGGCGCTGGATGTGATGGGGCGCAAGGCCACGCTGCGGATGAATGGCGACGCCCCCTTTGTGACCGATGAGTGCAATCACATCCTCGACCTGCATCTCGGCCGGATCGGCAATGCGCGGCAAGTGGCGATGGTGATCAACCAGATTCCCGGCGTGGTGGAAAACGGCCTTTTTATCGACATCTGCGATCAGGTGGTGATCGGCTTTGGCGACGGCCGGGTCGAAGTGCGCGACATCAACGCCGGCACGGTCAGCGAAGACCAGATCGAATTCGCCGATGATGAGAACATGTTTCAGGATCTTTGATCACCAGGCGATCACCTTTGTGACGCCAGACCGCTCTGCTCTGGCCATCCCGGAAAGCTTGTGAAATACCGATGCGCGACAGAACCGGGGATGGGTCATGAGCGATTTTGATTACGATCTTTTTGTCATCGGCGGCGGCTCGGGCGGGGTGCGGGCGGCGCGCGTCGCGGCGGGTGAGGCCGGGGCCAAGGTCGCCTTGGCTGAGGCGGATAGGTATGGCGGCACCTGTGTGATCCGCGGCTGTGTGCCGAAAAAGCTGATGGTCTTTGCCTCGGAATACGCCCACATGCCCGATGCGGCGCGGGCCTATGGCTGGGACATCCCGGATGGCAGCTTTGACTGGCAGGCGTTTTGCGGCCACCTGAATACCGAGCTTGACCGCCTTGAAGGGATCTACCGCAACCTGCTGTCGGGCTCGGGGGTCGAGACTTTTGACACCCGCGCGCGTATCAAGGATGCGCATACGGTTGAGCTTGCCAGCGGCGAGACCAAGACCGCCAAACATATCCTCGTGGCCACGGGCGGCCACCCGGTGCGTCCCGATATGCCAGGGGCCGAGCTGGGGATCGTGTCGGATGACATCTTTCACCTGCCGGAACTGCCGAAATCCATCCTGATTGTCGGCGGCGGCTATATCGCCTGCGAGTTTGCCTGCATCCTGCACGGGCTTGGCGTCGAGGTGACGCAATATTATCGCGGCGCCCAGATCCTGCGTGGCTTTGATGACGAGGCGCGCGGGCTGATCGCCGATGCCATGCGCGAGCGCGGCATCGACCTGCATACCGGCACCAATATCGTCGAGATGCGCGCCGCCACGGATGAGGACATGGTGGCAGGGGACGTAACGCTGGCCACCGCACCGGTCGAGGCGCGGCAGATCGGCGCCAAGGACAGTGCCCAGGGTAAACCCGGCAGCGGCCCGGTCTGGACCAAGGCCACCAACGGCAAGACCCGGGTGTTCGACATGGTGCTCTTTGCTACCGGGCGCAAACCAAACACGGCCGATATGGGCCTGGAAGAGATCGGTGTGAAGCTCGGCCGCCACGGCCAGATCGCGGTGGATGAGTACAGCCAGACCGGTGTGCCCTCGGTCTACGCCATCGGGGATGTGACCGACCGGGTCAACCTGACCCCGGTGGCGATCCGCGAAGGCATGGCCTTTGTCGAAACCGTGTTCAAGGCCAACCCGACCCCAGTGGATCACGATCTGATCCCCTCGGCGGTCTTCACCCAGCCGGAATATGGCAGCGTGGGCCTGACCGAAGAGCAGGCGCGTGATTTGGAAGAAGTTGAAATCTATTGCACCTCGTTCCGGCCGATGCACACGGCCTTTGCCGGCAAACCCGACCGCGTGTTGATGAAGCTGATCGTCTCCAAGGCCAGCCGCAAGGTGCTGGGCTGCCACATCGTGGCCCCCGGCGCGGGTGAGATGATCCAACTGGCCGGGGTGGCGATCAAGATGGGCGCCACCAAGGAAGATTTTGACCGCACGGTTGCGGTTCACCCGACAATGTCCGAAGAGATCGTGACCATGCGCAATCCGATCCGGACCGCTTGAATTTCGCGCAAAGGCGCACAGGTAGAATGGCGACGCGTGATTGACGCCAGATACGACGAAAAGGGAAACGATAGATGGCAGGAAACAGCGGCGGCCCATGGGGCGGCGGTGGCTCGGGTCAGGGCGGCGGCGGGAATGGCCGCGGCCCCGAAGGCGGTGGTGGCGGCGGACGGCGTCCGGACGATCGCGACCCGCAAATCCCCGAGATCGACGAACTGATGAAAAAGGGCCAGGAGCGGCTCAAGGTGCTGATGGGCGGCCGCGGCGGCTCGGGCGGCAGCGGTGGCTCCGGCGGCGATGGCGGCCCGGCCTTTACCCGCGGGACGGTGCTGATGGGTCTGATCGGCCTACTGGGCCTGTGGCTTTTTGCCAGCTTCTACACGGTGCGGCCCGAAGAACAGTCGGTTGAGCTTTTCCTGGGCGAATACAGCGCCACCGGCCAGCCCGGTCTGAACTTTGCCCCCTGGCCGGTGATCACCTATGAGGTCGTCAATGTGACCTCGGAACGGACCGAAAATATCGGCACCGGGCGGGGCACCGGCGACGGCCTGATGCTGACCACCGATGCCAACATCGTCGATATCGACTTTCAGGTGGTGTGGAACATCAACGATCCGGCCAAACTGCTCTTTAACATCCGCGATCCGCAGCTGACGGTGCAGGCGGTGTCGGAATCGGTGATGCGTGAGATCATCGCCGCATCGAACCTCGCCCCCATCCTCAACCGTGACCGGGGTATCATCGCTGATGCCGCGCGCGAAGGGATCCAGGCGACTCTGGATGAGTACGAGAGCGGCGTGACGGTTGTCCGGGTCAACCTCGACACCGCCGACCCGCCGCGCGAGGTGATCGACGCGTTCCGCGAAGTGCAGGCCGCCGAACAGGAACGTGACCGGCTGGAACGCCAGGCCGACGCCTATGCCAACCGCGTTGTGGCTGAGGCCCGCGGTGAAGCGGCACAGATCCGCGAAGAGGCCGAAGGGTATCGCGCCCGCGTCGTGAACGAGGCTGTCGGTGAAGCCAGCCGCTTCTCCGCCGTTCTGGAGGAATACTCCAAGGCCGAAGAGGTCACCCGCCGGCGTCTCTATCTGGAAACCATGGAACGGGTTCTGGGCAGCGTCGACAAGATGATCCTCGATGAATCCATCGCTGGTGGCGACGGGGCAGGGGGCGGCGTGGTGCCGTACCTACCGCTGAACGAATTGAACCGCCCACGCACAGGGGGTAACTGAGCATGAGACGCACAACCTATCTTTTGCCGATCCTGGTGATCGCCGTCGTGGGCGCCTTGTCGTCGATCTTCGTGGTCGATGAACGCGAAAAGGCGCTGGTGCTGCAGTTTGGTCAGATCCGTGCGGTCAAGCAGGAACCGGGCCTCGCCTTCAAGATCCCGGTGATCCAGGAGGTCGTGCGCTATGACGACCGGATCCTGTCGCTTGATACCGACACGATCGAGGTGACACCCTCGGACGACCGCCGCTTGGTCGTCGACGCCTTTGCGCGCTACCGGATTTCCGACGTGGTGCAGTTCCGTCAGGCCGTCGGCGTCGGTGGTGTGCGCGCCGCCGAGGACCGCTTGTCTTCGATCCTCAACGCGCAGATCCGAGAGGTGCTGGGTGCCGATCAGGTGACTTCGGACACCATCCTGTCGGAAGACCGGCGTGTTCTGATGAACCGCATCCGGGACCAATCCCGCCGCGAGGCGCGGTCACTTGGGCTCGACGTGGTCGACGTGCGGTTGAAGCAGACCAACCTGCCGGCGCAGAACCTCGAGGCGACCTTTGCCCGGATGCGCGCCGAACGGGAACGGGAGGCGGCCGACGAGATCGCCCGCGGTAACGAGGCGGCGCAACGCGTGCGCGCTCTGGCAGACCGAACCGTGGTCGAGACCCTCTCCGAAGCCAACCGGGACGCCAATGTGATCCGCGGTGAGGCCGATGCGGAACGCAACTCGATCTTTGCCCAAGCCTTTGGAGCCGATCCGGAGTTCTTCGCCTTTTACCGGTCGCTGCAGGCCTATGAAGCTTCGCTCCAGGGCGGCAACTCGACCATGGTGATGACGCCCGACAGCCAGTTCTTTGACTACTTCAAGAGCGAGCGGGCGGAGCCGGCTCAGCCGTGACCGGAACGGACATACTGACAGGGATCGCCATGGTCCTGATCATCGAGGGGCTGGTGTACGCACTGGCCCCTTCGCTTGTCGAACGCCTGCTGGAGGCGCTGCGCACCATGCCGATCGAGACGCGCCGCAACCTCGGGCTGGTCACAGTGGCGACTGGATTTCTCTTACTCTGGCTTGCTCGCGGTTAATTCTGCTCGGCTCGCCACTCATCAACCTTTTCGCAATCGCAACTGTCCCAGTTGCAGATGTCGGCGGGGGGAAGCAGGTCAGGCCGGCTTGAAACCTCAGATGCCAGTTTTTCTACGGTGTCGCCGGCCGCATTCTGCCCAATCAACGTAATCGCCCTGAGCGTATCTACTGGCGGGTAGCTCTGCCCACCAGCTTCCAGCCAGGCCCGCCAAGCACCGTGAAATTCGATAAGTCCAAGGCGCGCGCGCGGCCAATGGCAAGGCCGCAGCGCGCCAGGAGGCAGACGAACCGTGGCATCTCCAAAGCTGTTGCGGAACACCGGCACCCAGCGTTCGGTGTGAAAATCGGCGAGGTCGGCGGCCCACGGCGTGGCGACCCGTGACAAATCCACAAAGTGTAGCGCTGTTCCGCTGAGTCGGGCTGTTCGTCCGTTCGGCAAATGTGTGTTGCCATCGTGAGACTCTTCGAACCCAAGCAGATTGGCACCTGCAAACACCGCCGGGTCACTTCCCGCCGAAACATAGCTGTTTTCGATGCGCGTGTTTGTCAAATCCGCTCTTCGAAATGACATCGGCGCATCGAAATCGTCTTCGAAATGCCCTGTTATTGTTCCGCCTAACCTGGCATCGGTCAGAAGCGCCCCGCGAAAGTCTACGTTTCTCAAGGTGCCAAGTTGTAGTGTTGCACCGTAGGCCTGAATACTTCGAAAACCGCTGGAATAGGCTTCTGCGTCTGCCGATTTAATGATCGCATTGCGCACATCAGCTCGGTCAAAGCTGACACCGGCAATTTGTACGTCGGTCAGATCGGCGCTTTCCAAGACGGCGTCGCTGAGATCGGCGCCCGACAAGTCAGCGTCACGAAAGGACATGCCCGTAGCATTCACACTGCGCAGATCCGCCCCGCGCAAGTCTTTGTCTGCGAAGCTGGGCTTCTTCATCTGCGCAATCAGCGCACGACGGTGTTCAAGAAACTCGGCTTGGAAATCATCGCTTAGCAGGAAGCCACGTGCAGCATCGACGTCTTCACCACAATAGGTTTCGGGGCGCCGGCAATAGCTGGCGAAGTATTGCCGCATCGCGATATCGCGATCCTGCCAACCCACCGGAACCTGCGTGAGCTGTGCCCCGGCAAGATTGGCGGAGCGGAGCAACTTGAGAGAACTGCTTGAGGATCCCGAAGACCCTTCCGACCCGGTGCGATCCAGTGTTGCCATAGCTATCCACACCGTAAGGCCGGCGAATCCCAAGAACGATAACAGCCAGAACAGGCCGGATCCCCAAGCATATTCGCTGCGCCCCCCGAATGTGAAATTGCCGTCCTCCGGCGGTACATCAGCTTTTTTCGGCATGTACTTGGGCGCTTTAAGGGGGGTCGACTTGATCACCATCTGCGCTACTCCGCTGACCACATGACGCGTAGTAGCGTGGTTATGCTGAACCAAAACACCACAAGGCAAAACAGGAACACGCCACCGAGAACGGCGCTAAAAAAGGTATCATGCATCACCATGGAACGCAGCCAGAACCATCCTGTCACCATAGGGGCGGCTAACCAGACCATGAACACAGTGGCGGCAATTCCGAAATACCCCAAAAGGCTGGTGCGCACCGGTGGATTGTCAGAGCGATTGAACAGATGACGCAAGAGCAAGGCCGCCTCGATCAAGAGCCACACCGGCAGCTGGGAAATAATGGGTTTTCCGTCCGGTCCAGTGCGTTCGATCTTTGCCAGGTCGTCCCAAAGCTGTTCGATCAATCCGTGAAGGTAGGCATAGATGACCGCGATCAGAGCCGGGGCAAAAATCATGAAATTCAGAAGGTTGACTGGGAAATTCAGCACAGGCAGCGTTGTTGTCTTGTCCGTGGTGAAAAAATCCACATCCTTGACGCCCATCAGAGTGATGGCCGCGTAGGCCAGAATTCCGAAAAACCAGAACCAGTTGCTGCGCGCCGCGGTCGAAACCTTTTCGATGCGTTTGATCGCATCCTTTGTGGTGGTGTCTTCCTTTTCAGGAGTTTTGGAGAGTTTCTCAAGTATGTCGGCAAGTGTTTGCCGGAATTTCTCATCATCCATCGAACAATGCTTTCACGAAATGCGGAGGAACTTCGGTCTGAATTTCCGATGAAGTCTACCCAAAGCTTCAATTTTCTCAAGAAAAACAACGGGCCCAGCATTCAAGGAATCGCCCAAGGCTTGTTTTTGCTCGCCGGCTCGTAGTCACGATCCCTTGAGAATGGTGATTTCAGCCTTTGGTGTTGCCGCTGCGCACCTATGTCTGTTCTACTGGAAAGAGGCAGGGAAAGCGCCCTATAAGGTGATCCCGGCAGAGACAAGGAGTTCCAATTGAAACCGCAATCCTTCGCATTGACACAAGATCGCGCGACGCCGCTTCGGCTGTTCTGGCTGGGTACGCTGTCGATGATCCTCATTGTGTCGCAATCGCTGATGGCGCAGGCCCGTGGCGTTCCTGAAAGCTTTGCCGATCTGGCGGAACGGATCAGCCCGTCGGTGGTCAACATCACCACCTCGACCACGGTTGCCGGTCGCACCGGCCCGCAGGGTATCGTGCCCGAAGGCTCGCCCTTCGAGGACTTTTTCCGCGAGTTCCAGGACCGCAACGGCCCTGACGGCCGGCCACGCCGGTCTTCGGCGCTGGGCTCGGGTTTTGTGATCTCCGAAGACGGCTTCATCGTCACCAACAACCACGTGATCGATGGCGCGGACGAGGTGCTGATCGAGTTTTTCTCGGGTGAAGAGCTGCCGGCTGAGATCATCGGCAAGGACCCCAACACCGACATCGCGCTTTTGAAGGTCGAATCCGACGAACCGCTGCCCTTTGTCAGCTTTGGCGACAGCGATACCGCGCGCGTGGGCGACTGGGTCATGGCCATGGGCAACCCGCTGGGGCAGGGCTTTTCGGTCTCGGCGGGGATCGTGTCGGCGCGCAACCGCTCGCTCAGCGGCAGCTATGACGATTACATCCAGACCGACGCGGCGATCAACCGGGGCAACTCGGGCGGTCCGCTGTTCAACATGAACGGTGACGTGATCGGTGTGAACACGGCCATCCTTTCCCCGAACGGCGGTTCCATCGGGATCGGCTTCGCGATGTCGAGCCGCGTGGCGGAGAACGTGATCCAGCAACTTCGCGACTTCGGCGAAACGCGCAGGGGCTGGCTGGGTGTCCGCATTCAGGACGTCACCGACGACCTCGCCGAAGGACTTGGCCTCGAAGAAGCGCGCGGAGCGCTTGTGACGGATGTCCCCGAAGGGCCGGCGCTCGATGCCGGGATGGAAGCGGGCGACGTGATCCTGTCCTTTGACGGCATCGACGTCGAAGACACCCGCGGTCTAGTCCGACAGGTCGGCAACACGGCCATCGGCAAGGAGGTCCGCGTTCTGGTCTTCCGCGACGGTGAGACCGAAACGCTGCGTGTCACTCTCGGACGTCGGGAAGACGAGGAACGTGCGGTGCCGGCGTCGATCAATCGGGACGATCCGGTGACGCGGGAGTTCATGGGCCTCACGGTAAGCAACATCACCGATGAGCTTCGCGAGCAGCTTGGCCTGCCGGAAAGTGCCGAAGGTCTGGTCGTGGCAGATGTTGCCGAGGACAGCGAAGCCTATGAGGAAGGTCTGCGCGCAGGTGACCTGATCACCGA
>JASJCC010000097.1 GCA_030066175.1 Paracoccaceae bacterium | reverse complement strand
GGATCAAGCACTTCCAGCATGGCCGAGGCCGGGTCGCCGCGGAAATCCTGGCCCATCTTGTCGATCTCATCGAGCAGGATCAGCGGGTTCGTCGTCTTGGCCTTTTTCAGCGCCTGGATGATCTTGCCGGGCATGGAGCCGATATACGTCCGGCGGTGGCCGCGGATCTCGGATTCGTCGCGCACGCCGCCCAGCGAGATGCGGATAAACTCGCGCCCCGTGGCCTTGGCAACCGACTTGCCCAGCGAGGTTTTGCCCACACCCGGAGGGCCCACAAGGCACATGATCGGGCCTTTGAGCTTTTTCGACCGCGCCTGCACGGCGAGGTATTCGACGATGCGTTCCTTGACCTTTTCGAGGCTGTAGTGATCCGCATCAAGGATGTCCTGCGCGCGGTTCAGATCCTTCTTCACCCGCGATTTCGTGCCCCACGGGATCGACAGCATCCAGTCGAGATAGTTGCGCACCACCGTGGCCTCAGCCGACATCGGGCTCATGTTCTTGAGCTTCTTGATCTCGTTATCGGCCTTTTCGCGCGCCTCTTTGCTCAGCTTGGTCTCGGCCACCTTGGCCTCAAGCTCGGCCACTTCGTTCTGGCCATCCTCGCCGTCACCCAGCTCCTTCTGAATGGCCTTCATCTGCTCATTCAGGTAGTACTCGCGCTGGGTCTTCTCCATCTGGCTCTTGACGCGGGTCTTGATCTTTTTCTCGACCTGCAGGACCGACATTTCGCCCTGCATCAGGCCGTAGACCTTCTCGAGCCGTTCGCTGACGGACAGAGTCTCCAAAAGCTCCTGCTTTTGTTCGACCTCGATGCCCAGATGCCCGGCGACCAGATCGGCCAGTTTCGCAGGCTCGGTCGCCTCCCCGACGGCGGCCAGCGCCTCTTCGGGGATGTTCTTCTTGACCTTGGCGTAGCGCTCAAATTCTTCGGCCACGGTGCGCACCAGCGCCTCGATCGCGGCGGTATCGCCCGGCATTTCCGTCAGGTAGGCGGCGTGCGCCTCAAAAAAGCTGTCATTGGGCAGGTAGTCTTCGATCCGCACCCGGCTCTGGCCTTCGACCAGCACCTTGACGGTACCATCGGGCAGCTTCAGCAGCTGCAGCACATTGGCCAGCACCCCGGCCTTGTAGATGCTGTCGGATTCGGGATCGTCGATCGACGGATCGATCTGGGCGGCAAGCAGGATCTGCTTGTCGTCATTCATCACCTCTTCCAGCGCGCGCACCGATTTTTCACGCCCAACAAAAAGCGGCACGATCATGTGCGGGAACACCACGATGTCCCGCAGCGGCAGCACCGGGTAAGAGGAGTTGAGAGGGTTTTGCATGCTCGTATCCTGTTTTTGGCAGGACGCCCTGGCCCCGCTTGGCGGCAGCATAAGGTCATCCCCGGTATCAAGGGTAAATTGGGTGCCGCGGAAGCGATTTCAACCGCGCACTTGGACCCTCGGCCGCCAGCATGACCCCGCAGCGCCGGGGGTGCAAGCGGCGTTTTGCACCGCACGCTCCCGCGCGGGGCAGGTATTTGACGCGCCTGCGAAATTCCTTTGCGCTGGTGTCTTTGGCGCATGATCGGGTTTGAAAGACACCGGAAGTGTTATCTGTTTCATTGCCATCCAGACACTCGCCGACGCCCCACCAAGGCATCAGACGTCACAGCCGTTCGATATCCCCCAGCGCTCTTTGCGCGTGGAAGTCCTGTTCCCAAGCTTCAAACGTCCCGACTGCAATCGCCGCGCGCATCCCCTGCATAATCTCTTGATAATAATGTAGATTATGCCAGGTCAGCAACATGCCCGAGATCATCTCACCCGACCGGCAGACATGATGCAAATAAGCCCGCGAATAGCCCCGGCAGGTTGGGCAGCTGCAGTGTTCGTCCAGGGGGCGCGGGTCATCTGCATGCCGGGCATTGCGGATATTCACCTGCCCGCGCCGCGTCCAGGCCTGCCCCGTCCGCCCCGAGCGTGACGGCAGCACACAATCCATCATGTCGATGCCACGCTTCACGGCCCCGACGACGTCATCGGGCTTGCCCACCCCCATGAGGTAACGCGGCTTTTCCTCGGGCAGCTGATCCGGCGCATAATCGAGGCACCCCAGCATCGCCTCCTGCCCCTCGCCCACGGCCAGACCACCCACCGCATAGCCGTCAAAGCCAATGGCACGCAGAGCCTCCGCCGACTCCCCGCGCAGATGCTCATCCAGCCCACCCTGCTGAATGCCAAAGAGCATATGCCCCGGCCGATCCCCAAAGGCCTCACGCGACCGCGCCGCCCACCGCATCGACAGCTGCATACTCTCGGCAATCCGGCCCCGCTCCGCCGGCAGCGCCGGGCATTCGTCAAACGCCATCACGATGTCACTGCCCAAAAGCCGCTGAATCTCCATCGACCGCTCCGGGCTCAGCGCGTGTTTCGACCCGTCGATATGGCTTTTGAAGGTCACTCCCTCCTCGGTCAGCTTGCGCAGGCCCGCCAGGCTCATCACCTGAAAGCCCCCCGAATCCGTCAGGATCGGCTTCTCCCAATTCATGAAAGCGTGCAGCCCACCCAGCCGCGCCACCCGCTCCGCCCCGGGCCGCAGCATCAGGTGATAGGTATTGCCGAGCAGCACATCCGCCCCGGTCGCCGCCACACTTTCCGGCATCATGCCTTTCACCGTGCCCGCCGTCCCCACCGGCATAAAGGCCGGGGTACGGATCTCGCCCCGCGGCGTGGTGATCTTGCCCAAACGCGCCTTGCCATCCCGCGCGATCAATTCAAACGATGTCATGCTCATGCCGCACCCATGCCCCAGCGCCTACCCAAAGGCAACGCCTCACGGCAATCGCGCCAAGCGTGGAACTGCGCGGCCCGAGCCCGCAGCCGCAGGCGGAGGGCGAGATATCCTGCGCGCCCGCAGGGCGCACATTTGGATCACGACTTGCTCAAAAGCACCGAACCCGCCACTTTACCCCCATGAGCAGAACCCCCACCTATCCCGGCGGCATCCAGGCGCTGCTGGCACAATACGAAGGCCGCCGCGATCCGTTTGACCACGGCCCCGGCGAAGGCCTGCCCGATCCAGACATCCCACTCGCCCCCCTCACCCAGTCCCGCGTCACCGACCCGGGCGAGGACGCTAACGAAAAACCGCCTTTCCGGTCCCACTACCACCGCAAACGCTTTACCCTGCGCCAGGAATTCATCGGCCTCTCCGAGGCGTCATTCCTCAACGGTCTCCTGATCTCACACCTGCGCAAACGCGCCTGGCCCGACCAGGCGCCCATCCTCTTCCAGCGCCTCTGGGCCGAACAGGGCGCGCATCTGATCACCGAGCTTGATCCGCGCTGGCAAGTCTCGTCGATCACCACCTTCGGCGATCACGGCACCACGCCGACCCAGCGCAGCGTCGGCCTCGCGCTCACCGCGCTCTTCGGCGCCATGAAGCTTTACGAATCCGAACGGCTCTATGCCGGCCTGCCGCCGGAAAAGCCCTTCACGCTCGATGGTAAAGTCCGCGCCAAGCTGCCGCTGGAAATGGATGCCTATTCGATCAGCGGCGGCGGGCTTGACGTCAACCTGCTGGCGCGGCTCTGGCAAGAGGCCGAGGGCGACGAAGTCATCGCCCCGCTGGCGCATCACCTGATCGACGCGCTGATCCATGACGAACGGGGCGTCTTTCGCCGGCTGAGGACCATGCGGCAACGCAAGGAACGCCGCGTGCCGGCGAAAAAGCCCAAAGAAGGCGCCAATATCGCCCCCGTCCCGGCCGACCGGCTGCACCTCACCCCTGACACCCTGCGCTGGGGCATCGTCAGCACGATCAAGGCGCCGCTGCCGCAGATCGCGCGCTTTGCCGCTCATCACCTGGAACGCGGCGCCCATGCGCTGCACATCTATCTTGACGTGCCCGACCCCGAGGCCGAAGCCTTCCTCTCCCGCGACAAACGCATCCACATCACCCAATGTGACGATGCCTATTGGCGCTCCACCGGCAAAACCCGGATGGAGGCGCATCAGCTACGCCAGGCCTATAACGCCACGCGCTGCCTGCGTGCGGTCAGCGCGGATCTCGACTGGCTCGGCCATATCGATGTCGACGAATTCCTGCTGACCCGCCAGCCGATGGCCGAAACCCTCGCCGCCCTGCCGCCCGCCACCGCCCTCGCCCGCGTCCCACCGGCCGAAGCGCTCGCCACAGACGAGGGCCTGCCCACGCATTTCAAGCTCACCCACAAACAGGCCGGTGTGCCGAAATCAACGCTGCAGGACATCTACCCCACCTTCGGTCTTCATCTTTATGGTGGTTTTCTCAGCCACACCCTGGGCAAGGTCTTTGTCCGCACCGGCATTCCCGACACCCGCCTTGGCATCCACACGCTGAAATACAAAGGCGAGGACGCCACCAACCGCGCCAAACCCGAGGGCCTCTACCTCGCCCATCTACACGCCCCCAGCTGGGAGCATTTCCGCGCCCATCTGGAATTCCGCCGGACCAAAGGCTCCTACCGTCCACGCTCGGAACGGCCCGAATTGGGCCAGGCTGCCCTGATGGAGTTCCTGCTCGAGGAAGAAGGCGACGCCGGGCTGCGCGCCTTTTTCGACGAGGTCTGCGCCGACACACCCGAGCTGCGCGCCCGCCTCTCGGCCCACCGCATGTTGATCACCGCCGAGCTTGACCCAGACGCCGCCGTGAAACGCGTCTTCGGAGCCCTGCCATGACCCGCTGGGGCATCGTGTCGACGATCAAGGCCCCCCTGCCCGCGATCCTCAATTTCGCCGCCTGGCATCTCGAGCTCGGCGCCCACCGCCTCTACCTCTACCTTGACGACGACGTGCCGGACACGCTGGCGACCCTACAAGCGCACCCCAAGATACGCGCCCTGCACACTGACGCCGCCTATTGGGAAAAACGCAACGGCCGGCCGGTGAAACACCAGGTCCGCCAGGGTAAAAACGCCCAGCACGCCAACAACCGCAAACCCGAAACCGACTGGTTGGCCCATATCGACGTCGATGAATTCCTGCTGCCCGCGACGTCCATCGCCGACCAACTCGCCGCCCTGCCCGACACCACCCTCTGCGCCCGCGTCCGCCCGGTCGAGGCGCTGGCCCCAGGTACCGGCACTGCCCTGGGCGAAACCGCCTTTAAAGCTTTCCATCTCGATCAACAGGCCCGCAACACCGCGGCAACAGATTGCTTTGGTGACTGGGCGCAGCACCTGTCGGGCGGGATGCTCAGCCACGTGGCGGGCAAGCTCTTCTTCCGCACCGGGCTGAAACCGCTGCAGATCAAAATCCACAACATCATCCATCAGGACGTGCAGAACCCCGGCATGGTCGAACTCAGCGGCACGGAACTGGGCCATTTCCACGCCGACAGCTGGGAGCATTTCATCGCCGCCTACCGCTTTCGCCTGACCAAAGGCTCTTACCGGGCCGAGCTGAAACCCCAGGTCCGCCAGGGCGCCGCCCTCAACCTGCACGATCTCTTCCAAACCATCGAAGCCACCGAAGGCGAAGCCGGCCTCCGCCGCTTTTTCGCCGAGGTCTGCACCGCCGACACCGCCCTTTGCGCCAAACTCGACCAACACGGCCTGTTGCGCCGCCACCAGATGGACCTCGACAGCCTGCGCGACAAACACTTCCCGAACGCGTCCTAAGCGCTAAATCCCCATCAATCGCTGCTTTCCCACCCGATTGTTCGCCTATGCGCAACAATCGGCCCGCGTCCCCCGCCGTACCCCACGGCTCTTGATTGACCTTTGCGTCGCTTTGCAGATACATACGCGCACGGGATCGGCATGCGACGAACCGCAGGGCCAGACGGGCCCGATCCACTCAGACGCGCGGGCCAAGTCAGTGTCCGCAGACACGGACATACATGACGAAGTTTTCTGACCTGAACCTGAACCCCAAGGTGCTCAAAGCCATTGACGAGGCGGGCTATGAAACGCCCACCCCGATCCAGGCCGGCGCCATTCCCCCCGCCCTCGAAGGCCGCGACGTGCTGGGCATCGCCCAGACCGGCACCGGCAAGACCGCGAGCTTTACCCTGCCGCTGATCACCATGCTGGCCCGTGGCCGCGCCCGCGCGCGCATGCCGCGCAGCCTGGTGCTCTGCCCGACCCGCGAATTGGCCGCCCAAGTGGCCGAGAATTTCGACACCTACGCCAAACACGTCAAGCTGACCAAGGCGCTGCTGATCGGCGGCGTCAGCTTCAAGGAACAGGACGTGCTGATCGACAAGGGCGTCGACGTGCTGATCGCCACGCCGGGCCGCCTGCTCGATCACTTTGAGCGTGGCAAGCTGATCCTGTCGGACGTCAAGGTCATGGTGGTGGACGAAGCCGACCGCATGCTCGACATGGGGTTCATCCCCGATATCGAGCGGATCTTTGGCCTCACGCCCTTCACCCGCCAGACGCTGTTCTTCTCCGCCACCATGGCGCCCGAGATTGAGCGCATCACCAACACCTTCCTCTCGGCGCCTGAGCGCATCGAGGTCGCCCGCCAGGCCACCGCGTCCGAGACGATCGAACAGGGTGTGGTGATGTTCAAAGGCTCCCGCCGCGACCGTGAGCCCAGCGAAAAGCGCCGGGTTTTGCGGATGCTGATCGACAGCGAAGGCGAGACCTGCACCAACGCGATCATCTTTTGCAACCGCAAGACAGATGTCGATATCGTCGCGAAATCCTTGAAGAAATACGGCTATGATGCGGCGCCGATCCACGGCGATCTCGATCAGTCGCAGCGCACTCGCACCCTGGACGGCTTCCGCAATGGTGAGTTGAAATTCCTTGTCGCCTCGGACGTGGCCGCGCGTGGCCTCGACGTGCCTTCGGTCAGCCATGTGTTCAACTTCGACGTGCCCAGCCATGCCGAAGATTACGTCCACCGCATCGGCCGCACCGGCCGCGCCGGGCGCGAAGGCAAGGCACTGATGATCTGCATTCCGCGGGATGAGAAAAACTTCGACGCGATCGAAAAGCTGATCCAGAAGGAAATCCCGCGCCTCGACAATCCGTTGAAGGCTGACAAGGCGCCCGAGGCAGAGGGTGCGGCGGAGACCGAAGAAAAGAAACCCAGCCGGTCATCACGCAGCCGCTCGCGCTCGCGCAAATCTGACAAACCGGCGGAGGCCGAGGCGAGCACACCGCAAGAGCCAGCCCCCAAAACCACCCGCTCCCGCAGCAGCGACCGCCGCTCTGGCTCGGGCAACAAGGTCGTCGGCATGGGCGACCACATGCCCGAATTCATCGCGCTCAGCTTCGAGCAACGCCGCGCGAGCTAGGCACTTCTAATGGTCATCTCCCCACGGTGATGTGGTTCAAGTCGTGTCGCGCTTCGTTTGCGCGCTCTTTCGAGATACGACCGCTAACTTCCGCGCTGTCAATCATTGTGAGAAACGCTTCTCTCTGATGAATAACGTAAAACCGAAAAGCCAAGTAGGGCGCAGCAAGCACAAAGATAATTGCCGCAACAATCAACTCGTCCAGCACGCCAGGCACGATGAGCAGTACCGGCACTAAGGCAACAATCAGTTCTTTTCCCGAAAGGTCTGACAAGAACGAGAAGACTTTGGTCCAACTCTCGATTTTCATCGTCTTCACCTGACTAGCCGATTGACGCTTTGTATACCATAAAGATTACAACACTAACAACATTTGGGAGCCAAATCCCCCATAACAAGTGCTTACGATAGGTAGGAGTACCGTTTGCCTCGTCAATCCAGGATGTAATTCGGTCATGGACCAACGAAAGCATCAAACAAAAGACAAGGATGAGAACCCAACTCAAGAATGCCTCGGCGGTTGCTTCCGCGCTGTTCTGGAACGCATGCGCATCAGCGAACACCGTCGAAATCGATAAAAGCAAAACGGTGGAGCACACAGCAAAATCGTTACGATAGACATGCTTTTGGCTATCCGGCTTTCCAAGTAGGTTAGCAAGCACTCCAAGCAGCACAAACACAAAGGGCAGCGCATACGCATTGAAACCATCAGAAAAGATTATGTTATCCACAAGTATTATCTCGGGTTATGGAATCTTATTTTCTCGGACTATGAAATCTAGTAGTACCATATTACGCTAGCCGGCTGACCACCACTGTCACTTCGGGTTTCTTGCCGATCTCGTTCACCGTCGACTGTCGTGCAACGCGTTTCAAGCCTTCTTCCAGCTTGTCATCGTCGCGCAGGGTCTTGTCTCCGGCGCGGCCCATATATTGGCTGAGGTCCTCTTCCAGGATATCGACCAATGGCGCGCGCGAGCGGCCTTCTTCCGGCAGGCCCATGATCTCGCACCAGGGCTCGCCCAGCGGGTCGTCGTTTTCATCAAGGATCACGGTCACAATCACGTGCCCGTTCAGCGCCATGCGGATGCGGTCGCGCACCACGCCGTCGAGCGCGCCGATGTGCACCGAGCCGTCGAGATACGTCCGCCCGGTCTCGATATATTCGGCCACCGTCGGCGCGTTGCCGGAAAGGTCGATCATCATGCCGTTGACCGCCAGCACGCCTTGGCGGCCCCGCCGATCCGACAGCCGCGCATGTTCGCGCAGATGCCGGTGTTCGCCATGCATCGGCACCACGATCTGTGGGTTCACAAGATCCTGCAGCGCCTCGAGGTCCGGCCGGTTGGCGTGGCCCGAGACGTGATAAAGCCCCGAGCTGTCATCGACCACGTCCACCCCCAGTTCGGAGAATTGGTTCATGACGCGGATCACCCCGCGTTCATTGCCCGGGATGGTCTTGGAGGAAAACAGAAACAGATCGCCCTCTTTCAGCGTGATCCCGTTATACTTGCCTCGCGCCAGCTGAGCCGAGGCCGCGCGCCGTTCCCCCTGAGAGCCGGTCACCAGCAGCATCACGTTTTCCCGCGGCATCTGAGTCACGTCCTCGGGCGCGATCACCCGCGGGAACTCTTTCAAAACACCGGTCTCGACCGACGCCTCGATCATCCGCCGCATCGCCCGACCCAGCAGGCAGACCGACCGCCCCGCCGCCACCGCCGCATCGGCAAGCATCTTCACCCGGGCCACGTTGCTGGCAAAGGTCGTGGCCACGACCATGCCCTTGGCGCCCGCCACCAGCTTTTCAATCTCAGGCCCAACACTGGCCTCGGACCGGCCAGGATGGGCCGAAAAGACGTTGGTCGAATCCACCACCAAAGCCTTGACGCCAGGCTTGGCCACCTCGGCCCAAAGCTCCGGGTCCCACGGTTCGCCCACCATCGGCGTTTCATCCAGCTTGAAGTCGCCGGAATGGATCACCCGCCCAGTGGGCGTATCGATCACCAAAGCCGAAGACTCGGGGATCGAATGTGAGATCGGCAGAAACCCCACCTCAAACGGGCCGGCCTTGACAGTCTCCGGCCAGGCCGAGGCGGTTCGCACCGATTGCTCGGAATGGCCAAACTCCGCCATCTTGCCCCGCGCGATATTGGCGGTGAAGGCCCGCGCATAAACCGGCGCGCCCAGCTGTTCCCAATAATGCCCCACCGCACCCACGTGATCCTCATGCGCATGGGTGATGAAAATCGCCTCCAGCCGGTTGCGCCGCTCCTTCAGCCAGGTGATGTCCGGCAGGATCAGGTCTACCCCCGGGGTGCCGTCCATATCGGGAAAGGTCACGCCCAGATCGACCAGGATCAGCCGCTCTTCATCCGGTTTGCCATAGCCATAGACATAGGCATTCATGCCGATTTCGCCGGCCCCACCCAGGGGCAGGTAGATAAGGCGTTCGCCTGCCATGGTTATCCCTCGCTTGTGTTGTGTTTGTGGATGACGGTCAGGCCATGCATGGTCAGGTCATCCTGGAAATCGTCAAAGAGCGCCTCGGCCTGCTGGAAGAGCGGCGCAAGGCCCCCGGTGGAGATCACCTTCATCGGGCGGTCACGCTCGGATTTGATCCGGGCGCAGATCTCACGCACGAGGCCGACATAGCCCCAGAACACGCCTGACTGCATGCAGGCCACCGTGTTGGTGCCCACCACGCGCTGCGGTTTGGAGATGTCCACATGCGGCAGGGCGGCGGCCGCCTCGTGCAGCGCCTGCAGGCTCAGGTTCACGCCCGGAGCAATGGCGCCGCCCACATAGGCGCCGTCGCTGGCGACCACATCAAAGGTGGTGGCGGTGCCGAAATCCACCAGAATCAGGTCACCGCCGTACAGGTCAAACCCCGCCACCGTGTTGACCAGCCGGTCCGGCCCCACCTGCGTGCCTTCGTCCACCCGCACATCCACCGGCAGCAGGGTCTCGGGTTTGCCCACCACCCAGGGTCGCGTGTTGAAATACCGATCCGCCAGGACCCGAAGGTTGAACACCACCCGCGGGACGGTGGACGAGATGATCACATCGGTGATCTCGGCCTCGATCTCCTGAAACCGCATCAGCGTCGACAGCCAAACGTAATACTGATCCGCCGTGCGCTGGTGCTGGGTCGCCGTGCGCCAGGTGGCGATGAAATGCTCGCCGTCCCAGATCGCAAAAACCGTGTTGGTGTTGCCGCAATCGATGGCGAGTAGCATCGCGCGCCCCTTCCTAGTCGAAAAACACGTCTGCCGCGGTGATCTGCACGCGGCCTTTGGGGGTCTTTAGGACAAGGTTGCCCTGATCGTCCACCGTCTCGAAGACACCTTGATGGGTGGCGTTGCCGGTACGCGCCGTGATCGCCTCGCCCAGCTTGGCCGCATGGCGCAGCCATTCGGTGCGAATGGGCGCAAAGCCAAAGGCGCAAAACTGCGTCTCCAGCCGAGCATAGCTTTGCGCCAGCGTTTCCAGAAACGCCTCTGGCGTCACCTCGACACCCGTCTCGCCCTGCAAAGACACCGGCCGCACCGCCCCCGGCTCCACCTCGTTCTGCGCGGGCGCCGCGATCAGGTTCACACCAACACCAATCGCCAGATGCCGCGCGCCTTCAGGCCCAATAAAGCTCTCCAGCAAAATCCCCGCGACCTTCCCCCCGTTCAAAAGCACATCATTGGGCCATTTCAACGCAAAACGCGCGCCCGCCCCGGTCAACGCCACACAAGTCTCACGCAACGCCAAAGCCGCCACAAAGGACCGCAACGCCACCACCTCAGGCGGCTCCACCGGGCGCAAAACCAACGTGGCGGAAAACTGCCCCGCAGGCTGATGCCAGACCCGCCCGCGCCGCCCCCGCGCCGCCGACTGCTTCAACGCCAAAATCCACTCGGGCCCCGCCAAACCGCCTGCAATCCGCGCCGCTTCGGCATTGGTGCTGTCGACCTCGGCGAGCACCCGCCGCCCATACCCGTCCGGCCAGGTCACCTGCACCGCACCCGGTCTTCATCTTGCGAGATAAACTCTGGGGGAGTCACCGCAGGTGACGGGGGCAACGCCCCCCACGCGCGGCCCCGCCGCGCCAAAGCATATGCGGCGCGCCGCAGGCGCGCCCCCTTTGCCGAAACCGCACCTGGATCAGTTGACAAGCGTCGCCGCCGCAGCCTGGGCCGCGCTCTCGATGCCAAAGAGGTTCACCACCCCCACGACCATGATCACCGCCGAGGCCATCAAAAACCCCCAGAGCACCGGGCTCTTGCCCCCGTCCAGCGCATCCTCGCGATCCTCGCCGAAATACATGTAGTAGACGATCCGCAGGTAATAAAACGCCCCGATCACCGACGCGATCACACCCGCAATGGCCAGCCAGGCCAGCCCCGCCTCATAAGCCCCGCGCAGCACGTAAAGCTTGCCGAAAAAGCCCACCAGCGGCGGCACCCCGGCCAGTGAAAACAGCAGCACCAGCATCGCCAAGGCCTTGCCCGGTTCCCGCTTGGCATACATCCCCAGCGCCTCGATATCCGTCACCGGCTGACCGTCGCGCTCCATCAGCAGGATAAACGCAAAGGTCCCCACATTCATCGTCACGTAAATCGCCATGTAGATCAGCATCGCCTGCACGCCAAACGCCGTGCCCGCCGCCAGACCCATCAGCGCATAGCCCATATGCGCGATCGACGAATAGGCCATCAGCCGCTTGATATCGCGCTGGCCGATCGCCGCCACGGCACCGAGGAACATCGACAGCACCGACAAAAGCGCAATCACCTGCTGCCAGTCGCCCACCGCCCCACCGAACGCATCATGCAGAACCCGCGCAAAGAGCGCCATCGCCGCCACCTTGGGCGCGGTGGCAAAGAAGGCGGTCACCGGCGTGGGCGAGCCTTCGTAGACATCGGGCGTCCACATGTGGAACGGCACCGCCGACACCTTGAAGGCCAGACCCGAGGCCAAGAGCACCAGACCAAAGAGCAGCCCCAGCGACATCTCGCCTTCGGTTGCGGTCTGGATGATGCCGGAAAACAGCGTCGTGCCGGCATAGCCATAGGTCAGCGACGCGCCATAAAGCAGCAGACCCGAGGACAACGCGCCCAGTACGAAATATTTCAGTCCGGCCTCGGTCGATTTCACGTTGTCCCGGCGCAGCGCCGCCACGACGTAAAGCGCCAGCGATTGCAGCTCCAGCCCCATGTAAAGCGCCATAAGGTCGCCGGCCGAGACCATGACCATCATGCCCACCGCCGCCAAAGCGATCAGCATCGGGTATTCAAAGCGCAAGAGCCCGCGCCGCTCCATATAGCCTTGTGACATCAGCAGCACCGCGGCGGCCGAGACAAGGATCACCACCTTGGCAAAGCGGGCAAAGCCATCGTCGATGAACATGCCGTCAAAGGCCACATTGGTGCCCGACCCGTTGGTCGCAATCCACACCGCCAGGGCGACAAACACCGCCGAGGTGGCCCAAACCAGCATCGGCGCCAGCCGATCCTTGCCGGTGTAGACCGCCCCGATCAGGCCGGCCATCGCAAAGACCGACAGCAGGATTTCGGGCAGGATGATGTTGAGGTCCGCCGCAATCATCTCGCGCGCTCCTTATTCCGTCGTCTCGGCAAACTGGTTGGCCGCTGCGGCCTCCGCCAGTGCCGTGTCATAGGTCTGCACCAAGGCCGCCACCGACGGCCCGATGCGGTCCAGAATGGGCGCCGGGTAGACCCCCATCCAGATCGTCATCACCACCAGCGGCGCAAAAATCGCTTTTTCCCGGCGGGTCATGTCAGTAATCGTCTTGAGGCTCTCTTTGATCAGATCCCCCATGACCACCCGACGGTAAAGCCACAGCGCATAGCCCGCCGACAGGATCACACCGGTGGCCGCCACCGCCGCAATCCAGGTGTTGACCTGGAAGATCCCCACCAGCGTCAGGAATTCACCGATAAACCCGCTGGTCCCCGGCAAGCCCACATTGGCCATGGTGAACAACATGAAGATCAGCGCATAGGCCGGCATCCGGTTCACCAGCCCGCCATAGGCGTCAATCTCGCGTGTATGCATCCGGTCATAGATCACCCCCACGCAGAGGAAGAGCGCGGCCGAGATAAACCCGTGGCTCAGCATCTGGAAAATCGCCCCGTCGATGCCCTGCTGGTTCGCCGCAAAGATCCCCATAGTGACAAAACCCATATGCGCGACCGAGGAATAGGCGATCAGCTTTTTCATGTCCTCCTGCACCAGAGCGACCAGCGAGGTATAGACAATCGCAATTGCCGACAGCCAGAACACCAGCGGCGCCATCACGTCGGACCCCACCGGGAACATCGGCAGTGAAAACCGCAGGAAGCCGTAGCCACCCATCTTCAACAGGATCGCCGCCAGCACCACCGACCCGGCGGTCGGCGCCTGCACGTGCGCATCCGGCAGCCAGGTATGCACCGGCCACATCGGCATCTTGACGGCAAAGCTGGCAAAGAACGCGAGGAACAGGATGGTCTGCAACCCGCCAATGATCTGCACCCCGAGGATCGAGAAGCTCTCGGACGCGAACTGGTGGTTCATCAGCGCCTCGATATCGGTGGTGCCCGCATCGGCAAACATCGCCACCATCGCCACCAGCATCAGCACCGAACCGAGGAAGGTATAAAGGAAGAACTTAAAGCTCGCATAGATCCGGTTCGCCCCGCCCCAGATGCCGATGATCAGGAACATCGGGATCAGGCCCGCCTCGAAGAAGAGGTAAAACAGCACAAGATCCAGCGCCATGAACACGCCCAGCATCAGAGTTTCCAGCACAAGGAACGCGATCATGTATTCCTTGACGCGGGTCGTGACCTCCCAGCTCGCCAGGATCACGAGCGGCATCATGAAGGTGGTCAGCATCACAAAGAGCACGCTGATCCCGTCGACGCCCATCTTGTATTGCAGGCCCAAGAGCCATTCGGCCTCTTCCACCATCTGGAACCCGGTGTTGGATGGGTCGAACTGGAACAGGATAAATAGCGAGATCAGGAACGTCGCCGAGGTCGCAATCAGCGACAGCCACTTGGCATTGCGATCCGCCGCCTCGTCGCCGCCACGCAGAAAGAGGCCCAGGATGACAGCCGCCAGCAGCGGCAGGAAGGTGACGATGGAAAGAAGGTTGTCCATGTTACTGCCCCCCACCCGAAAGCGTCATCCAGGTGACCAGCACCGCGATCCCGATCACCATCGCAAAGGCATAGGTGAAGATGTAGCCGGACTGCGCCCGCCCTGCGAGGCGGGTGAAGAACGGGATGATCCCCATGGCCACCCCGTTCAGTGACCCGTCAATGACGTTGCCATCCCCCCTGCGCCACAAGAGCCGCCCCAAGGCAAGTGACGGCTGGACAAAGACAAAGTCGTAGATCTCGTCGAAATACCACTTGTTGAACAGGAACAGGTAAAGCGGCCGCTGGTTTTCCGCCAGCCGTCACTTGCCTTGGGGCGGCTCTTGTGGCGCAGGGGGGATGGCAACGTCATTGACGG
>JASJCC010000096.1 GCA_030066175.1 Paracoccaceae bacterium | reverse complement strand
CCGGTCGTCGGTGCATGGTGAGGCGATTGCCTTGCTGTATGTGGACGAACCGGTGCCCGCCCGGGCGCTTGAGGCGCTGAACGACACCGGGCTCTTCAGGCAGGTCAAGCGCCTGGAATTTGACGTCGCTTGAACCGCGCGCGGGGGCTGGTCCTTGCTGAATGAGGCTGCGAATATGGCGCCCATGACGGGCGCCATTTTTGTTGTCGGGGATATCCATGGCCAGCTGGAGATGCTGGAGTCGGCGCTTGCGGTGATCGACAGCGATCCCGCGGCCGGCGCCCCGGTGGTCTTTGTCGGCGACTACCTGGATCGCGGGCCGGACTCCAAGGGTGTCGTGGCGCGTTTGATGCAGGGCCAGGCAGAGGGGCGGCCGTGGATTTGCCTGATGGGCAACCATGATCGCTACCTATTGCGGTTTCTGCAGGACCCGGCCTATCGCGATCCGCGCACCAGCGCCGGACTGGATTGGCTGTCGCCCCGCATCGGCGGGCGCCAGACGCTGGCCTCATATGGCGTTGACGCACATCCGGAGCGTGCCTTGAAAGATATCCATACAGATGCCCTTGCCGCCATCCCGCAAGCGCATGTGGACTGGATCGCCAACCTGCCGCTCTGTCACGAGACCGACGCACATATCTTTGCCCATGCGGGCATCCGCCCCGGGGTGCCGTTGGAGGATCAGGAGGAAGATGACCTGCTGTGGATTCGCGGCACGTTCCTCGATGATCCGCGCGATCACGGCCGGCTTGTGGTGCATGGCCACACGGCGATCGAATGCCCGCAGCATTATGGCAACCGGCTCAACATGGATGGCGGCGCGGGTTATGGCCGCCCGCTGGATCCAGCGGTTTTACTGGGCCGCGAGGCTTTCCTGATCGGTCCCCGTGGGCGGGTCCGGCTGTAGCGCGCGCCAAGCGTCGTATTGCGACAGGAACACCTGACCGGTCAGCTCATCCAGGAAATGGGAGCGTTGCAGCCTGTCCATCACCGGGCCTTTGACCTCGCTTAGGTGAAGCCGAATGCCCATCTCGGACAGGCGTTTGTTGATTTCCTCAAGGCTTTCCAGCGCGCTCATATCCACCTCGTTCACCGCAGGGAACATCAGCACCACGTGTTTGAGCGGCTGATCACAGGCGACGCGGTTCAGCACGTAGTCCTCGAGAAAGCGGGCATTGGCGAAGTAGAGGCTTTCATCGACCCGCAAGGTGACCAGCTCGGGCAGGGTTTCAACCTCATGCCGCAGGATATTGCGGAAATGCTGGGTGCCGGGGACAAGCCCCACCTCGGCCACATGCGGGCGCGAGGTTTTGTAAAGGTGCAGACCGATCGACAGGATCACCCCGGCAGACACCCCGGTTTCGACACCGAACCCGAGGGTCAGCGCAATGGTGGCGGCGACGGCGATGAAATCGACCTTGGAATAGCCCCAGGTCTTTTTCAGGATCGAGAAGTCCACAAGGCTCAGAACCGCCACGATGATGGTGGCGGCGAGTGTCGCCTTGGGCAGGAAGAAGAGCAGCGGTGTCAGCAGCAGGGCGGCCAAGGCGATGCCGATGGCGGTGAAGGCGCCTGCGGCAGGGGTCTCGGCCCCGGCGTCGAAATTCACCACCGACCGGGCAAAGCCGCCCGTCACCGGATAGCCGCCCGACACGGCGGCGGCGACGTTGGAGGCGCCTAGGCCCACAAGCTCTTGGTCGGGGGTGATGCGCTGGCGTTTCTTGGCCGCCAGCGTCTGCGCGACCGAGACGGATTCGACGAAGCCGATGATCGAGATCAATAGGGCGGACATAAACAGCTGCGACCAGAGCGCGGGGTCGAACGACGGCGCCGTCAGCGGTGGCAGTCCAGTTGGCACGGTGCCAACAATCGCCACACCCCAGTTCTGCAGACCAAAGAGCCAGACGGCCAATGTGGTCACGGCCACGGCGGCGACCGGGCCGGCCTTGGCCAGGACATCGGCCAGACGTGGCGGCAATCCGGTCGACAAAAGCAGCGGTTTCAGCCCTTTGCGGACCCAGAACAGGAACGCAATCGCCGCGATGCCAATGGTCAGCGTAAAGAAATTGGTTTCCGGCAGGTGGGTGAACAGTGTGCTCGCCACCTCGATCAGCGTGTGGCCATGGGCATCGACGCCAAAGATGTGCCGCAGCTGCGAGGCGGCGATCAGGATACCCGAGGCGGTGATAAAGCCGGCAATCACCGGGTGGCTGAGGAAATTCGCCAGGAACCCCAGCCGCAGCACCCCCATCGCCAAAAGGATCGCGCCCGAGAGGAAGGCCAGCGTGATCGCGGCAAGCGCGATCTGCGCCGGGTCGGTCAGACCCAGATTTCCAATCGCCGCGGCGGTCATCAGCGACACCACCGCCACCGGCCCAACCGCCAAAGCGCGCGAGGTGCCAAAGATCGCATAGGCCACCAGCGGCAGGATCGACGCGTACAGCCCCATCTCGGCTGGCAGGCCCGCCAGCAGCGCATAAGCCAGCGATTGTGGGATCAGCATGATCGTCACAATCACCGCGGCCACGACGTCCGAGGTAGCGGTATCGCGGGTATAGCTGCGCGACCAGTTCAGGATCGGCAGGTGCCGTTCCAACTGTGCACGGGTGATCTGGGGCAACTGCATCGACTGTCCTGACGGTTCTTTGCGCCTTATGTATTCAGAAAATGGAATTTGTAAAGAGACAAAGCGCCGCCCCGCACTCGGGGCCGCGCCTTTGCCTGTGACGGGGGTTTAGCCCGCCGTGACCTTTTCGGGCTTGGCCATCCATTCGCGTCCGCGCAGCATCGCCTTCCAATAGACCGGCGGCAGGATCTGTTCCTTGAGGATCCAGGCGGCACGGGTCGGCTTGGTGCCGTCGATCAGCCAGGTCGGGAAGCTGGGCAGCAAGGCCCCGCCATAGCCGAACTCGGCCAGCACGATCTTGCCTTTTTCCACCGTCAGCGGGCAGGAGCCATAGCCGTTGTACATCGCCTTGGGCGATCCGCCGCGGATGTCAGCGACGAGGTTTTCCGCCACAATCGGCGCCTGCATCCGGGCCGCGGCGGCCGTCTTGGCGTTGGGCGCGTTCATCACGTCCCCCAGGCTCCAGATATTGTCAAAGCTCTTGTGGCGCAGCGTGGCCTGGTCCACATCGACCCAGCCCGCAGCGTCGGCCAGCGGCGACACGCGGATGAAATCCGGCGCGGTCTGCGGCGGGCAGACATGCATCATGTCGAACTCGACGGTCACCTCGGTCGGGTCGGTGTCGGGTTTGGCGACGCGGAAGGTGGCCTTTTTGCCCGGCCCGTCGACGGCCACCAGGTTGTGGAAGAAACTCAGATCGGCGCCGTATTTCTGGATGTAGCTCTCCAAAGCGGGCACGTAGTCCTTGACGCCAAAAAGCACGCCACCGGCATTCATGAACTGGATGTCGATATTCTTCAGCCGCCCGGTGCGGAACCAGTGATCGCCAGACAGATACAGCGCCTTTTGCGGTGCGCCGGCACATTTGATCGGCATCGGCGGCTGCGTGAACAGCGCGCGGCCCTCGCGCAGGCCTTTGACCAGCTCCCACGTGTAGGGCGCGAGGTCATAGCGGTAGTTCGAGGTGACGCCGTTTTTGCCCAGCGTCTCGACCAACCCGTCGACCGCGTGCCAATCGAGCTTTAGCCCCGGGCAGACAATCAGCCGGTTGTATTTCACCACGCGGCAGCCATCGAGGATGACAGCGTTGTTCTGCGGTTCAAACGCGGCGACGGCGGATTTGATCCAATGCACCCCTTGCGGGATCAGGCTCGCCATGGTGCGGGCAGTGGTCGCGGCCTCGAACACACCGCCGCCAACCATCGTCCAACCGGGCTGGTAGTAATGGATATCAGCCGGATCCAGCAGCGCGACGCTGAGGCCCGGCTTGCGGCTTTTCAGGCTGGCGCTCACGGCGATCCCGGCGGCGCCTCCACCCACGATGACCACGTCGAACTTGGCGTCGCCCTCGTCGGTCGGGGTCTTGCCACCGTTGACGATGCGGCGGACCACGCCGGCCATGTCATATCCGGCGGCTTTGGTGGCGGCGAGGATGTCTGGTGGCGTCAGGCGGTCGGCCTGTGACAGCGACCAGAGCGTGGCCGAGCGTGTCCCGGTGCGGCAATAGGCCAGAACTGGCCCAGGCAATTCCCGCAAAAGCGCCCCAAAGGCCTGCGCGTCGTCGTCCTGCACCTTGCCAGACACGATGGGCAGATACCGCGCCTCAAGTCCCGCCTTCTTGGCGGCCTTGGCGATCTCGTCATAGGTGGGCTGGTCCGCGCCTTCGCCATCGGGGCGGTTGCAGATCACCGACCGGTAGCCCTTGTCGGCCAGCTCCTGCATCTGGTCGGGGGTCAGTTGCGGCATGACGGCGATGTCGTCATTCAGTTTGCGGATGTCCATAGGCCCCTCCTTGGGCGGAATCGGTGTTCCGCGCCTTATACATTCACGGCCGTGAATGCGTCATGGGCCTTAGGGTCGCAGTGCGGATCAGTCGTAGCTGAGCGCCGTCGCCTTGCCGCGAAAGATGATGTAGGCAAGCGCGGTGTAGCCAAGGATCATTGGCAAGACGAAGAGCGTGCCAATCAGGATGATGAAGAGGCTCTCTGGCGCGCTGGCGGTTTCATAGATCGTCAGCTGTTCCGGCACCACGTAGGGGTAAAAGCTGTAGGCCATCCCGAAGAATCCCAACACAAACAGCACGATGGTGGCCACAAACGGGAACCACGCCCAGCTGTCATCCTTGGTGGGCAAGTAGCGCAGCGCATACCACAAAAGTGCGACCAGCGCGGCCGACATCAGGGGCAGGGGGGCCAGCAGAAAGATCTCGGGCACAGAAAACCACTTGTCAAAGATCCGCGCGCTGACAAAGGGTGACGCGACCGAGACTGCGCCCATGCCCAGCACAACCCCCCAGATGCCTCCCTTTGCCCAAGCAACGGATTTGCGCTGTAACGCGCCGTCGGTTTTCATGATCAGCCAGGTGGCGCCGATAAAGCTGTAGGCCACGGTCAGGAACACCGCGGTGATGGCGGCAAAGCCCAGGGTGAACCAGGTCACCTGCAGCCCCATCACATAGAGGCCCAGCATGTAGCCCTGGCTGAGTGACGTCATGAGCGAGCCCCAGAAAAACGCCTTGTCCCAGAAGGCTTTCCAGCGGACCGGCGCCTTGGCGCGGAACTCGAAGGCGACGCCGCGCAAAATGAGGCCGATCAGCATGATGGCTACGGGCAGGTAGAGCGCCGTCAGGATCGCGCCATGGGCTGTCGGAAAGGCCACCAGCAGAATGCCGATGGCCAGCACCAGCCAGGTTTCATTGGCGTCCCAGAACGGCCCAATCGAGGCGATCATGCGGTCTTTTTCCTCCTCCGAGGCCAGCGGCGACAGCACGCCGACGCCCAGGTCAAAGCCGTCAAGCACCACGTAAATCAGGATCGACAGGCCCATCAGGGCGGCAAAGGCCAGGGGTAGCCAGACAGCGGGATCGCCGAAGAGGGTCATCAGGTCACTCCGCCGCCACAAGTTCGGTCGAGGCTTGGCCCGAGGCCGGCCGCAGGCTGACACGTTCGCCCTTGGACGCCTTGGTGGCGAGGTAGAAGAGCACGCTGACATAGGCGCCCAGCAGGATCACGTAGATCGCCAGATAGGCCGCAAGCGTGGTCGCCACCATCGGCGCGGGCACGTCGGCCACCGCCTCTTTGGTGGTCAGCACGCCTTGGACCAGCCAGGGCTGGCGCCCGATCTCGGTGGTGTACCAACCCGCCAACGTCGCGACCCAGCCGGAAAAGGCCATTGGCACCATCGCCCAGAGCAAGGGCGTCGGCAGCCCCTCAACCCCGCGGCGCTTGCGCAGCATCAGCACAACGGCCGCCCAACTGAGCAGCAGCATCGCCATGCCCGTGCCCACCATCACGCGGAAGCTGTAGAAGACCGGCGCCACACGCGGATGCAGCACGGTCCCGTCTTCGGCCACAAAGTCATTCAGACCGGGAACAACGCCATCTGCCGAATGCTTGAGGATCAGTGACGCGCCGTTCGGGATACCGATCTCAAACCGGTTCATCCGCGCCTCTTCATCGGGAATGGCAAAGAGCAGCAGCGGCACGTTCGGCCCGGTTTCCCAGTTGCCCTCCATCGCGGCCACCTTTTGCGGCTGATATTCCAGCGTGTTCAACCCGTGCAGGTCGCCAACAAAGATCTGCACCGGGATCAACAGCGCGCCGAGGCCAAGACCGGTGGTCAGCGTCGCACGCACCCCTTGTGAGCGGTCGACGATCAACCATCGGAAAGCCGAGATACCGGCGATAAGGAAGGCCACGGTCAGGCCGCTGGCCAGCAGCATGTGGGTAAAGCGATAGGGCATCGACGGGTTGAAGATGATCGCCATCCAGTCGGTCGCATGGGCGACGCCGTCTCGCATCTCGAACCCCACCGGTGTGTGCATCCACGAATTCAGCACGATGATCCAGAAAGCCGACATGGTGGTGCCAAAGGCGACGAGGAACGTCGCCAAGGTGTGCAGCCACCCCGGCACCTTGGAAAAGCCGAAGAGCATGATGCCTAGGAACACCGCCTCGAGGAAGAAGGCGGTCATCACCTCATAGGCCAAGAGCGGCCCGGCGATATTGCCGACGATTTCCATGAACCCCGGCCAGTTGGTGCCGAACTGGAACGACATGGTGATGCCGCTGACCACGCCCATGGCAAAGCTGAGGGCAAAGACCTTGACCCAGAACCGGTAGGCCTCCATCCATTTCATGTCGCGCGTGCGGTTGTAGCGCAGCTTGAAAAACAGCAGAACCCACCCCAGCGCAATGGTGATCGTCGGAAACAGGATGTGGAACGAGATATTCGCGCCGAACTGGATCCGCGACAGCAGCAGTGTGTCCATAAGAAACGTGCCTCAAAAGGTCCTATCTGGTTGCCTCGCTAGATAGGGCCTGGGGCAAAGATGTCTCTGAGATGCGACAATTCGTGCGGCCGGATTTTGTGTTTCGTCCACGTGTCGCGCATCGCCGGTTTTGGCTTGGCCGCGCCTGGGTGGCCGACCCGTCAGGCGGCCGCAAAACCGGCGTCGAGGGCGTTCAGGATCACGTCGATTTCCGCCTCGTTGATGGTCAGTGGCGGCGACATCAGGAAATTATGCGCGCCGATCCGGACCATCGCACCGGCCTCATAGGTGACCTGGTGCACACGCTTGACCGTGCCGGCATCCAGCGGCGTCTTGCTGGCGCGGTCCGACACCAGCTCGATCCCGGTCATCAACCCATGCCCGCCACGCACATCGCCGATGATGTCGTGTTTTTCGGCCAGCGTTAGCACGCCCTCGAACAGCTGCGTGCCCCGCGGGCCGGCGTTTGTCTTGGTGTCGAGCCGTATCGTCTCTGACAGGCAGGCCACCACCGCCGCCGCGCCCACCGGATGCGCCGAATAGGTGTAGCCGTGAAAGATCGCCCCGTCGGCGTCCGAGGTCTCAAAAACCTCGGCCACCTTGCCCGACATCAGCGCCGCCCCCACCGGGAAATAGCCGCTGGTGATGCCTTTGGCGGTCGACATCATGTCGGGCTGCACGCCCCAATGGCGTGAGCCGGTCCAGTCGCCGGTGCGGCCAAAGCCGGTGATGACCTCGTCCGCGATCATCAGGATGCCGTGCCGGTCACAAATATCACGCATCAGCGGCATGAAGGTTTCATGCGGCACGATCACACCACCCGCGCCCTGGATGGGCTCCATGATGAAAGCCGCAATGCTGTTGGCGCCCTGAAACTCAATCTCGTCCTCCATCGCCGCGGCGATGTTCTGCGCCAGCTTGGCGGGATCGGTTTCGTGGAACGGATTGCGGTAGGGATAGGGGGCCGGCAGGTGAAAGACGCCCGGCAAGAGCGGTTCGTAATTGATACGAAAGCGGTTGTTGCCGTTCACACTCGCGCCGCCGAAATGGGTGCCGTGATAGCCTTTCTTGAGGCTCAGGAACTTGGTCCGCGTCGGTTCGCCCCGCAGGCGATGGTACTGCCGCGCCAGCCGCAGGCAGGTTTCCACCGAATCCGACCCGCCCGAGGTGAAAAATACCCGCTCCATCCCGTCTTCGGCAAAGAATTCGCGCACGGCATAACTCGCCTCGATGGCCGACGGATTGCTGGTACCGGCAAAGGCGGAATAATAGGGCAGGGACTGGAGCTGCTCGCTGATCGCATCTTTGATCGCCTGGTTGGAATAGCCCAGGTTCACACACCAAAGCCCGCCAACCGCATCCACCACGCTGTGCCCGTCGATGTCTGTGATGCATACACCTTCGGCCCCGGTGATGATCTTGGGCGGGTTTTCCAGGCTGTCACGCGGGTGGCCCATCGGATGCCACAGATGCCGGGCGTTGTTTTCTTTCAGAAAGTTTTCGTCCTTCATGGCGCCATCCCCGCGAGTGATTTGATCAAATTCTGACAGGGGGCGAGGCGGCTGTCCAGAGCGGTGATTACTGCTGAAAGAGCCACAAGGCGACGCCGCCAGCGGAAGGCTGGCCGGTGCCTGGCGATTGCGCTGATGTGCCGCCGGTGGCAAGCACAGATCCCAAGCCGCTGCGCAGGCGGGGCGTTTTGGTTTGCGGAGGGACCGTCGCGTCCGGTGTCATTTGCAGGCCCGCGAGGAAAGCGCCTTTGGGGCCAGGGGTTTTACCCGGCGGCACGCGGGTGGCGTCAGCCGGCGCCCGGGCGAAACCCGCATCCATGAGCTGTGCAACCTGTGTCGCCCGCGCCGCCGAGGACGACGCGCCAAAGACCGTGACGATCAGGTGCTTGTCACCGCGCCGGGCGGATGCGGTCAGGTTGTAACCGGCGGCTTTGGTGTAGCCTGTCTTGATCCCGTCCGCTCCGTCATAGGCGCGCAAAAAACGGCGGTTGGTGTGGTTGAGCACACGTTCCCCCATCTCGACCTCAGTGCGGGAAAACAACGCGAAGTATTCCGGGTGATCAAACAGCAGAAACCGCCCCAGCCGCGACATATCCCGCGCGGTGGAAAGGTGTCCCTTGGCGGTCAGCCCATGGGTATTGCGGAAAGTGGTACCGGTCAGCTCCATCCGTTGTGCAGTTGCGTTCATCCGCTCAACAAAGCGTGCTTCGTCCCCCGCCACAGCCTCCGCCAAAGCGGTTGTGGCATCGTTGGCAGAGCGGATGGCGGCGCCGAGGATCAGATCTTGCACCGTCATCTCTTGTCCCGGACGCAGGTGCAGCGACGATCCGGGTCGGGACGCGGCATGCTCGGACACGCGCACAATGTTGTTGATTCCGATGTTCCCGCGCTTGACCGCCTCGAACACCAAGTAGAGCGTCATCATCTTGGTCAGCGACGCCGGGTGCAGCGGCGTGTCGGCATCCTCTTGATGATACACCTCCCCCGTGCGGGCATCCATGACCAAACTCGCCGACGGGGCCGCCAGACCCATCCCGGGCACCCACAGGGCCAAAGCAACGGCCCAGATTATCCAAGCTTTGATCGTCAACGCATCCGGCCCCGTTCTGGTGGCGTTGCGAGGGGCGATAACGCAGGGGTCTTACCACGCGGTCAAATCCGAACGCAGCGGGTGTGCGAAATACCTCAAATCCAAACGAAAAACGCCGCCCCGAGGGACGGCGTCAGTCTCAGAAATGTGCCTTGTTTCAGAAGCCGAGGCCTTCGTATTTCTTCTTGAACTTGGAAACACGGCCACCCTGGTCCATCAGGCGGGTGCCGCCGCCGGTCCAGGCGGGGTGCACGGTGGGGTCGATGTCGAGCGACAGGGTGTCGCCTTCTTTGCCCCAGGTGGTGCGTGTCTGGTAGATCGTGCCGTCGGTCATCTTGACGTCGACGATGTGATATTCGGGGTGAAGATCTTTTTTCATCGGGATCGTCCTTATGCGTCGGCGCCCTTGCGGGGCTTGTAGGTGGTGTCTTCTGCGATCCGGGCCGACTTGCCGCGGCGCGAGCGCAGATAGTAAAGCTTGGCGCGGCGGACGCGGCCACGGCGGACCACGGTGATCGACTCGATATTGGTCGAGTAGAGCGGGAACACACGTTCGACGCCTTCGCCAAAGGAAATCTTGCGGACGGTGAACGACCCGGCAATGCCCGCGCCGTTCTTGCGGCTGATGCAGACACCTTCGTAGTTCTGCACACGGGTGCGGGTGCCCTCGGTCACCTTATAGCCGACGCGAATGGTGTCGCCGGCTTTGAAGTCGGGGATGTCTTTCCCCAGCGAGGCGATCTGTTCCGCCTCGAGTGTTGCGATCAGATCCATCTGACCATCTCCTAAACTGCTCACGGTTGGCCCGTGAAGATATCTGTCGCCTCAGAGCTCTGTGTCTTCGTCCGGGTCCGCCTTGTCCCGTTTCGGGGGCGCCCGCCAGAGATGCAGGTCGGCTTTGCTGTGTGCCGTGTCTTCCGATGGTACCTCCGTGCCGAAGAAGCACGGTAACGCAACAGAAAACATGTCCGAAAGCCGCGCGGGCCAACAGACTGGGGCCGTATAAGCGTGCGGGCTCAGGGGATCAAGTGTTTTTGCGGGGGTGTCGCGGAAATTGCGACCGTCATTCGGGATCGCGGGCTTGATACGCGTCCCAAAGATCGGGGCGGCGTTCGCGGGTCAGCGCCTCGGCCTCGGCGCGGCGCCATTTGGCGATCTCGCCATGATTGCCCGAGAGTAGCACCGGCGGGATCGGCAGCCCCTGCCAGTCGGCGGGCCGTGTGTATTGTGGATGCTCCAGAAGCCCGTCGCTGAAGCTTTCCTCGGTCGCCGAGTCAGCATTGCCCAGAACCCCCGGCAGCAGACGCACGGTCGCGTCGAGCAGCACCTGCGCGGCCAGCTCCCCCCCGGTCAGGACATAGTCGCCGATGCTGACTTCGGTGATGCCGTAGTGGTCGATCACGCGCTGGTCCATACCTTCAAACCGGCCGCAGATCAGCGTGGCGCCGGGGCGGCGGGCCAGGTCGCGCGCCATCGCCTGATCAAACGGGCGGCCGCGCGGCGATAGATAGAGGATGGGCGCGGCCGGTGGCATCGTTGCGCGGGCATGTTCCAAGGCGCGGCCCATGACATCGGCCCGCAGCACCATACCGGCGCCGCCGCCGGCCGGTGTGTCATCGACATTGCGGTGTTTTCCCTCGCCGAACTCACGCAGTCCCACGGTATGCATCTGCCAGAGACCGTTCTTCAGCGCGGTGCCGGTCAGTGACAGGCCCAGCACGCCGGGAAAAGCTTCGGGGAAGAGCGTGATGATCTGCGCCCGCCAGGCCCTCGCCAGTTCCGGATCGTCGGTCATCAGGCTGCGCGGTTGCAGCGACGGGCGCATCGATTTGCGTCCAAAGGATTTTGGAGTGTCGGCCATTGCAAAGCGCCCCTGGTCTGCGATCCCCCCCGCCTTACCCAGAGCGGCGGCGAAAGGCAAAGGGCCTCAGGCGGCGTCGGAGATATCGGTCAGGTAGTCTTCGGCGCGCGGCGCGGTGCGCAGCCGGCCGCTCTCCAGGCACCAGGCGTCGCGCGGACGCGGCGTCCGGCCGGTATATTCAACAAAGGCGCCAAAGGGCAGCGGCCAGCGGTCGCTGTCTGTCACCTGCGCCAGCTCTTCCAGTGCGGCTTGGAACGGTTGTGCTGCGCCGACCAGCGAGTCAGTCGGCGCAAGGGCAAGCGATTGCCGCTTGTACGTTCCGGCATTCCAGGCGTCGATCACATCCCGTACCGCCTGTAGATAGGCCGTGTCCCCGGTCACGGCGGCCGTCATCAGGTGCCCGTCGGTCGCCAGATAGGTCAGCCAGCTGGCAACTGTGGCCCGGTCGCACCCGGCCTGTTGCACGCACCAGAGCGCCGCCTGCCGCTGCTCGGCATCATGCGGGTCGTGGTTCAGCACGACATGGTGCCAAAGGTCGATGTCATCACAGGGCAGGGCGGCCAGCATCTCACGCATCGAGCCGTCCTTGTCACTGCGCCAAACCTCGAGCGCGGCGTTGAAGATCGCGTGCTGACGGTCGAATTCGGCTTGGCGGATCAGATCTTGGGTGATCTGGTCGCGCAGGTCCAGCACCACATCGGGCCGCTGGAAGAGCTGCGCCAACTGCCCGGCCTCCCCGGGGGTGACCCGCAGCAGTTGGTTGAGCAGAAAAAGTTCGCGCACGGATTGGTCGGACAAGGCGTCTGTGCGGGTCTTGGTCATGCGGTCGCGCACCAGTTGAAGCGCGCGGCTGATGGCCTGATCGCGCATCGTCATGGCGTCGAACCCGGCGCCGTATTTGAGCAATGGCACAAGGGCGCGGCGCATCTCGGGCAGCTCTGGCAGGTTTTCCGGTAGCTGGCGCAACGCGTCGCGGCGCAGAAGTGACGGCGATTCCGGCATTTGCGGAGCGGGGCGCAGAGACGCGGCAAATGCCACAAGGCTGCCTACGCTGCCCACAACCATCGTGACGGGCCCCGACAATGCTGCAACAGGCAGGACCGACACAACCAGCGCCGGCAGCAGCGCCACAATCGTCAACAAAAGCCGATAATCCATCACACCCTACGCTGAACTCACATCCCTTCAACCTAGGCGAATTTGCACCGGCAATGTGACCCTTTCGTGGTGCGACGGACGCGAATCTTAAGGGTTTGGTAACAGGGTGGAAACAGTCAGTCCCGATCCAGCTGTCTGTTCGCCATCTGGCGCAAAAGCTTTTTGGTTTCGTTGAGATACCTGTCACGAAAGCCGCTGCGGTTCAGCGCCAGGAAGACTGATTCCAGCCCCAGATCCGGCTGCACATTCTCTGGCGGCAGGATCGACAGCTTGGTGCGTTGATCCTCAGGCAGGTCGATCAGGTCGAGAAGTGGCGTCATCGGCCCCTGCGGCATGTCGGTGCTTTCCTCCAGTGGCAGGGCGCTGACGACGGCCGGTGCTACTGCCTCGGCAATCTCGGACAGCACTTGCGGCAGATCGGCGGCTGCGGCGATGGCATCGGAATAGACGTCGAAATCCTGATCGAGCCGCGTGCTGCGCAGGTTCTGCCACCAGGTCGACCGCAGCCAGGCGGTGCGTTCGCGGGTCGAGAAGAAAAAGACCAGATCGAGATCGTCGCCGAAATGCGCTCGCGCGGCCTCGGCCAGTTGCGACATGATCAAGGGAGCCGCGTCATACTGGTCGAGCCCGTGCCGCCCGGGCATGTGGCCAGACAGATCCTCGGATGACATCACCAGCGGACGGGGATCATCCGTTGCCAGTGTGGCAAAGAACGCGACGGCCTCGGACGCGACATCGGCCAGGGTGGTGGCATGCGGATCCACGGAGAACCGCCGCGCGGCGTCGGTCAACGCGGGGAAGTCGGGTTTCAACAGAATGCGCGCATGCCGGCGCAGCTTGCGCCGGTTGGTGTGCAACGTTGTCTGTACGGTGGTGGTGCCGGTCTTGTGAAACCCGGCATGGATGATCAGCCGCGTCATTCAAACACCCCTTCCGGCGGGTCGGCGATGATCCGGCCAGCGGCCAGATCAACCGTCGGCACCGCCGCCTGGGTAAAGGGCAAAAGCACCGTGCGGCTGTGCCCCGGCACCAGGATCTCCAGCAGGTCGGCGGCGCCGTGGTTCTGCACCGCCTTCACGCGGCCCAGCTCGGCCCCGCCGGTGTCGAGCACCGTCAGGCCAATCAGGTCGGCGTGGTAAAACTCATCATCCGGCAGGCTCGGCAGTCGGTCACGTGGGGCAAAAAGCTGCGTGCCGCGCAGCGCATCGGCCTGTTCCTTTGTCAGCACACCACTCAGGCGGGCGGCAAACCCGCCTTTGATCTCACGGGTGATCTCGATCTCGAAACTGCGCGCGCCATCTTCTGTCTGCAGTGGCGCATAGTCTGCAATCGCAACCGGATCGGCGGTAAAGCTTTTCAGACGCACCTCGCCATGCACCCCAAAGGCACCTGCAATGGCACCGACGCAGATCATCTCGGCCATTTCAACGTCCTTCAAAAGCGCAGTACCCGGCGCTGTCCCATTGCCCGCCATTTTTCGCACATCGGTCGCTTTGGGTGAAGCGTTCAAAGAGGATCCCGGCGGCAAAGGCCAGCAGGATCAGAACCGGAGCGCGGAACAAGCGAAACATCGGGTGCGGCCTGTCGGGCGGTTGTGCCCCGGCGGATCATATAGACCGCCGGGGCAGGCAAGCGGCGGATTATTCCGCGCTTGCGGCTTCTTCGGCAGCTTCCTCGGCGGGGGCTTCCGCAGCTTCGGCGGCCTTGGCAGCCTTGGCTTCGGCGCGTTCCTGGGCGGCTTTGCCCGGGGTGCCCTTCTTGGGGTTGCTGCGCTCTTTCTTGTCCACGACACCGGCGGCCTCAAGGAAGCGCGACACGCGGTCGGTGGTCTGCGCGCCCTGGCCCAGCCAGTGCTGGATACGCTCGAGATCCATCTTCACGCGCTCTTCGCTGTCTTTCGGCAGCAGCGGGTTGTAGGTGCCTACCTTCTCGATAAAGCGGCCGTCGCGGGGCATCCGCGAATCCGCCACCACGATGCGGTAGAAGGGGCGTTTCTTTGAGCCGCCACGGGCGAGTCTGATCTTCAGGGCCATTGTTCAATCTCCTTATAATGGCGTGTTCGGCGGGGAGTGTGTCCGCCTCAGGTCTGTTTGCTTTGATGATGCCGAATGACTTCGGCGATGATGAAGTTCAGGAACTTCTTGGCGAATTCCGGGTCGAGGTCGGCCCGGCGTGCCAAATCCTCCAGACGCGCGATCTGTTTGGCTTCGCGGTCCGGGTCGGAAGGGGGCAGGGCGTGCTGAGCTTTCAACTCACCCACAGCCTGCGTGTGTTTGAAACGCTCGCCCAGAGTA